>CAIQHM010000022.1 GCA_903871555.1 uncultured Actinomycetes bacterium | reverse complement strand
GGCGTTGAAAATGGTGCAGATACTTTTGACTGTGTTGCACCTTCTCGCCAAGCCCGCACCAGCGCCGTCTTCACAAATGATGGCCGGGTAAATATCACCAATGCGAAATTCAATCGCGATTTCAATGCGATAGACGCTCAATGCGATTGCTACACCTGTGCCAACTACACAGCCGCATATCTCAACCACCTCTTTCGAAGCAAAGAGATGATCGGATCTACCTTGGCCACGATTCACAACGAACGTTTCATCGTCCGACTAGTCGAAAAGATGCGCACTGAAATTGAGAACGGCGACTTCCAGGAATTCAAGAAAGATTTCCTTGGGCGCTTCTACTCCGCTGCTAATAAATAGATGTTAATTCTTCTGCCGCCAAGTGAGGGCAAGAAAGAACCAACTTCTAAATCTGCGATAAATTTAAAGAAATTGGTTTTTGCCCTCCCGCTGTTATCAATCCGAGAACGGTTACTTACAAAGGCGCTTGCTAACGCACCTACTGCCCCGGCCATCGATGTCTATAGCGGCGTTTTATATCAAGCCCTGGATTGGAGCTCACTAAGTGCGGCTGCAAAAACTCGCGGTGAGAAATCGGTATTAATCGTCTCGGCAATTTTTGGGGTCTTAAGTCCGAAAGATCGAATCCCAAATTACAAGGCAAAGATCAAGAGTTCTGATTGGAAGCCGGCACTTAAGCCACTTCTAGATGCGTTAGCAGCGGATTTAATTATTGATTGTCGCTCTTCAACTTATGTCGGAGTCTGGCAACCTGAACTAGCAAAGACTGTTGCAGTACGGGTATTTAAGAAAGAGAAGGGCAAGATTTCAGTCATTACCCACCTCTCGAAAAAATATCGGGGCGAACTGACTCGGTTACTTTTGAAATCTGGCAAGAGCCCAAGAACTCCGGGCGAATTATTTGCTCTGGCTAGTAAAGAATTTGATTGTAAATTGCATAAAGCTAAAGCCAATGAACCTTGGTACTTAGATCTAATAATTAATTTCTAAGCAACCTGGAACGAACGTTTTGAAAGCCCCATCCAGTAGCCATCGATCTCTGAAGTTATTGGGGCCTCGGGGCTAGATGCAGCTCCCAGCGTTAAGAAGATCGGCGCAAAATGTTCGACCGTTGGGTGCGCATATGGCAGACCTGGTGCCAGCTCTTTGTAATTCATTAACTCATCGATAGCGCCACGTTCTAAAATCTCTTTAGCCCAAAGATCAAATTCGACGCTCCATGCTGGTGGGGTTGCTTCAATTCGAAATTCTTTTAAGTAGGGCAGGCCATGCGTTAAGAAGCCACTTCCGATTATTAAAACTCCTTCGTCGCGAAGTGGAGCAAGCTTCTGCCCTAAGGCATAGAGCTTCTCGGGTGAAAATGTAGGGATCGACATTTGAAGTACTGGAATATCGGCCTGCGGAAACATTTTCAAAAGTGGAACATAAGCGCCATGATCTAGGCCGCGATTTGATTGATGCGTTTCGGTATCGCCAAGAATCGATTGAATTCGCGCAGCCAATTCTGGGGCGCCAGGTGCTCGATATTGCAGGTTATAAAATTTTGGAGCAAAGCCACCAAAGTCATAAATAAGTGGAGTTCCGGCTTCAATTGATGAAAGTGCAAGTGGCGCAGATTCCCAATGAGCACTCACAATCAAAATCGCTTTAGGTTTCGCCAAACGATTTGCCCAATTTTCTAACTCAGCAGACCAGATTGGATCATCCAACAACAGCGGCGCACCATGCCCGATATAAAGCGCTGGCTGTCTTGAGGTCATACCTAAAGCCTATAACAGATTTAGTTGAATTTTCAACTAATACGGGCAATGCGCTGGCGAGCCAAATTCTGACTCGGAGATTCCGGACCAAGGATTGCGCTAAAAATATTTAGGGCTCCCCTAGCGACCTTCAACCAAATCTTGGACTTAGGTTTAAGTCCTAAAATTTCCAATTCATTCGTATCAAGAGTCGCGACTGCAGCGTTTGAAATAATCCGATAGAAAAGAAGACCTGTGCTTCCAAATGGTGGCTTTAAAATGAAGCGCACAACTTCAAGAGTTTTCTCACTTCTTGCTAAATCTTTCATCCGAAAATCTCTTAACGTCGCTTCAAGTTCTGCCAGAGACTTTGGTGCATCACTAAGTCCTAATGGAATTGCGCTCTTCGCCCATTCGCGGACATATTCATCAGCCCCATCTGGCAATGGGTATCCCAGGGCTAAGTGAGATTTAATAAATGAATCAGTGAAGGCGCAATGCACCCATAATAAAAAACGTGGATCTTGGGCTCGATAAGTTGAATGTGATCCAGATTTTTCGGTGTAATCCCCCGAGACTTTCGAATGCATCGCATTTACCCGCTTTGCTTCGCGTTCGATAATTTCAGTGGACCCAAATGTCGTAATCGTCAGCCATCTAGTTGTACCGGCCAAGCGACCCATCGGATCAGATTCATATCTCGAATGTTGCGCGACACCTGCCAATGGCGCTGGATGCGCTGCTTGAAGTAAAAGTGCGCGAACTCCACCAACTAATGTGGCAAGGCTGCCATGGACTTTCCAGACCGAGCCATCGGGTTTAAAGAGTCCCGCATCGTCTCCGAGAGCAATATCTTTCGCCCAATCAGGTAATCCATCTTTAGAGCCCGAAACATTCTTGCGGAAGGCATCTGCTAGCGGTTTAGTTAAAAAGAATTTATGAAACGCGGGCACCGGTAAAGAATAAGGGAAGGCTCATTTCGTTACTCTTTGAAAATGAATGAAAAACGTCACGGTCGCGGTCTAATCGAACACACGCTTGAACGTTTGATGTTTGGGAGTCGTTGGCTTCTGGCCCCGTTCTATCTTGGCCTCACATTTGCTCTAGTTATCTTGATGATCAAGTTTTTCCAGAAATTCTGGCACTTCGCTAGCCACGTGACTTCGACTTCTACTGAAGAGATGGTTCTCGGTCTTCTAGGGTTATTGGATCTAACTCTTCTTGGCAATCTAATTCTGATTGTTATATTCGCGGGCTACGAGAACTTCGTCTCTAAAATTGAAGTGGCTGCAGATGATATTGACCGCCCAGAATGGATGGGAAGCGTTGACTTCTCTGGTTTGAAGTTGAAGCTAATTGGTTCGTTAGTTGCAATTTCCGTAATCGAACTTCTAAAAGATTTCATGAATGCCGCAAATGGTTTGGATGTAACTGAAGTTAAATGGCGAATCGCAATCCACTTAACTTTCGTTTTATCTGGACTTATTTTTGCGATTATGGATTGGGTTTCAGATCTAACGCATAAATCCAAGAACCACTAATTATTCAATGACGCGGTGCACCTTGTGTTGCGCCGCTTGAGCAAGCGGACGAACAACTAACAAATCGATATTGATATGTTCTGGAAGCATCACTGCCCACCGAATAGTCTCGGCAACATCGGCATCAGTTAATGGCTTTGCAACGCCCTCATATACCTTTGCAGCTTTTGTCTTATCTCCGGCAAATCTAGTTACAGCAAATTCATCGGTCTTAACCATGCCAGGTGCAATCTCAGTTACTCGGATTGGTTGCCCGCTTAATTCAAGGCGAAGCGTTCCAGCAACGGCTGCGACACCGTGCTTTGCGGCAATATAAGTTCCACCATTTTCATAAGCGATTCGGCCAGCAGTTGAAGACATCAAAACGATATGTCCAGCCCCATGGTTCTTCATCAACGGAATCATCGCCTTAGTCATTCGCACTGCGCCGGTTACATTCACATCAAATGTCTTTGCCCATATTTCTGGATCTGAATCCGCTATTGGTGATGCATCAAAAGCACCACCCGCATTATTGACCAGTACTGAAACAGGTTTGCCAACTAACTTCGCAGCAAGGGCATCAACGCTCTTTTGATTGGTGACATCTAATTCAACAATTTCAATATTGGAATCGCTCTTTGCTAAATCAGCTAGACGATCCATCCGCCGAGCCGCCGCAATAACGTGAAAACCATTAGCTGCTAATAATTTCGCGGTGGCAGCGCCGATACCGCTGCTGGCTCCGGTGACAATTGCATAATCTTTCATTCGCCAAGCCTATACGCTTGCCCTCGTGACTATCTCGGATTGGGTTCAACAGAATCTCGAATCAACGACCCCATTCTTGATTTACATTCTCTTGGGCGCTTTGGTCTTTATTGAAACCGGAATCCTGATTGCCTTTTTTATCCCTGGCGACTCAATTCTCTTTGCTGCAGGATTCGTAGCAGCTACTCGTCACGATACAAACATAGTAATTCTTATTTTAATTATTGTTTTGGCGGCATTCATGGGCGATCAGGTTGGCTTTGTTCTTGGGCGAAAATATGGTCGAAATTACTTAGGTAAGAGCGAACGACCAAGAATCCAAAAGATGATTAAACGTTCCGAAGATTTCTATGAAAAATATGGCTGGACCGCAGTTGTGCTCGCACGTTTCTATCCCTGGATTCGTACCTTTATCCCACCAATTGCCGGTCTAGGAAAGATGAATTACTACAAATTCTTAAGTGCAAACATCTTTGGCGCATTGCTTTGGGGCGCAGGCATCACAACTCTGGGTTTCTATGCCGCTTCAATCCCAGCCCTTGATGGATCTTCCCGTCAAATTGCGGGATTCTTCATATTCCTGACAATTGCAATAACAATTAAAAATTATCTTAAATCGCGCAAAAATTAAAGCGAATCAACTGCGGCGGCAATCCATCCGGAACCATCTTCAATTGTCTTACCAAATGTTGAACTCAAATTAATCCAATACCCATTTATTAAGAATTTAACATGGTACTGGTGAAATTCATTTGTCGGTGATTGATCTTTCTGCAAGAAATAAGCCTCAGTCTCCATAAGATTTGGAATATCTATTTTTTGATAGCCCTCTGCTAACCAGCCTGCAGTTCGGTTGTTAAAGAGTTTGGTTGCATTTGCAACCCAATCAACAGTTATTCCAACTTCTGCGCTCTGCATTCCATAACTGCAGGCAAGACCGCCATTATTTAAGAAATCCGCAAGTTCGGTTCCTGGACTTGGTTGCCAAGGAGTTTCGATGTATTGCGCTTGGCGAACATCTTTTTGCAGCGCAGCCAATACTTTCGTTGATTGACAATCCTTTGGGACTGAATAGGAAATAGGTGCAATTGAACTAGCAGTATCAGCCTTCGCGGAATCCTTTATGGTGCCGGTAGCAAGAAGGCCTAGAACCAGGGCGCCGAGCAGAACTCGGTAAATAATGAATGGCAAGAAACTTTGGGTAGTAACAAATTTCAGTAACCAGGCAATAACAAGATAACCGATAACAAAAGCTACAACTGTTGCAACCAATGTTTCAGTTAGCGAGAAGACCTTGGTATCACTCGATTCGCCAAGTGCGCCCTTTAATTCATACAAACCACTTCCGAAGACTGCAGGAATAGCTAGAAGGAATGAATAACGAAGTGCAGCCTCTCTGCGGTATCCAAGAAAACGACCCATCGCAATAGTCGCACCAGATCTGGAAACGCCAGGAATTAGCGCAAGTGACTGTGCTAAGCCATACAAAATACCGTGGGAAATATTTAAATCATTTAAAGTTTTATCTGATTTACCAAACCTATCTGCAACACCAAGAATTAAACCGAAAATAATTAAGACCGAAGCAATAAGCCAGAGCGAGCGAAAATTGGTTGTAATCGCATCTTGACCAAGATATCCAAGAATTACGATTGGGATGCTTCCAACAATAATCAACCAACCCATTCGGGCTTGGCCAACTTCTTCAAGGTTTAAATCTCTTCGTAATACAACTTTGCGAACCCACGCCGAAATAATATTTGCAATATCTTTTCGGAAATAAATAAGAACTGCTAGTTCAGTACCGATCTGCATAATTGCTGTAAACATTGCGCCTGGATCTTCAGCCATTCCAAAGAACTTGGCGAAAATACGAATATGCGCGCTAGAAGAGATTGGCAAGAATTCAGTTAAACCTTGCAGAATTCCAAAGAAGATTGCTTCAAGCATTCCCGAATCTTACTTCAAATATATTGTCAGATATAAGATTCAAGCATGAGCGCGCTTAATGAACTCAAGGCACTAGCCAAGCCAAGTCGCGCACATGAGTTGCAGCGATTTTTCAAGACTGCAAAAGGTCAATATGGCGATGTTGATCTTTTTCTAGGATTAACTGTTCCAGAAATAAGAGTGATTGCCCGGAAGTATAAGAATCTAACTCTTCCCGAAATTCAAGAGCTAACATCTTCCGAGTTTCACGAGGCCCGCCTTTGTGGCTTAATAATCCTAACTTTACAATTTAAAGTTGCCCAAGATCGATTAGCACAGAAGAAGATCTTTGATTTCTACATCAAGCAGGCCAAGGCTGGTCGAATCAATAATTGGGATTTGGTAGATGTTTCTGCGCCAATAATTGGTGCATATCTGATTGACGATAGTGATCCATATCCGTTTTTAGAAAAGCTGGCAAAGAGTAAGTCACTTTGGGAGCGTCGACTTTCGATAATTTTCACCTTTGCTTTCATTCGAGTCGGCGAACTTGATTTAACCTTCGATATCGCACAGCGCTTGCTTAAAGATGAGCACGACTTAATACACAAAGCAACGGGTTGGATGCTTCGCGAAGCAGGCAAACGAGATGTTCGAGCGCTTCGAGAATTCTTAAATAGCCACTCCAAGGCGATGCCAAGAACAATGTTGCGCTACTCAATTGAAAAGCTACCCGAAAGCGAACGCAGGAAATGGTTGATTGATTCGCGCTAATTGTTGAAATCTTCTCGCTAGAATCCACTGTGCTTGAAAAGTGGATTCAATTCATAGTAAGAAACCGTTTCAAGACGGTTCTTCTCTGGCTAATTCTCACTGTTCTAGGTGGCGCTGCTGCCCTAAATCTTGACCAGTATTTAACTACCTCGTTGACAATTCCCAACAGCGAATCCGCGGCGGCAGAGAAGGTATTGGCAGCCGGATTTAATGAAAATACCGAAGGAACTCTTACTGTTCTACTTAATTTTAAGCAGGCAACACCTGAAGAAATAGGTAAATTAGAAAATAGAATTAATCTTGCAGCAAAAGTTATCCCCGGATCGCGCATAAGTTTTCAACGCGCGATAGGTGGCGTTTTGATAACAAATATTTCAACACCATTTGATTTAAGCCAGGCCGCAGAATATACAAATATTCTCCGGGACAAACTAGACCAAGCAGGATTACTGAAGGCTCAAGTAACCGGTCCCCCAGCTATTAAAAGTGATGTAACGCCGGTAATGGCATCTGATCTACATCGTGGACAGTTGGTTGCAATATTCATTGCACTGCTTCTATTAATCTTGTTATTGGGCTTCTGCTTCTCGGTCTTGGTGCCATTTATTTTTGCACTCGCAACCATTACAACCACGCTCGGGATCATCTATCTAATTGCCACGAAATACTTAATGGTTCTGTATATTCCAAATATTGTTGAACTCATTGGACTCGGTCTTGCTATTGATTATTCACTTCTTATCCAGCACAGATTTAGATCAGCCCTTAAGAATAATGAATCGGAAAATGAAGCGATCATGGAAACTATGCGAACTGCTGGTCGCACAGTAGTTATCTCTGGCCTGATTGTGGCTACTGGCATGACTTCTCTGTTGCTAGTTCCAATTCCATTTGTTCGATCACTCGGGATCGCCGGCGCACTTATTCCACTCGTCTCTATTTTGGCCGCGATAACACTGCAACCTGCGATGCTCTCCTATCTTGGACGTAGCGGATCTACTCCAACTAAATTTCTTGGGCTTTGGGAACGTCAACCTTCTAAGAGCTCTTTACTCCCCAGAATTACAGATTTGGTCACTAGAAAACCACTTATGGTTTTTCTCGCCACAACCTTTGCTTTATTAATTGC
>CAIQHM010000021.1 GCA_903871555.1 uncultured Actinomycetes bacterium | reverse complement strand
GATGTATTTAGTTTCAAGGAATTCATAGATTCCGGCGAAGCCACCTTCACGGCCAAGACCGCTCTGCTTTACGCCACCGAACGGTGCGGCGGGATCTGAAATAACACCACGATTAATTGCAACCATTCCAGATTCAATTGCTTCGGCAGTTTTTATTGCGCGTTTTAGATCGCTGGAATAAACGTAACTAATAAGTCCATATTCAGTTGCGTTCGCTAATTCAATAGCTTCGGCATCGCCATCGAAGGTAACGATTGGGGCAACTGGGCCAAAGACTTCGTTGTTAAGAATTGGATTTGTTTTATCTACAGTAACTACTGTTGCAGGATAAAAAGCACCTGCGCCTTCAGGAGTAGCGCCACCGAGCAAGAGTTTTCCGCCGGCTTTAACTGCAGCGGCGACTAAGTCTGCAATCTTGTTACGTTCTTTGATTGAAACACTGGCGCCGAGTTGGGCACCTTCTTCTAAGCCTGGGGCAAGTTTTAGTGCGCCCATTGCTTTTGAAAACTTTGTAGTGAATTCTTCAGCAACGCTCTTTGCAACAATGAAACGATTTGCTGCGGTGCAAGCGGCGCCACCATTGCGCATCTTTGCAATCATCGCGCCAGCAACTGCGTCGTCGATATTTGCATCATCTAGAACTACGAATGGAGCATTTCCGCCAAGTTCCATTGAAGTGCGCAGAACGCAATCTGCAGATTCTTTTAGAAGTGTGCGACCCACTTCGGTTGAACCAGTGAAAGATAAATTACGAACACGTGGATCGTGGAGCATCTTTGAAATCATTGGCCCGGTTTTTGATGGAAGAACAAAGTTCACTACGCCTTTTGGAACTCCGGCACGTTCTAGAATTTCAACAATTGCGAGCGCGGTAAGCGGAGTTTCACTTGCTGGTTTTAAAATAACTGTGCAACCTGCGGCAAGAGCTGGGCCAATTTTTCGAGTTGCCATTGCGGCTGGAAAATTCCATGGTGTGATTAAAAGTGAGACACCAATTGGTTGGTGGGTAACCAAAATTCGCTTGTCTCCTGAAGGGGCTTGGCGATAATCGCCAGGTGTGCGGACTGCTTCTTCGGCAAACCAGCGGAAGAATTCTGCGGCATAAGTAATTTCACCTTTTGCGTCGGTGAAAACTTTTCCATTCTCCATTGAAACAATTTTTGCTAGATGATCGGCTTCGGCAATCATTAATTCAAATGCTTTGCGCAGAATTTCGGCGCGCACTCTTGGCGCTGTTTTTGACCATGTGGCAAAGGCCTTGTGGGCGGCAGTGACCGCGGCATCACATTGTGCATCGCCTGCAGTTTGAACTTCAGCAATTACATTTCCGGTGCTGGGATCGGTTACGGGCAGGGTGCCATCGCCTTTTACCCAAGCGCCATCAATATAAAGGTCGGTTTTTAATTGCATGCGGCAAGCATACGCCTCGATTGCGAAGTAAAATTAAACCTAGTGAACTGCAGATTTCCCCCTATAAATAGGAAGAGTGGCCGTGCCAAAGTCTTGGACTGATGACGCCCCAGAACCAATGGTTCTGCAGGAGCACGCACACCTTGAAGATCCAATTTCGTATCGGATTAAAAAGCGCATCTTAGGAATTCCACTAAACCGACATTCCTTATCTCACCAAAGGTTGAGTAAGACACATGCGCTTGGAATTCTTTCCTCGGATTGCATCTCATCATCTGCATATGGAAGCGAACAGATTCTCCTTGCGTTGATTCCAATGTTTGGACTCGCCGCATTCAATATCTTGATGCCGATGACTGCGGTAGTTCTTGCAGTTCTGGTAATCGTTACATTTTCATATCGTGAAGTTGTTTCTGTTTATACAAAATCTGGCGGCGCTTATGTTGTTTCGCGCGATAATTTTGGGCCGGTGATTGCTCAGATTGCCGCAGTTGCATTGATGCTTGATTACATTGTTACGGTTGCAATTCAATCTGCAGCTGGCGTGGATGCAATTATTTCAACATTTACGAATATGCAACCATGGAAATTAGAGATGACAATTTTGGTAATTGTTATTTTGACTTACGTGAATCTTCGCGGAGTTAAAGAAGCAGGTGTCGCTTTTGCATTTCCTACTTATTTCTTCGCTGGATCCATGGCTATTGTTTTTGCAATGGGAATTTACCGTTCGATAAATGGAACACTTCCAAAATTAGATACCAATCTTGAAGGTGCAATTCCGCTCGGCCACAGTCAAGGCTTATTTACATTCGCCGCAATTTTTATTCTGCTGCGTGCGTTTGCAAATGGTGGTTCATCGCTTACCGGCCTTGAAGCTATCTCGGATGGTGTTTCATTATTTAGAGTTCCAGAAGGTATTAATGCCCGTCGTACCTTAATAATTATGAGCTCTATTCTTGCAACGTTGGTTTTTGGTATTTCATATTTCGCGCATGCGATGTGGACTATGCCGTTTGAAAGTGGAACGCCGACGGTTATCTCCCAAATAGCAAAAGCAGCCCTTGGAAATTCAATGTTTGGTGGCGTATTTTTCTATGTTGTACAAGGTGCAACGATGTTGATCTTGTTCACTGGTGCAAATACTGCATATAACGGATTCCCATACCTGGTTAATTTTGTTGCAACTGATGGCTTCTTGCCTCGCCAGCTGACAAAGCGTGGCCATCGATTGGCATTTTCTAACGGAATTTTCTTGCTTGCAATAAGTGCGGCATTACTTGCGCTGGCAACTAAAGCATCTGTTGAACATCTAGTCGCCTTCTATGCCCTGGGTGTGTTTACTGGCTTTTCATTAACCGGATTTGGAATGGCAAAACGAGCGCGCCGATTGCGGGGAAGCAAGTGGCAGATTAAATATGGCGTAAATGTGCTATCTGGTGTTGTTTCAACAATTATTGTTCTGGTTTTTGCTGTAGTTAAATTCACTGAAGGCGCCTGGATAATTATTCTTATAACACCAATTCTCGTGGTTCTGTTGCTACGTTTAAATCGCCAATACCGAAAAGAGCAAGCAGCGCTTCGAGTTAGTGATGCAAAATCACGACGCACATCTATTTCGCGACATGATGTAGCGGTACTTATTGACAATGTAGATATCGCGACCGTTGGTTCGGTGCGGTATGCAAGAAGTTTGAATCCACGTAATTTAACCGCGGTTCACTTTGTAATTGATGATCAGCGGGCCGAAACAATTTCTGAAGATTGGGCGAAGAATCCTGCGCTTGCAGATGTAACTCTGCAGTTGATTGATTGCCCAGACCGCAGACTTCCAAATGCAGCTGTTGATTATTCAATCCGAGCTACAGTAAATGAAGATGTAGAACTAACCCTGCTCTTGCCGCGTCGTTCTTACTCCAGATTCCTAGGAAAGGTTCTGCACGATCAGACCGCTGAAGCAATTGCAGCACCAATTTCACAACTTTCTAGGGTCGTCGCAACAATTATTCCTTTTGATGTTGAGAAAATTTTGGATTCGAATTCACATATTGAAAGTCATGTTGTACCTGCCGAGGTAGCGCCAAAACCAAAGAAAGTTATTCCTCCTAAATCGCAAAGTGGTGAAGCAGGACCTGTAAGTCACTACAACGAAAATATCTTGCCGATTTCAGATGCAACATGGCGCAAGCGCGCCCATATCCGTGGCCATGTAACTGCAATTAGAACTGCGCCATCTGGTGGCGCCCCGAGAGTAGATGTAGAAGTTTGGGATACAACCGGTGGAATTACTTTGCAATTCTTAGGTCGTCGGGAAATTGCTGGTCTTGACGTTGGTGTAACGATTTGTGCGGAAGGAATGGTTGGCGAAACCGAAGGATCGCTGACAATTCTTAATCCTTCTTACGAAATAGTTATTTAATTACTTCTTAATAACTAAAGCTCGAGCAACAAAAACACCAACAACTAATCCAATTAACTGTGCGATCATGTAGAACCAAGCGGAATGCGCGGTGATTCCTGAAAATGTATCGCTCCAAATTCGAGCGAAAGTGACTGCAGGGTTGGCAAATATGCATGATGAAGATGCAAAGAATGCAGTCCCGATCCAAGCAGGCACAACAAACGGGGCAAGTTCGCCGCGCTGTTGCTCGGTAATCAAATGAATAATCATTACTAGCCCAGCAGTTGCAAAAATTTCACTTACAAAAAGATTGGTTCCAGAACGTTCGTGGTGAGATTGGAATACGGCTGGTTTGCTGAACATAATATTTGCAAAAACTGTGCCAATAAATCCGCCAGCAAATTGGACAACGATGTATGCCGCTGCATCTCTGCTATTAATGCGCTTTTTAAATAATTCGCCAAGTGTGACGACTGGATTGAAATGAGCGCCACTGATGGGGCCGAGTAGAACAATGATTATCGCCAGCATCGAAACAATCGAGAGCGCATTGATTGTTAACTGTAGGCCGACGTCTTGGGTCAAATTGGTTGCCATGATGCCGGAGCCAATTACAGAGACAAGCAAGAGAGCGGTGCCTAGAAATTCAGCGAAATATTTTTGTAGTTTCATAGAGGGCAATTTAGTGGAAAGATAAGGTTCTACTGGGTTTTAGCCACGCTACGGTTGAAAGGAGAGCAGATGTCTTTCGGTTTCAAATCATTTGCAATCTCTGATCTTGGACTGCACCGCGAAGGCAATGAAGATTCTGCTTTGATTTCGGCAAAATTAGTTGCTGTCGCCGATGGAATGGGCGGGCATGCCGGGGGTGAAGTTGCTTCGACGTTAGCGATAACCACTTTAACTGCAAGTGAGGGTGAAGAAGATTTTCTGCTTAACGCAACAAAGAAAATTGATAGTGCGATATTAGTTAAATCAACTGCGCAACCAGAACTTGCTGGAATGGGAACAACTCTGACAGCGCTACTTATTACTGGTGAAACGGCTGAACTTTTACATATCGGTGATTCTCGCTGTTACGCCTTTGCTGGTGGCAAATTAAATCAATTGAGTCACGACCATACTGTGATGCAAGAATTAATTGATCAAGGGCGAATAACTCCGGAAGAAGCAGTCAATCATCCGCAACGCTCGCTTCTAACACATGCCCTTATGGGAGATTCTGAAATTGACCCTATTGTTCAAATTTACCCGATAAAACTTGGGGACCAATTCTTGTTATGCAGCGATGGATTATCTTCAGTCTTATCTGATTCGGAAATAGCAAAAATAGTTAAGAAGTATTCTGGCCAGGAACTAATTGAAAATCTTGTTGCACAAACAAAAGAAAAAGGTGCGCCAGATAATGTGACAATTATTTGGGCTGAAGTTGTTTTGGAAGAAGATGCAAGCCCTAAATCTTTGAT
>CAIQHM010000020.1 GCA_903871555.1 uncultured Actinomycetes bacterium | reverse complement strand
CCCATGAAATTGGTGCTGCAGCGATCTTTGCGTTCTTTGCGCTCATTTAGTGCTCCTGTCATTTTTATTTTTTAGATTTGCTATTGCTTGTGGTTTACCGCCAGTTAAGAAATCACGCACACCTTGTGCTGCAAGTACATAGGTAGCAATTGTTGCTTGCTTACTTAGCCCCATCACATGTGGAGTTAAAACTGTATTCTCGTGGTCAAAAATTGGATGGTGCTTTGGTGGTTCTGGATCAAATACATCAAGGCCAATACCGCCAAGGTTTCCACTATTTAA
Organism: uncultured Actinomycetes bacterium; assembly: GCA_903871555.1. Taxonomy (GTDB): domain Bacteria; phylum Actinomycetota; class Actinomycetes; order Nanopelagicales; family Nanopelagicaceae; genus AAA044-D11. The sequence continues at coordinate 15,923 of CAIQHM010000020.1, read as the reverse complement.
TGCAGATAAAGCTTCGTCCAGATTGATTAGTGCACCTCTTGAACAATTGACCAAGATTGCACCGGGTTTGATTATTTTAAATTCGGCGCCACCAATTAGCCCATTTGTTTCAGTAGTCAGGGGAAGATGCAAGGTGATTACATCCGAGGTTGCTAAGAGTTCTGCTATTGATGCAGAGCGCATTTCATTAGGGACTTGCACATAAGGATCAAAAGCAATCACTTTCATTCCAAAAGTCTGTGCAATCTTTGCAACTCGAGCACCAATTCGACCGAAGCCAATAATTCCTAAAGTCTGATCTTCTAGATCGCCAACTGGGTATTTAACCCGATTGTTCCAATCACCTGCTGCAACAAGTTTCGTTAGAGGTCCGAGCCGCTTTGATAGGTGGAGAATGTGAGCAAAAGCGCCCTCGGCAACTGCATTTGTATTGCTTCCTGGCGTAATTACTACAGGAATTTCCCGTGCATCTGCCTCGGCTAAATCAACTAATTCGGTACCGACACCAGTCCGTGCAATCACTCTTAAGTTCGGCATCTGATCAAATACTGATTTATTAAATTCAAATGCGGCACGCACAAGTGCACCTTGCGCAACTGCTAAATCAGCAGAGTTCGGATTTTCAATATAAATAAAATCAGATCCCAAAATTGGCGCAACAATTTCTGTTGCTATCGGTCCAAGACCAACAATTATCGGATTTACTGGTGAATTCATTACTTTGAAATCGCTGCCGTTGTTCCAGTTGCTGGCTTAATTGCAACCCACTTCTTTGATTCTGCTGATTCTTCAATGGCAGAAACCACTCTTGCCGCCGAAACTGCATCATGGATATTTGAATTCTTTGCAACTCCCCCAAAATAGGCTTCAAGGAATTTACGGGCCTCAACAATTTTAAGGTCGTCATAGCCCATTGAAGTTCCGGCTCCTGGTTGGAAATTTCCAAAATCGCCAAAGCCTGGTGATGCCATTACACGTTGGTATCCCACGTGGTCACCCTTTCGACCGATTGCAATTTCAATTTCATTCATTCGTTCAAAATCCCACTTAACCGAACCTTCGGTTCCATAAATTTCAAAGGTATAACTTGCGCGTGGACCAACTGCCACACGTGATGCTTCGATTGTTCCAACCGCACCAGCAGCAATTGCGTTATCTGCAAATCGAATCAGAGCACCACCATAATCTTCGTTTTCAACTGGCTCCATCTTTCCGCCCTCGATAACCGAGAAGTGGGTACCGCTTCCCATTTCTAAGACAGGTCTTTCGGTAATAACAGTCTTCGTAATTCCACTTACCTCTGCGATTGGTCCAACTAAATACTGAACTAGATCTGCAAGGTGCCCCATCAAGTCGCCAAGTACACCGCTGCCGGCAAACTTGCGAATAAAGCGCCAAGAGAGTGCGCCATTTGGTTCTGCTGAATAATCTGCAAAGAATGTTCCACGAATATTTGTGATGCGACCTAGAGCGCCACTAGCAATCAATTGTTTTGCATGTTCAACCGCCGGGGCATTTCGATAGTTAAAACCGATGGTTGTGGTTACACCGGCTGCAATAGCTGCTGCTTCGACCGCTTCGGTTTCAGTTGCGCCACGTCCTACTGGTTTTTCGATCCAGAAAGATTTGCCTGCTTTTGCGGCCGCAATTCCGATTTCAGCATGCAAGAAATTTGGCGCACAAATTGAAACGACATCGACTTCTGGATGCGCCAGAACATCTTTGTAATCGAGCGTTGATGTTTCATATCCAAGAACATTGACTGCATAGTCTGCGCGCTCTTGAACATTATCAGCAGCGATAATTAATCGGGGTTTGATGCCAAGTTCAGGATAAACAATCGGCAATGATTGGTAGGCGCGCGAGTGCACTTTGCCCATCCAACCAACACTTATGAGGCCAACACCTACTGGGCGATTTGGGATAGCTGAAGTCATTTTTTCCTTACTTCTTAAGTTGGGTAACTAGGTTGGAAATGGCATTAGCTAGCAAAGTCGAATCAGATCCAATTGCAATGAATTTGAATCCCTGTGCGATGAATGCTTCTGCGGCGCTTGCATCGGCAGCCAAGATTCCTGCAACTTTATTATTTGCTTTCGCCGCTGCAACTACCTTTGCTGCCGCTTCGACAAACTTTGGGTTCTTAAAATCACGTGGAACGCCCAGAGCAAAACTTAAATCAAGTGGCCCAACAAATAAGAGATCTACGCCATCTATCTTTGAAATCTCTTCCACATTTTCAAGTGCCTTCAAAGTTTCAATTTGAATTATGCATGCAGCCTTTGCTTTTTCGGTGAGGCCAGTTAAATCACGTCCCCACTTTGCAGAACGGTTATAGGTTGCTACTCCACGATCACCGAATGGTGGATATGACATATGTTTAACAACTTCGGTTACTTGTTCTATCGTTTCAAGTCGTGGAATCATCACACCGGCTGCACCGGCATCAAGCGCGCGGCCAATACGAATTCTTTCAGATGATTCGACGCGAACTAAAGTTGGAATTGAATAAGCCATTCCAGCGACAACGGTTGGACCAATTAAATCTTCACCACTTCCGCCATGTTCAAGATCAAGCAATACCCAATCGGCACCAGCAACCGCAGCTATCTCGGCAGCCATTGGCGAACCCATCCCGAGAAAGGTTCCGATTGTTAACTCTTTTGAATCAGTGAAATTTCGCATCAAGCATGCCATCTCTGGGTGGATAGGCCTTCTTCATAATCCTTACGTATCGCGGCAACCCAAGGTTGAGTTGAAACTTCTGCAGGTGCCACATCCCACCAAACATTTGAGGCTGGAAGATTTGCATGCTGAATTGTTGGGACAACAATTACAACCGGCCCTTTGATAGTGCGCGCATCTTCAAGGGCTTGGCGAATTTCGGTTGGTGTTGTCGCATAAATTGCAGTGGCACCCATGCCTTCAGACATTTTTATAATATCGATATTTAAGTAATCGCCTTCAAGTCTTGGTGCTGGACCCTTCGCTTCTCCGGCTTGCGCAACTGAAGGACCATCTTGGCGATATCTAAATTCATTTCCAAAATGATTTCCTACTCGCCACATTTGCAGGCGACGAATAACTTGATAGCCATGGTTCTCGGATACCACTACCGTCATGTTGATTCCTTCTTGAGCAGCTGTTACCAATTCAGTTGGTGCCATAACAAATGTGCCATCACCAATGAATACGAGTACTCGCCTACTTTGATCTGGTGTTGCAAGACGGACACCGATTCCTGCTGGAATTTCATAGCCCATGCAAGAAAATCCGAATTCAAGATGAGCAAATTTTCCATTCGTGGCATCCCACGCTTTTTGAATATCGCCAGGTGCACCGCCTGCTGCCGCGATGATCACATCACCGCTCTTTGCAGTTTCATTCATTAACCCAATTAATTGCCCTTGAGTAATAACTGCATTGGTGACAGGAGAATCTGGAAGAGTCTTCTTATCGAAGAGCTTCTCTGGATTAATTGCATCAGCCAATTGTTTAGCCCAAATTGTTACTCCGCTCTTAATCTTGGTGGCCCAATCCGATGGAACTTTATAACCAGCAACAGCTTGAGTTAATTCAATAAGAGAAAGTTTGGCATCGCCAAGAATTGCGACTGCGCCTTGTTTAATTGCATCATGTTCAGCGATATTTATCGATGCAAATTTCACATCTGGATTTTGGAACATTGATTGTGAACCAGTTGCAAAGTCAGTTAACCGAGTTCCAATCGAAAGAATTAGATCTGCCTCAGCCACCAACTTATTGGTCTCCGGTGAGCCCTCTAAACCAAGCCCCATCAGATGCCAATCCCCTGGCTTTTGAATTGCCCCTTTGCCACCAAAAGTTTCGGCGACTGGGATACCTGTTGCACTTGCAAACGCTTCAAGCTCAGTAGTTGCACCTGAATAAATGACGCCGCCACCCGCAATTATTAAGGGTTTCTTCGCGCTCTTAATTAAATTAGCAACTGCGCCGATATCTTCGCGATCTGGAATTGCGCGACGAATCTTCCAGATACGTTCTTCGAAGAAAGCTTTAGGAAAATCAAAGGCATGAGATTGAATATCTTGTGGCAGCGCTAAAACTACTGCGCCAGTTTCAACTGGATTTGCTAGAACTCTAAAGGCGTTTGGAAGTGAATATAAAAGTTGTTCTGGTCTGGTGATGCGATCAAAGAATTTTGCAATCGGCCTAAATGCATCGTTGACCGAAATATCAGGGCCAAGTGGATGTTCTAATTGTTGAAGTACTGGTCCTTGGCGACGAGTCGTATATGAATCACCAGGAAGTAATAGGACTGGAAGATGATTGACCGTTGCAAGGCCAGCGGCTGTAACCATATTTAGCGCGCCGGGTCCGATGGATGCAGTTACCGCAAATGTTTGGGTACGGTTTGATGCTTTTGCAAAACCGATTGCAGCATGTGTAAGGCCTTGCTCATTACGCCCTTGAACAAAGGGAAGGATGTCGTTGTACTGATCGAGTGCTTGACCAAGACCTGCAACATTTCCGTGGCCAAAGATTCCCATAGCTGCTGGAATAAAGCGGCGCTTCACGCCATCGGCAACTGTGTATTGCGAGGCTATAAATCGCACAACTGCTTGACCAACAGTTAAGCATTCGGTTTCTCCGTAATTTGGATTAGTCATTTTTTCCTCTTTCTCCTACCAGCTTCGTCCGTGAAGGATTATGGTTTTTTCTTCCGTCATTTCATTTACTGTTGAACGAACTCCCTCTTTACCAACACCGCTTGATTTAAGTCCGCCATATGGCATCAAGTCAGCGCGCCAAAGTGGTGTCCAATTTATGTGAACAATTCCGGCATCTATTTCGCGTGCCGATTGAATTGCTAAATCAACGTTCTTCGTAAAAACTCCTGCGCCTAAGCCATAAATAGTGCTGTTTGCCAGGCCGATAGCCTCTTTGATTCCATTCGCTGAACTCACTGCAATTGCCGGACCAAAAAGCTCGTCCTGGGCAAACGCCGATTTTGGATCAACCCCACAAACTATTGCTGGCTTAATAATTGTTTTATCACGAGCGCCACCTGTGAGAAGTGTCGCGCCATCACTAACTGCTTGTTTAATTGAATTTTCAACGCGGATAGCTTCGCTCTCGTTGATTAAAGTTCCGACTTTGGTCTCATCGCTCTTTGGATTTCCAACTTTGATTGCTTCTACTTTTGGCTTAAGTGCATCCAAGAAATTAGCCATTATCTTCTCATCGACAATAACGCGCTGCACTGAGATACAAACCTGCCCAGCATTTATATAGCCACCAAGTGCAATGGCATCAGTTGCATATTCAATATCGGCATCATCTAAAACAACAACCGGGCAAGATGATCCAAGTTCTAATGAAAGTTTCTTAACTCCCGCGACGCTTGAAATATGTGTACCAGTTGCAGTTGACCCGGTGAAAGAAATTTTACGAACCCGCGAATCCTTAACTAAAGCATCCCCAAGTTCAGATCCAGGGCCATGTAAGACTTGCAATACGCCTTCTGGTAATCCCGCATCGGTAAAACATTTCGCTAGGGCAATTGCAGTAAGTGGTGTTGTACGTGCAGGTTTAAGAACTACTGAGTTTCCGACCGCGAGTGCTGGGGCGATTTTATGTAGAACTAAAAGTGCTGGGTAATTAAATGGACTGATTGCTACAACTACACCAACAGGCTGGCGCATAGTGAAACCAAGCTTCTCTAAACCTGTTCCTTTATTTGCATCTAATGGAAGTGTCGAACCATAAAGTTGTGAGCCTTCGAAAGCGGCAAGGCGAATAATTTCACCAGAACGAGATGCTTCTCCCCGTGCCTCAATCAAAGATTTACCATTTTCACCGGAAATAATTTGCGCAATCTCTTCACTTCGTTCATCTGCAAGTGCAGCCGCCTTTAACAAAATTGCACTTCTTATATGGGCCGGCGTATGGCGCCACAAATCAGCGCCAGAGACTGCTTTCGAAATTGCAGCATCGACATCGGCAAGGGTTGCGACTGGTGCTTCTCCAACAACTGCACCATCAAATGGCGACTTAATATCTTCCATGTTCATTTTAATGCACCTTCGCCAATGATCTAGAAGAATTTCTAATTACTAACTTTGGTTCGAGCAAATAAGTTTTACTCTTTCTGCCGTCATCAATTAACTTCACTGAAAGTAGCTCTGCTGCTTTTAAAGCTATTTCAGTATTACCTGGGTCAATTGATGTTAAGGAAATTTGTCGTAATTCTGCTAAGAAAGTGTTGTCATATCCGACTATTGCAACATCTGCCCCACTCGCACCTTGGGCGCCAATCGCGAGCAAGTCGTTGTAAGAAGTAATTGCGGTTGGTGAATCTTTAGATTCCAATAGCTCGGAAGCAGCTTCCAAGCCAGCTGTCTCGGTCGCCTTCTTTGCAAATTTAATTTGAATATATTTTTCTAGACCTTTCTCAGTCATAACTGATTTATAGGCATCACGTCTGCTCTTTGCAACCAAACCGTCGTTAACTGAAATATGTGCAATCTTCTTATGCCCATTTTCGACCAAGTGCTCAATTAGTAAACGCATTCCCTTTTCATCATCCGATCTAACAACGCTTGCCCTTGGTAAGTCCTCCGGAATTGCACTTGCAACAATAATTGAAACTTTTTCCGGAAGGGCCGAAAGTTGGTGCATATCTGGGATTGAACCAACAACCAGAACGCTCTTCGGGCGCAGATCAATTAGTGCACTTACTGTTCGGGAATCAATTACTTGTTCTCCCGCTGCATTTGGCAACATAGCGGAAGTCATAAAGCTATATTCGCCTTTTGCCTCAAGGGCGGAACGAACCTGGTCAACAATTTGAGCGAAGAGCGGATTATGTAAATCTGCAACCAAAATTCCGATAAACGTTCCGGTATCTGCGGCTAAAGATCGAGCTAAAAAGTTTGGTGAGAAACCAAGTTCATCAGCTGCCTTCATAACTAAATCACGGCGATGTTGGCTTACTGCTTGTGGTGTGGAATAAACCAAGGAAACCAGCGACTTTGAGACACCAGCCTTGGCAGCTACATCTCGTATTGTCGGGCGTTTAACTCGCGAGGTTGTTGTCATCGCGCACCTTGTGGTTTGGTAATTGCCGTAATTTTTCCAGTATCGATTTCAGTTCGAAGTGCAATTAATAAATCTTTAAGTGATGTAGCTCCAAGGCCCAGCGCCTTCTTAGTAGCAAGATTTGATAATGAGGTATCGACTGGCACATTGCCAGGAAATTGATCTTCGACAGGTGGTTCAGCTTCACGTAATAACAATTTATCGAGTTCAAAAATATCGCAGATTAAGCGCGCGTAATCCATTCGACTTATTGCATCATCACCGACAAGGTGAAAGGTTCCAGCAGCTTTGCGCGTAATAATTCGCTCAACTTGTGCGCCAATTTCAGCAGCAAGTGAAGGCGCAGTTACTTTATTAACTAATTCACCGCCGAAAACAGTAAATGTTTTACCTGCCTTTAAATCTGCAACAAGCGCAGATGCAAAATAACCAAAACCAACATCTTGAGTTCTCGGGCCCACTTCTAGAGTCTGGTGAATTCCCATGACGCCATCTACCCTGGCAATCACTCCGGTATCCGGTGCTAAATCACGAATGACTTGTTCGCCGAGAGATTTCAAAACTCCATAGAAATTAACTGGATTACCGGTATCGCTTTCAGCAACCATATGTCCGGTGCCATCCATTACCCATCCAGTAGAGATATAGATAATTTGGGCGCCATTATTATTTGCCGCATGGGTAATTCGCTGAGTTAGTCCAACAAATGAGTCATATGCATATGCCCGATTCTGTTGCAGCTTATTAAAATCATTTGCAATCGCCGAATGCACAATTGCATCACAACCCGTCGTAGCATCGGCAATAGATGTTCTGCTTGAAAGATCGGTAACTTTGGTTTTCCAGGGCAGGGTTTTTGTAGATTCACTTCTGACTAAACCAATTACCTCGTGACCAGCAGCAACCAACATGTTGGCGATATTTCCGCCAACGAATCCATTGGATCCAGTTACTGCGACCTTGGCCATATGGCGAGCTCCCCTGCTAGAGTTGGACCGTTCCAAAACAATAGCCGCAAGTGGCGGTTGATTCAATAGCACCAGATTTAGCCCCCGGTTTAGCCAATAGATAGAAAGATAGGGCCATGAGTAAAGAACGCTACTTTTATCAAAAGGGCGAGCTCGCATCCGATGGTTGGGATGTCATAGTCAATGACAAATTGCCGGGCTGGAAGCACACCGGGACAAGAGTCGCAACACTTGCACCTGGCAAAACGCTCGAGATCTCTGCTGACAAAGTGGAACGTTTAATCTGGCCGCTTGAAGGTGAGGGCATCACAGTTGAATATGTCGTTGCGGGTGAAGTTAAGAATCAGAAATTAACTGGGCGCAAATCTGTATTCCATGGCCCAACCGATGTTCTCTATCTTTCGATAGACACTTCAATAAAGATTTCTGGAAGCGGCCGCTTTATTATTGCTGAGGCTCCTGCAAAGAATTCATTTCCAGATAAATTCATTCCTGCCAAAAGCGTTCCAGTCTTTAGTCGTGGCGCAGGGCCTGCTTCTAGACAAGTACATAATTTTGGTGATCCATCTGAACTTGCTGCCGATCGATTTATTGTCGTAGAAATTATTGTTCCAGCCGGTAATTGGTCAGGTTCACCTGCACATAAACATGACACTTATATCCCTGGTGTTGAATCTAATCTAGAAGAGATTTATTACTTTGAATCTGCTGTTAGTAAGAGCTTGCCAACACAGCAAGGTGCAGATCCAATTGGATTCTTCCACGGGCGCGCTTCAGATGAACGCGAATTTGAATTAACCACCGAAGTTAGAAGCGGCGATGTAGTTCTAGTTCCGCATGGTTGGCATGGCCCAGTAATGGCCCAACCTGGTTATGATCTTTATTTTATGAATGTGATGGCAGGACCAGATCCAGATCGTTCTTGGAATATTACTGACGACCCTGATCAAGCATGGATCCGAAAGACTTGGAACGAAAAAGATATAGACCCAAGGTTGCCTTACTTAAATAATTAAGGACGGCCCATCTTGGCAAAGATGGCATCAAAGAACTTAGCAAATTTAAGTGACTGATCCATTGGCATCAACCAATCGCTTCCGCCGCGAACAACGCGAGCAAAAGCATCAGACATTAATTGATATGGATCGCAGGCATCAAAACGTTCGACACGAGCCTTGCCATCGACAGTTATTTCTAGGGTGCTTGGCGCATTATGTGAGTTGAAGGAGTCACTTCCGCCAGTGCGTAGTTCGCCCTTTGTACCTTCGATGATGAACCAATGTGTTACTTGAATATTATCCGAGGTAACTGTTTCAGCTACTGCGCCACCAATTTTGAAATTAACGCGAGTAGTTTCATCAGTGCCACCCTTGTGCCAGATAACTTGAACATCGATATCTGAAATTTCTTGAAAGTCCATCGCCCAAAGTGGTGCAACAGTTGAATAAGGTCCGAGATCGTAAAGGATTCCGCCACCAAGCGCTGGATCAAGTCGAATATTCTCTTGATCAAGACCATCATAAGTAAAGCAAGATCTGATGCGAGTGATTTCACCTAGTTCGCCAGATTTAACAATTTCTCTAATGCGTTGGCTACGTGGATGCCAACGGTTCCAACTTGCTTCAACAAAAATTCGCCCAGTCTCTTTTGAAACTGCAATCGCTTCTTCAACTTCTTTCGCATTCATGCCAAGTGGTTTTTCGCAGAGAACATGCTTGCCTGCGCGCATCGCCTTGATTGCCCAAGGTAAGTGCAGTGAATTAGGGAGTGAGATGTAAACCGCTTCAACTTTTGGATCTGCCAGAAGTTCTTCATAGCTTGTGTAAATGATTCCGTTAGGCGAGATTGTTAACGCTTTATTCTTATCGCGAGATGCAACTGCGTAAATTTCACCGATATTAGATTTAGAAATTGCCGGATATAACGCCCGCTTTGCAATTCCGCCAGCGCCGATAAATCCCCAACGAACTCTCTCAATTTTATCCATGACGGAATACTAGCCGACGAATTTAATTATGGACAGACGATGTATTTGATGTCGCCCTCTGCTGGTGGTGCATCCAAAATTGCTTTAACGCCATCCAAGTCCACAACCTTAGAGATCAAAATATCTAGATTTAATTTTCCACTACCGACTAATTCCGCTGAACGGGCTTGCGTTAGGGGATTTAAAAATGAACCCTGAATTCGGAGTTCATTAACAACAATATTAAATGGATTAATCTCAAGATTTGTATCGGCAGCGGTTAGGCCGAGAACAATCACTGATCCCCCACGCCTAGTAATAGCTTGAGATTGTTTAAAGGTTTCTACTGCGCCAGCGCATTCGAATGTGACATCCATATTCTTCACGACTTTTGCCACATCTTCACTCTTTGGGTCAACGGTTTGAGTTGCACCAATCTGCATTGCAACATCGCGGCGAAATTTCTGTCTAGTAATCAAAACTATTTCAGAGGCGCCGGCCAATTTTGCAAGTTGAACAACCAATAACCCGATTACTCCCCCACCAAGAATTGCTACCTTCTCGCCACCTTTTAGTTCTGCCAAGTCGAGGCCGCGAATTGAACAAGCAAGTGGTTCGATGAATGCAAGATGCAGTGGATTCAAACCATCCACAACTGGATAAATCTGCGTATCAGGAGTCAAAACATATTCGGCCAAGCCACCATTTATATTTACACCAAGTGCGGTTAAATCTGGGCAAAATGCAGTTCTGCCCGCAAGGCAATCAACACAAGTTCCACAGACAATATTTGGATCGATACTTACAACTTGGCCAACTTTGAATTTGGAGCCCGGTCCTACTTCTTCGATTACGCCACCAAATTCATGGCCCAAAATAACTGGCTTACCTGATGGGTATTCACCCTTGTAAATATGTCGATCAGTTCCACAAATACCGCATGCCAATATTTTGATAACGCTCTTACCGACACTTGCCTTAGGCTTTTCAACTTCGGTTATTGCTAACTTATCGATTGCTGAAAGAACTACTGCCTTCATTTAAATAGAGCTTCCATTTGGCGTAATAATTATCTTGCGCCCTTTTCCAGCTTTGAAGGTATTTAGTGCAGCTTCATAATCTTCTAACGCAAAGCGATCGCTAATCATAACTTTAGGATTTAACACACCTGAACTAAACAGATCAACGGCACGATCGAAGGTATGTAGAACCGCCATTGATCCTGCAATTGTTATCTCTTTGTTGTAGATCCAGAAAGGTTCTATTTCTACCTTTGCTTTCTCATTTGCGACACCGAACTGTAAGAAAGTTCCGCCAGGCATTACGTGGCTCAGTGCTTCTTGGATTGCTTTGGCCACTCCAGTGCAATCAATAACAACATCCCAACCGCGAGGTTGATTTAGCGTTTTTACATCTGAAGTTGCGTGATCAATTCCTAGAGTTCGTGCAGTTTCTAACTTTGATTCATTTATATCAACGATTGAAACACTTGCTGCGCCATTGCGCTTTGCAAGCTCGGCCATCATAAGACCCATAGTTCCGGAACCATAAATCAAATAGTGCGAACCTGGAATTCTGGGTAGCACGTCATATCCGCGAATCGCACAAGAAAGTGGTTCGATAAGCGCAGCTTCAAATACATCAACACCAGCAGGCAAGATATGGCAATTCTTAACTGGAGTCTTTAAGAATTCGGCAGCGGCACCGGGATAAGAAACACCAAGAGCGTTCCAGTTTTCACATAAATTTCCGCGCGCTCTGCGACAGTAGAAACATTCACCACAATGCAACGATGGATCAACCGCAACCAAGTCACCAATCTTTACTTCAGTAACGTTTTTTCCTACTGCAACAACTTTTCCTGCCATCTCGTGACCAGGAATAATTGGCAAGGTAGGAGCAAATTCACCTTCGAGAATATGTAAATCAGTGCCACAAATTCCAACGCTTGCAACTTTAACAATTACATCGCGATCTCCTGGGGTTGGGTCCGGAACATTTTCAATAGCAACTTTGCCAACGCCAGTTATTACTGCTGCTCTCATGGCTATTTAGTAATCATCTTTATGTGAGATGGGTTTAGCTCATCTAAAGAACGAGCACCAAGCAATTTCATTGTGCGAACCATTTGGGTGCGCAAGATTTCAAGGCTGCGATCAACGCCCTCTTTTCCGCCAGCCATTAAGCCGTAAAGATATGCGCGACCAATCCATGTGAAGTTTGCACCGGCAGCAATACATGCAACGACATCAGCGCCATGCATGATTCCGGTATCGACATGAATTTCAAATTTCTTACCTACAGCTTTTCTAACTTCTGGGATTAAAAGATAAGGAACCGGAGCCCGATCCAACTGGCGACCACCATGATTTGAAAGCGTGATTGCATCTGCACCAGCTTTTTGTACTAGCACAGCATCTTCTGCGTTCTGAATTCCTTTTACAAGTAGGTTGCCGTTCCATTGTTTGCGAATCCACTTTAAATCATCGAAAGTTACAGTTGGATCAAACATTGAATCGAGAAGTTCAGCGACCGTGCCCTTCCAGCTATCTAGTGAGGCAAATTTAAGTGGATCAGTGGTCAAGAAGTTCATCCACCATGCCGGTCTTGGAAGTGCATTCAAAATTGTCTTTGATGTCAGTGAGGGTGGAATTGTCATTCCATTTCTAACATCGCGAAGCCGTGCTCCTGCTACCGGAACATCAACAGTTAATACCAAAGTATCGAATCCTGCAGCCTTCGCGCGTTCAACAAGTGCCATCGAACGATCGCGGTCTTTCCACATATAAAGCTGGAACCAGTTGCGACCATCGGGTGCAATTCTGGCTACATCTTCAATAGAACGTGTGCCCATAGTTGATAACGTGTAAGGAATTCCAGCATCACGGGCGGCAGTAGCGCCGGCATATTCGCCTTCGGTCTGCATCATTCGAGTAAATCCAGTTGGCGCAATTCCGATAGGCATCGCTGCAAGTTTTCCAAGCATCATTACCGAAGTATCAACACTTGAGACATCCCGAAGAATTCGAGGTTGAAACTCTATTTTCTCAAAAGTTTGCCGAGCACGAGTCAAACTTGATTCGGTATCTGCACCGCCATCGGTGTAATCAAATGGTGCTTTTGGTGTTCGACGCTTTGCAATAACTCGTAGGTCATAAATAGTTAATGCACGCGAGAGTCGACGTTTGCGGCCATTGAATATTGGTTTACGAAATCGCATCAAACCGGCAAGTTCTTTGATTCCTGGAAAGCGGCGTTTGACCTTTAATTGACCCATAGGAAAATACTACACATCCAATTTGGAAGAGTATGCTTCCAATCCTTATGCGCAAGGTCTTGATTCTTAATGAAGATGACAATATCGCCGTCTGTTTAGTTGAGTTAGAAATTGGCGAAGTCATCGGACAAGATGGCCTAAATCTCACTATTCAAAATCGCATCCCACGTGGCCACAAAGTCGCAACGAAAGCCATTGCAAAAGATGATGGGATTATTAAGTACGGTGAACGTATGGGTCATGCAACTTCAGATATCAAAGTTGGCGAACATGTCCACACACATAATGTCTTGGGCGATCGTCTTTCAACGGAGCAATCCAAATGAGTTCTAAATGACTATGAAAGGGTTTGACCACGGAAATCGTGGAATTGGTGTTCGAAACCACCAATTAATTTTGCCCTCAGTTGTTTGTTCTACTCGAGTTTCAAGTCGCATTGCTAAAGAGATGGATGCAATTACCTTCGCCCACCAACATGGTTGTGGATTTATTGGAAACGATGTCGGACGCATTACAGATTATTTTGCAGCTCTGGCTAACCATCCAAATGTAAGTTCAACTCTTATCGTTGGGCTTGGTTGCGAGACTCTTCAAGGAAATGAACTCGCAGATAAATTACTTTCTAAGAATAAGTCCACTAATTACCTGGTAACGCAAGAAAGTGGCGGAGTCCAAGGAACTGTTGACTCTGGTGTTGCTGCCGCAAAAGAGTTACGAACAAAGTATCCAACACCGCAAGTTGTGCTTCCACGATTACATCTTGGAATAGATCTTTCGAATGAGAGCCCAGTTGTAACTGATTTAGTTGCCGCTCTAGCCGATGTCGGAGTTGATGTAACTATTTCTAGTTCACATAAGAATTCTGGATTGAATTTCTCAGATCTAATGGAGGCGGGAGTTCACGTAATTCTCTCCTTCCCTGATTCCAACCAACCGGCATCTGGTTTTCCACTAATTCCGACAATAAATGTCGCAAGTAATTCACCGCTGCACCTGGCCCTGAAAGATGATTTTGATTTATTCGCTTCATCTTCAGTCGCCGAAATTATCGAGAAGATTTACGCTGTAGTTAATGGCGAGCAAACTAAGGTTGAAGTAATCGGTGCCGGCGAAATAATTGCAGCTCGTGAGGTGCGAAGTGTCTAATCAATTAACAGCATTTGAAAGAAGTGATGGCCGCTGGGGGTTGCGCAATCACGTTTTAATTCTTCCACTGCACTCTGCATTTTCAGCTACCGCACGTAAAATTGCTGACGATTCAAGTGGCGCTGTTGCAGTTAGCCACGATTGGTCGGGCGAAGTTGATGGCGATTTCGATCGAATTGTTAAGACAATTTCGGGCTTTGCAGCCAACCCAAATAACTTTGCGACAATATTCATCACAATTGGTACGCCAAATGAATTAGCAATTATCGAACTTGCTAAGAAAATTGGCTTGGGTAAATTTGAAGTTCTTAATGTTGCCGAACTTGGATCTATGAGCAAAATTGCTGATATCGGATTGCAAATGGCTAATTCGCTATTGAAAGAAGCCAAGTTAAGCCAACGCATAAGTGCGCCTTGGAGTGCAATCAAACTTGGGCAAGAATGCGGTGGTTCAGATGCCCTATCTGGAATTACTGCCAACCCAGCACTTGGTGTTGCAAGTGATCGCCTAGTAGGACTTGGTTCATCTTCAGTACTTGGTGAAACAACTGAAATTCTTGGCGCTGAGCACTTACTAGCCGCCCGAGCAATTACACCAGAGATTGGTGCACGAATAGTTGAAACGGTTGCAAGGTATGAACGTTCAATTAATTATGAAGGCATCGATATGCGTGGCGCCCAACCATCTCGCGGAAATATCGAAGGTGGCCTTACAACTTTGGAAGAGAAATCACTTGGCGCCGCAAAGAAAGCTGGAAGCGCACAGTTTTCTGGTGTATTTGAATATGCAGATCAAGTTATTAATCCAGGCCTATATTTTATGGATACACCAGGACATGACACTGAACAACTAACTGGATTTGCTGCAGCAGGAATAAATATCGTTGTCTTCACAACTGGTCGAGGTACTCCTACTGGTTCTGCAATTGTCCCGACAATAAAAGTTGCTACTAATACAACTATGGCAAGTGCGATTCCGGATTTAATTGATTTGAACGCTGGAACCATTGCAGATGGAATCGCAACGCTGACAGATGTGGGTGGCGAGCTTTTCGATTTAATTTTAGAAGTTGCTAATGGCAAGTTAACTAAGGCTGAAAAGGGCCTTCATCACGAGTTTTCATTATCACGCATGTACAACACCGTTATTCGTTAGCCAAAAACTTCTTCCAAAGCCTTACGCATAACATTTGGATCAGCATCGACACCTGTCCAATACTTAATTCCGATAACGCCTTGATTAACTAACATCCCAAGACCATCTAAAGTCACACATCCGCGCGCCTTAGCCTCTTTTAATAAATGGGTCTTTGGTGGGTTTGGAATTACATCCGCGACGACAATTCCTGATTGCAAGGTATCGAAGTCAATATTTAATTGGGCATCGACATCTGGAAATAAACCAATTGAAGTTGAATTAATAACAATATCGGTGCCTACAGGTATCGAGAATTTAGAGGCCCAGGAAACAAATACCGCTTCGGTT
>CAIQHM010000019.1 GCA_903871555.1 uncultured Actinomycetes bacterium | reverse complement strand
GAACAATGGCTTGCGAACGAATACCGGAACAATTTCTAGAAGTATCGCAACGCCAGGAATCAGAATTACGTAAACCTCAGGGTGTCCCATGATCCAGAACAAGTGGGCATAAAGCCAACCAGTTCCACCAACATTGGCATCGAAGAAACCAGTTAAGAATGAGCGATCCATCGCGGTCATGATCATGGAGAGCATGAAAGTTGGGAAAGCTGGAATTGCAAGTGCCACTGAAACGGTTGCACCAATTACGAAAATTGGAACGCGGTTCCAAGACATGCCCTTTGCGCGCATTGAAACAACGGTTGCAGTGATGTTTGCACCAGCAACAGCTGTTGAAATCGCAAAGATAATAATTGTTGCAATAAATGCATTCATACCAGGACCAGCTTGAACGCTTAGTGGTGCATAAGCGGTCCAACCTGTCGGAATTCCACCTAAGAACCAGGCGCTTAGCAAGACTGGAATAGCAGTGAATAGAACCCACCAAGAAAGCGCATTAAGTCTTGGGAATGCCATATCAGCTGCGCCAATCATGATTGGCATAATGAAGTTACCGAAAGGACCAGTAGCAACAATAATCATTGCAACAATCATGGTGATTCCATGCAAACCAACAAGAGAGTTATAGACAGATGGTGTGATGAAATGTCCACCAGGGGCAGCAAGATCAGTACGAATCAACATAGCCATTGATCCACCAACTGCAAGCATTGCAATAACTCCCCAGAGATATTGGATACCTACAACTTTGTGGTCAGTGCAATATTTGAAGTAACGCTTAATGCCTTGACCGTCACCGGCCATATAAAGCTGTTCTTCGGCTGTTAAATCTTTACCGATTAACCAGCGAATTGGTCCAATGAATGCGCCAATTCCGGCTAGGAAGCCGATACTCCACATAAACATAGTTGCAAGTAAAACTTGGTTTTGTAAGTGGTAGACGCTGGTATCAACAACTCCAGCGAGCCCTTGATAAGTTGCTACAGCAAAGATAATGCCAACAATTAAACCGGTTCCCGCATTTAATTTTGTGATTAAACTCTTCTTTGGATTTGGGACTGGCCGTGATCCAACGTGATGATCAAGTGTTGTCATGCTGTGTGTCCTCCTTGTGCTAATACCCAGTTATCAAAATCTTCGACCGTCATAACTTCACCGGTCGTTTCCATGTATGCGTGATACAGGCCGCATAGTTCGGCGCACTTAACATCAAATTCACCAAGTTTTGTCGGAGTTGTATCTGCAAGAGTTTCGGCTAATTTATTAGCATCAATTTTTACACCCAGTTGTACTGGCCAGAATGAGTGGTTTACATCCACTGATGTTACGTGGAATGCAACTGCGCGATTAATTGGCAACATAAGTTCGTGGCTTTGAACTCCAAGTTCCGGATATTCAAATGACCAGACCCATTGGTTTCCAACCACATTCACGACCATTGCATCCTCTGCATTTTTAGCAGTTGCAAGTGATGCCGAGTTCATTTCAGTAATTCCATAGAGAACAGCTGTAAGAGCAAGCAAACTTGATACAGCAGACCAAATTAGAACGATAGGTCCATTAGTACGAGTAGCAGGACCATCTGGCGGTGGAGTATCTCCGCTGTGGCGATTTAAGAATGTGTAAAGGGCAATTCCTAGAACCACACCACATACCGGAGCTGAAATCCAAGTAAAGACAACCATCAGCTTTTCAATTGCCTTCATATCAGTGCTCATGATTTCTGGCATCCACTGTGGATAGAACTTGCCTCCAATTATTACGAAAATAATTGTGACAATTACACCGAAGATGGTTGATTGAATTACATCAGATCGCTTAAAGAAAGTTGTTAAGCGGCTCCCAGGAGTTGGTTTTAGATCTGCATTGTTGTGATCGCTCATGCTGTGACCGTTACCTTTCCTGACATATATCCATAACCGCTCATCGCGGCTCCGAACTTGGCGTAAGTGTCATCGCCGCAAGGAAATTCGCAGTTCCAGACATAATTACCAGCGCCTTTTGTTAGAAATGAGAAGGTAATTGTGTGGCCCTTGAGATTTGTAATTGGATCTTTAGTTGGCACCCAACCATTGTCATCTTCTTCAACGCGAAGAAGTGGAACACTTACAAATAGTGGATCTTGGGAAGATGATGGAATTCCGTGAAGTGTCCAAGTGTGTTGAATCTTGTTATATGGCAACGAAGTTATATCTTCACCATCAATATTCACGGTACCGCCAACAGTTCCAATAACTTTTCCGAAGTATGGGTTATTTAATTCTTCGCCACCGTCATAACCATGAATTGTCATAGTTACATATGTGTTGGCTGGAAGAATTAAGTGATTTGAAGGACCGTATTGAACCCAATCATTTTTCATTCCGGTAAAACCATCTTCTGCGGCTTGTTCTTTATCGGCATAAACACCCATGGTTAAAGATGCCTTTGGATAAACCTTGCCATCGATCGTGATCGTGTCAGCTTCTTTGGTTGCAACTAAAGTTCCATTCGGGTCAGCGCTAAGTTTGTGAAGTAGAACACCTACTCCGGCAACTACAGAGACAGAGAGAACAGTTGCAACTAGTGCGCTTGTTAACCTTTTCCCTGCCGTCATATTTGAACTTGCCATATTTATATTGACCTTCCCGTGGGGTGCATCTACCTTGCAGATGCAAGAATGGAGTTAGGTTACGCTCATCATCAGTGTTAGGGAACACTTTTCAGGTAATTTGTCGGGAAAACTTTGAGAATTTGAGGGGAATTAATGGGGCTAAGTCCGATTTGGGACCTCTTTTTCGGTCTTGCGCTGATTCTCAAAAGTGCCTGGTATTTCCAGGAGCGCCCATCAAGCCATGGGGTCTCCAAGATCAGGCAGGCTTCTTTTTATCTGGGGATGTTTCTAGCTTTCATTTTACTTGTCGGCCCAATTGCCCACGCCGCGATCAACACATTCTGGATTCATATGGTTCAACATGTTGGGTTGATGATGTTGATTTCGCCACTTATTGTTTTGGGTTCGCCAATAAAAGTTGCTGTTAATTCGCGAGACCAAAGGGTTAAGAAATTAATTCGCGGAATTGGTCGAAATATATTTGTTCGCCAACTATTTCGCCCAGAAGTCGGATTCCTAATTTTTCTTACCATTCTTATTCTTACGCACTTCTCGCCACTTGCTAATGCTGGAATGACAAATCCAAATGTTCACATGCTTGAACTCGTCATGTTCCTAGTTGGCGGTTTTATTTATTATTACCCGGTCATGTCTGGGAATCCACAACCATTTAGCGTTCCATATGCTGCTCGCGTACTTTCTCTTTTTGCGATGATGTTGCCGGAAACAATGACGGGCTTCTTCTTATACTCTGGAAATAAGTTACTTCATGATGTTCCGATGAATATGTCAACAATGAATGGAATCGCTGATCAACATAAAGGCGGCGCAATCATGTGGGCTATGGGAATGTTGATTGATGCAATTTGGATTGCTATGGCAGCATATGACTGGATTGAAAATGAAAAAAGAATTGCAGGCGCAGATGACTAGAGAAGTTGAACCAAAACGTAAATGGCTTTTAGCTTTTATCCCAATCTGCTTAATTATGGGTTTTGTTGAACTAGCACGTGCCTTTGATGGAAATAATCGAAGTTGGCTCTATGTTTTTGAATGGCCATTCTTCGGACTATTCATTTTTTATATGTATTGGAAACTCGGTCAACCACAAGAAGATTGGGATGACAGTGATGATCCCAAGCGCGAGATAGATTAAATTACCAACTTGTGTGCAGCGGTCGACCTTCGGCATAACCAGATGCAGATTGAATCCCAACAACAGCGCGGTCAGCGAAATCATTAATACTTGTTGCACCTGCATATGTAAATGATGAACGCACACCAGCAATTATTTCATCGAGTAAATCTTCAACCCCTGGCCGAGCTGGATCGATATACATTCGAGATGAGGAAATACCCTCTTCGAATAAGGCTTTTCTAGCTCTATCAAATGCCCCATCGTTACTTGTTCGTGCCGCAACTGCGCGAGCGGAGGCCATACCAAAAGACTCTTTATATAGCCGACCAGTTGCATCTTTATTTAAATCACTTGGGGATTCAAATGTTCCAGCAAACCAAGATCCAATCATTACTTGCGATGCACCAGCAGCAAGGGCAAGTGCGACATCACGTGGATGGCGAACTCCACCATCTGCCCAAACATGTTTGCCATGCTTCTTAGCTTCGGCTGCGCATTCAAGCACTGCAGAAAATTGTGGTCGACCAACACCGGTTTGCATACGAGTTGTGCACATTGCGCCAGGACCAACACCAACTTTTACAATATCTGCTCCGGCTTCAATCAAAGCTTTGGTTCCTTCTGCCGTAACTACATTTCCCGCAACAATAGGGATATTTGGTTTTAGCGCGCGTATTAATTTTAGCGCCTCAATCATTTTAATTTGGTGGCCATGAGCGGTATCTACAACGAGAACATCTGCGCCAGCTTCAATCAAAGATTTTGCTTTTGCTGCGACATCACCATTGATGCCGACTGCGCAAGCGATGCGTAAATTATTATTTTGATCAATTGCAGGTTGATAAAGAGTCGCCCGCAGCGCAGAAGTACGAGTCAAGATTCCGACAAGTTTTCCGCCCTTATCTACGACTGGTGCCAATCGACGTCGTTGTGAATTTAGAAAATCAAAAGCTTCGCGCGGTTCAATAGAATCTGGCACAGTCACTAAATCTTTACTCATTATCAATTGCAGCTGGGTGAAACGATCGACACGTTCACAGTCGGCTTCAGTAACAATTCCAACTGGTTTACCATCTTCAACGACTATCAAAGCGCCATGGGCTCGCTTATTAATAAGGTCTATTGCATCGGCCACTGTTTCAGTTGGTGAAAGAGTTACTGGTGTATCAAAGAAGGTATGCCTTGATTTAACCCACTTGATTACATCGCTAACTATTTGAATCGGAATATCTTGAGGGATTACTGCAATTCCGCCGCGGCGGGCGATAGTTTCTGCCATTCGGCGACCGGAAATTGCGGTCATATTTGCAACAACAATCGGGATAGTTGTGCCAGTCCCATCATGGGTAGAAAGGTCTACATCCATTCGGCTTGCGATATTGGATGCGCTTGGGACCATAAAGACATCGTCATATGTCAGATCGTGGCTAGGGTTATTTAAGAAACGCACGTGTCGGAACTATACCCCTGCCCATGCGGATGGCGGTAGGTATTGCTAGAGTTTTTGCATGAGTGATGACGAGGATTCAACAGATGACATTGTCACCGAAGAGATGCTCTGGGAGCGAATTCCAGAAACGCAAGGTCTCGATCGAGCAAATACTTACTACGAACTTAGCGCTCGAATTTATGCCCGAGGCCAATATGACGAGGCGCTCGCACTCGCTGAAACCGCCCGAGACATTTATACCGAACTCGGTTCTGTAGTTCCATCTGATGGTTTAGCACAGGCATATTCAGCAATTGGATATAACTTAAATCAATTGAAGCGCATGAATGAAGCGGCTAATGCAATGAGCAAAGCTGTTGATTTACTACGCGAATCTAAGTCACCTCTTGCAATTGATTTAGCCTGCACGCTTGGCGAATGGTGGTTCTCATCAAAAGAATATGAAAAAACGATTGAGTGCATGTCCGACTGTGTGCAAGAGCATTTAGTTGATGGCAATGACAGCGGTGCCGCAAATGATTTACATTTAATTGGCTGTGCGCAACGCGAATTAAAAAATTATGGCGAAGCGCTGGAATCCTTTCAAGAGGCTCGTGCCCTATTCAAGAAGTTGAAGGAAGTTATTAATGTTGCAAGATGTGATCAAAAAATCGCGCACTGCTTAACAGAAATTGGCGATGGCGAAGGTGCAATAACAGCCGCGCAAAAATCGCTAGATGTTTTCATTACGGCTCATGATGATTATCGAGAGACATATTCGCTATTTGAGTTAGGTAAAGCCCAGATAGTTGCGGGCCAATTCGAAGAGGGCTTAAACACATTAGATCGTGTTCTTGAAATTGCGACCGATAATGAAAATAAAGATTTTGAGTTTATTCTTGAAATTGAAGGCCGAATGGCCGATGTTCTACAAAATCTTGGGCGTATAGATGAAGCTGATGAAATCCGCCGCCGAATAAAAGCGGTAGAAGAAATTATTAAAGAAACTTAATTATTTAAGTGCTGCATTGCCCAGGCATACATAGCAATTGCACCTGCCGCTGAAGCATTCATGGATCGAGTTGAACCATATTGTCTGATTGCTAGAACTGTTTCACAAATATCCACTGCCTCGTCAGACATGCCAGCGCCTTCTTGGCCAAAGAAGAGGACACATTTTCCTGGCAACTTTGTAGTCTCTAACTCTTTTGAAATTGGCAAGTTATCTATTCCAATAATAGGAACTGAATTTTCATCACACCAGATTTTAAAATCTGCAACAGTCGGATGATGTAAAACGTGAAGATATTTATCCGTAACCATTGCGCCGCGTTTATTCCAATCGCGCTTTCCAACGATATGCACCTTCGAAACATTAAATGCATTTGCAGTACGAACAACCGAACCAATATTCAAATCATGTTGCCAATTTTCAATTGCTATTTGTAAATCGTGGCGTTTGGTATCTAAATCAGCGACGATTGCTTCAACACTCCAGTAACGATAATTGTCTAAGACATTTCGACGATCTCCGTTTGTTAAGAGCTCAATATCAAAATGGCTCTCAGTTGGCCAAGGTTTTGGATGCGGACCAACGCCAACCACTGGATAGAATTCACCAGGTCCAATTTCTGCGGTAGTCATACCCAAACATTAGAGGGAGTTTGCATGAAGCAAAAATCCTGGCTACCTATTTACTTAGCACTCGGCTTGGTTTGGGGATGTTCATTCATATTCATCAAACTTGGACTTGAATTCTTAACGCCGGTCGGTGTTGCATTTGGTCGCTGTGCACTTGGCGCCATGGCTCTGCTTCTAATTGCAAAAGTAAGGGGCATCTCACTTCCAACAGAACGCCGGACTTGGTTTATTTTATGGATAGTCTCCTTACTATTAAATGTTTTTCCAGGAATCTTATTTGCATTTGCCGAGCAACGCGTAACTACCGTGCTTGCCGGAATTATTAATGCCTGCACACCACTTTCAACACTTATCTTCATCCTCTTTGTTTTTAGATCAGAGAAGATTTCCAAGCACCAAATCTTTGGGCTAATACTTGGTGGCATTGGAGTTTTAACAGTACTTGGCATCTGGAAAGGTATTGGTTCAAATTCAGCTATCGGAGCAGTTGCTCTGCTTGTGGCAATAACTTGCTATGGCCTCTCATTCCCAATAATTAAAAAATATTTAACGCCGTTGAATCTGCAGGCAGAAGCTTTAGCCGCAAGCCAAGTAACCGCAGCCGCCATAACTCTTCTACCCTTCTATTTAGTAGATGGCATTGCCAAGGATCAATATCGCTTAGGCCCAATACTTGCAATGGTTGCACTTGGCGTATTTGGAAGCGGAATTGCCTACATCTGGACATTTCAAATAGTTGAACGAGCCGGAAGTTCAATCGCGAGTTCGGTAACTTACTTAACGCCAGTTGTTGCGGTATTTGTTGGTTGGATCTTCCTAGGTGAACATATTTCTTGGCACGAACCCGTAGGTGGCGCAATAGTTATTTTGGGCGCGGCCACATCGCAAGGGCGTTTTAATAAGAAGAAAACGGCATAATTCGATGATGCGCAAATTAATTGCTGTAGTAATGACAATAAATTTGTCGCTACTTATTATTTCTCCCGCAGAGGCTCTCACGGTTCCTGCTTCATTTAAAGCTCTAGCAAATTCGCCAGCCCTTGCAAAGCCTGGAATTTTAGTAATTGATCCAATCAGCCAGGAAGAAATATTCTCAAGCCAGGCCGATATTCCAAGAGCACCAGCATCAATTCTTAAATTAATTTCAACGGTAACTGCAATTACCGCATTTGGAGCGGATAAAGTTTTCAAAACTTCACTTAGCGCGACTGAGGATCCTAAAAGATTTGTATTACTTGGCGAATATGACCCCTGGTTAACGACGAGTGCCCTAGAAGCATCAAAATTTCATCGAGCGCTATCTACTAAATTAATAAGCGCAATTAGTAAAAGCGGTGCTGATCTATCTGGCATCACAATTGAATTTAATGGTTTATTCGAAAAAGACATTACGAACTTAAGGACTTTTTATGGCAAGAAAGTTAAGTTTAAGAGAATTTCAAAATCTGACTTGCAGGCAAACTCCGCGCTTTCTCCAATTGCTGAGATAAATTCGCCACCACTAAGTGAAATAATTGGATTCACCTTATTATGGAGTGATAACACATTGGCTGATCGGCTAGCGCGGAACGCTGCGGATGAATTGGGATTCACTCGAGATAGCGATGGAATGAATAACGCGTTTCAGAAAACCTTAGGCAATCTTGAGGTTTCTGCCAAAGGTTTGACAGTGAAAGATGGAAGTGGTCTCTCACATGATGATCGAGTTTCGGCGCGCACGATGGCAGAATTATTATGGAAAATAAGAATCGAACCACAATTTCAACCAATTTATGATGGACTTCCAGTCGCCGGGAAAAGCGGTACTCTAAAAAAACGATTCCTGAAATATGGAAAATCCGCAAATGGTCTTATCAAAGCCAAGACTGGTTGGATAAATACTTCTGTAACAATGGCTGGATATGTAGAAGTTGGTAACAATGAATATATCTTTGCTGTTATCGCTAATCATGTGAACCCAACCGAGAAATCGCGGGACCAAGCGAGAAAAACAATTGACAAAATGTTGGCAACAGTCGCCAAGCCTGCAGAAGAATCGCTAGTAGGCTAATTAAGTGAGCAATTCAAGAATCTCGCCCTACATAGCCCTGATGAAGTTACGTGTAGTTGAGTTACTTCTTGTCACAACGCTTCCCGCACTCTTCCTTGCCGCTAAAGGCGTACCTTCACTTGGATTAACAATTGCAACTTTGGTTGGCGGGACTCTTGCCGCTGGCGCTTCTAATGCATTTAACATGATTATTGAAGTCGACTCAGATCGCTTAATGGCGAGAACTGCAAAACGCCCAATTGTCAGCGGCGCAATCACAGAAACCCAAGCATTTATCTTTGCATCAGCTTTAACCGTAATCTCATTAACAATATTCTCAATTTTCACAACTCTTTGGGCAACCGTTTTAACAGCAGCAGCAATTGTCTTTTATGTATTTGGTTACACCATCGGGCTTAAGCGCAGAACTTCACAGAACATTGTTTGGGGCGGCATCGCTGGTTGTATGCCGGTTTTAATTGGTTGGGCGGCAGTAACTAATTCGCTTTCACTAACCGCTTGGCTCTTTTTCCTAGTTATCTTCTTCTGGACGCCACCACATTTTTGGGCCCTGGCAATTAAATACCGCGATGACTATGCAGCAGCCGGAATTCCAATGTTGCCCGTCGTTGCAACAATCAAATCGGTTGAGAAGCAGATGTGGTTTCACACAATCGGGATGGTTATCACTTCACTCGGCGTTAATTGGAGTGAACACCTTCCATGGTGGTGCTGGGTTATAACAATTGCTATCGCGCTAGGTTTTGGCCTTGAATTACTAAAGATTGATGGTCCTGATTCGAATAAGGCCGCTGCGAAATTATTTCAGTGGTCGATAACTTACTTAAGCGTTTATTCATTGCTACTTGTTATCGCAGCGCTTGTTGTAAATCCTTAATCAAATCCGAAGAGTGTTCAAGTCCAATAGATAAACGGGCAAGTGATTCAGTAATTCCCATAGATTCACGGGTAGCCAGATCTAATCGCCGATGCGTAGTCGAAGCGGGATGGGTAATTAGCGACTTGCTGTCACCAAGATTATTAGAAATATCAATAACTTTCAGCGCATCCATAAATTCAAATAACTTTGGAATTCCGCCATCTACTTCAAAACTTAAAGTTGTGCCTGCGCCAGTCATCTGCTTCTGGGCAACTTCATAACCAGAATGCGATTTAAGTCCAGGATAGTTAACAGACTTAACCTTTGGATGTTGGGCTAAAAATTCCGCAACAAATTGCGCGCTCTCATTCATCTTGTTAACCCGCATTGATAACGTTTCGAGAGACTTAACTAAGACCCACGCATTAAATGCACTAAGTGTTGGACCAGTATGTCTAATGAAGGGATTTAAATAATTTTGAATGTAGTCAAAGCTTCCAAGAATTGCGCCTCCAAGCACGCGACCTTGGCCATCAATATGTTTGGTAGCGGAATACATAACAACATCGGCACCGTGAGCCAGCGGTTTTTGCAGAATGGGTGATGCCATGACGTTGTCAACAATTACGGTGGCGCCTACAGAATGCGCGAGGTCGCTAACCATTTTGATATCAACTATCTCTAGCATTGGATTGCTAGGTGTTTCAATAAATACAATTTTAGTTTTTTCGGAGAGCGCTTTTTCCCAGTCTTTCTTATCGTTGCCTTTTACGAATTCAACTTTGATTCCCCATTTTGGCAAAATTTCAGAGAGCACAACATAACAAGAGCTGAACATAGAAGCGGCTGCAACAATCCGATCTCCGGCTTCGACCATGCAGGCAATAGCAGAAAACATTGCAGACATACCAGAACCAGTCGCGACACAAAATTCTGCGCCTTCAATTGCAGCAAGGCGTTGCTCGAACATTGAAACAGTTGGATTTGCAAAACGGCTATATACAAAATGATCTATCTCATCCGTGAATGAATGCACTGCTTGTTCAGCGCTGTCATATGTGTAGCCACTTGTTAAATACATCGCTTCGCCAGTTTCTCCGAAACCAGACCTGGCTAAACCTGCTCTTACTGCAAGTGTTTCTTCATGTAACTGCCAGTCAGGCGCGTCTCCATTTGAAGAATTGGAATATCCCCAAGGACGATGCTGATGAGTCATGAAGAAAGTTTAGTTGGTAGGGTGCAACCATGGAAATAACAGCGATTGCTGCATCAGATTTAACTAAAATATATGGCAATCGGGCCGCTCTTTCCCACGGCACATTTGAAGTTCCCAAAGGTTCAGTCTGTGGATTTGTTGGCCCTAATGGATCCGGAAAAACAACAACAATTCGAATGTTGCTTGGCTTAATAACTCCTAGCGGGGGAAGTGCAACCGTATTAGGTGAAAGTATTAAACACCCAGAGAAATATTTACCAAGAGTCGGCGCCATGATTGAAGGACCTGCTTTTTATCCAGCACTTTCGGGGCGAGAGAATCTAAAAGTATTAGCCGAGTTAGGTGGCTTTCCATTATCTCGAGTTGATGAATTGCTAGCAAAGGTTGATTTAGCTGATCGCGGTGGTTCAAAATTTAAAACGTATTCACTCGGTATGAAGCAAAGACTCGGAATTGCCGCAGCGTTACTACCGAATCCTGAACTTTTAATTTTGGATGAACCAACAAATGGTTTGGATCCATCAGGAATCCAGGAAGTGCGCGGGATTATTCGCGACTTAGCAAATAATGGGACAACAGTCTTCGTTTCATCTCACATTCTCAGCGAACTCGAAATGATCTGTGAATATCTAGTTATGTTACGTGAAGGAAAAGTTATTTTCTCTGGCCGAACGCAAGAACTTCTTGCGGCACAACAACCAATGATTATTGCAAGGCCAGAGTATGAAGTTGATTTAACAAAGTTAATAAGCAAAGTAACCGATGCCGGATATAAAGTAATGATTATTGATGGCTCGTTACATATTGCAGCCCCAATTCAAGCAAGTGCCGAAATTAATCGAGCGGCCTTCGAAGCCGGGATAACTCTCTCATCAATCTCAGTGGCGCTTCCAACTTTAGAAGAAACTTTCTTTGAAATGACAGGGGACAACAAATGATTCGCGTAGTTATTGCCGAACTACGTAAATTGCGTAGGCCTTCACTCCTACTAGGAACTATTGCAACAGTTGGTGGACTGAGCGCACTATTTACCTCAATTGTTTTCTTGATGATTGATTCCGAAGGCGGGAACACCAAACGGGGCGAGAGCGTTGGTCCATCAGAACTTAGTCAAGCCATGGGACTTGTTTATGGTTTTAGATTAGTTGGCGTATTTCTCGGCGTTGTTGCACTTTGCATCTTCGCTTCACAGACCGCTCAAGAATATTCGCTGGGAACTCTTCGAAATCTACTTGTCCGTCAACCTTCACGAATGAAGATATTGGCAGGCAAATTTATTGCGATGAAATTATTTGCTTTGGTGATGGTTCTATTTGCAGGAGCGCTAAGTATTGCGATTTCTTACGCCCTTTCTGG
>CAIQHM010000018.1 GCA_903871555.1 uncultured Actinomycetes bacterium | reverse complement strand
GTTGCATCGAGTTCTTTAAGTTCAGCCCGGCGCCCAGCAAGTAATAATTGCAACAAGATTGCTTCGTCAAAAGTTAAACGTAACCTTGCAAGATCTGCAGCCTCTAGAGACTCTGGTTTGTGAATCGAAATAAATGCCTGTTTAAGCGTTGGATAACCAAATTCTTTGATAACACTTTCTGGAAGATAATCTTCTACTTCATCTAGCGAATCCAGAACTAAATCAACACACTGCGAAATTTTCCAAGATGGCATCTTGCCGCCTGCTGGATACACCGGTAGGTATTTTCCAGCGAATGCTGCGAGCGCAGAATCGACATCGTCTCCATCGGGAATCAATTGATAATCTGGATGTGAAAGCTGACGTTTGCCATTAAACGAACCAACTTTTCCGGCAAACATTCCAGTCTTGCCAATCTTTAACTCTTTCTCGCGCCAAGGTTGATTAAAGAAAGTAAGCGACATAACAGCGCTGCCATCAGTGACATTTACTTCCAAAATATTGCGGCCATTTGCCCGTCTAGTTTTTACCGCTGCTATCTCAGCCAGAACAGTTACTTCATCGCCCTCTGCAAGCCCAGATATGTCAGAGAATTCGCCGCGAACTACATAACGCCTTGGGTAGTGGCGAAGCAGGTCCTCGATGCTCTCCATTCCAAATACCTTGGCTAGGGCATCGGCAGTTCGGTCCCCGATGATGCCCTTTAGACGATCTGAAATCCGTGCCATGGGCATATCTTCTCGCGCGGATTAGCCAATCCCTGCGTAGACGGGGTAATCTTTGCAACTTATTGCGAAACCCGTAATTTAACTTGATTCAAGGGAGAAACACCGTGTCCTCAAACTGCGATATCTGCGGCAAGGGTCCTAGCTTCGGCAACAAGGTCTCCCACTCAATGCGCAAGACCCGTCGTCGCTGGAATCCAAATATCCAACGCGTTCGTACTCTTGTTGGCGGAACACCAAAGCGTCAGAACGTTTGTGCTTCATGCCTTAAGGCTGGAAAAGTAACTCGTTAAAAAGCGGTTGTGTAACCATTGATGGCTGGTTGGCCACCAAGGTGAACGTAACAAACTTTTGATCCTTCTTTAAAATAACCTTCTTTAATTAAATCAATCATTCCTGCCATTGATTTACCTTCGTAAACCGGGTCGGTAATCATTCCCTCAAGTTGGCCAACTAATTTAATTGCATCGATAGTCCTTGGACCGGCTACTCCATAAATTCCATCGTGCCAACGATCTAATAAAACAATCTCTGAATCTCTTAGCTCGCGCCCTAGTTCAATTGCTGCAGCAGTTCGAGAAGCAATACGCTTAATTTGTTCCCAAGTTTTTTCAACAGTGGCTGAAGCATCAATTCCAATAACAGATTCTGCGCGGTTGGAATGTGCGAATCCCGCAATCATTCCGCCTTGAGAAGAACCCGTTACGGAACAAACAATAAAGTTATCAAATTTATAACCAAGTTCGCTCTCTTGATCTTCAACTTCAAAAGCCCAGCCAGCAAAACCATGTCCGCCGAGCGGGTGGTCTGATGCACCTGCGGGAATTGCGTAAGGCTTTCCGCCTCTTGCGATGACATCTGCAATAGCTTCTTCCCAAGATTTTCTAAAACCTATATCAAATCCGGCTGGGTCGAGCCGAACTTCGGCGCCCATAATTCGACTAAGCAGAATATTTCCTGTCTTCTCGTAATTTACTTCATCCCAATCAACCCAATGTTCCTGAACTAATACACACTTCAGACCAAGATGAGCGGCAACTGCTGCAACTTGTCTCGTGTGATTTGATTGAACACCGCCGATTGAAACTAAAGTGTCACAACCCTGCGCGATAGCTTCAGCAGCAAGGTATTCCAATTTACGAGTTTTGTTGCCGCCGTATGCAAGTCCAGAATTAACATCTTCGCGCTTTGCCCAAATCTCAACCTTCCCACCTAAATGTTCTGTTAAACGATCAAGTCGTTGAAGTGGAGATTGACCAAAAGTTAGTTTTTCTCTTGGAAAGGATTCAAGTTTGGTTCTAGACATTTACGAATACTCTCACAGGGAACTAGAAATGGCGAAAGCCTATTGCAGGCAATTCCGAAATTCCCGAAACCTTTACGCCCGAGCCCGCAACAACTTTTCCAATCGCGTGAGCACCCTTAGGAATGGTTGCCGCAGTCGTGGCGACAAATTCATGATCTTCACCGCCCGATAAAACTAATTCCCAAACGTCGCCTTGGCCCGCTCCATCTAATTCCTTGAACCCAGGAATTTGTTCGATCAATTTAGAATCTAATTCAATTCCGATACCCGAAGCGCTCGCAATGTGGTTTAACTCCGAGAGCAAACCGTCACTGACATCGCACATCGAATTTACGTTGCGAAAACTTGCTGCTAATTGATAGTTAACTTCTGGCTTCTTATGGGCGCGGATAAAAGGGGAATCTGAAATTCCTTCATGTAGTTGATGTAATCCAGCTGCAGATTTTCCCGGTAGGCCAGAAATAATTACGCTATCTCCTATTTTCGCGCCAGCCCTTGTTATTGGATGTTCAACGGAACCAAACGCTGTAATCGAAATAACTAACTGCTGCGCGCTAGAGATATCCCCGCCAATAATTGAGACGTTAACTAAATCTGCTTCACTCTTAATCCCGTTGGCCAGTTCCTGGATTTGTTCAATTCCAAAATCCTTAGTCAATCCAGCACTAACTAGTAAATATCTAGGTTCTCCGCCCATTGCATAAATATCAGCCAAGTTCGCGGCTGTAAGTTTTGCGCCGATCTCGTGCAGGCTCGACCACTCGCGATTGAAGTGAACACCTTCGACCGCCATATCTGTTGCGGCCACCAGATTTTGAGAACTGGCTTTTATAACTGCACCATCATCGCCAATTCCCACGACTAAATTGGGATCTGCAACGGCAAAAATCTTCGAGAGCGCGGCTATAAGTTCGGACTCTGACGCCAATTTAGAATCCCCCCAATATCCCTAAAAATATTAATTCCCAAACCAACTCTATTGGCGGTAGCCTTCAACTCTGCAATCACGACGCTGTGGAAAGCAGAAATATTTAGGAGTAACACAAATGTCAGTTCAGGTTTACATTCTCATTCAAACAGAAGTCGGTAAGGCATCAAGCGTTGCTAAATCAGTCTCTGAAATTCCTGGCGTAACTTTGGCCGAAGGCGTAACTGGTCCTTACGATGTAATCATGCGCGCGGAATCTCCGAGTATGGAAGAACTAGGCCGAGCAATTTTGGCGAAGGTTCAAGCAGTTCCTGGCATCACTCGCACGCTGACTTGCCCCGTTACTTCTTACTAAGAAATTAAAGCTAGCGCGTCACATTCGATGGGCGCGCTATTGCTGCCTCAATTAAATTCGTAATCAGATCGGTGTAACCAATTCCACCCGCTGCCCATAACTTTGGGAATACCGAAGTTGCGGTGAAACCCGGCATAGTATTTATCTCGTTAATAATTATTTTTGTTCCTGTATAAAAGAAATCTACTCGAGCAAGACCTTCACACCCAAGGGCATCAAAGGCAAGAGTTGCATAATTTTGAATCTCTTCCTGTACTCCAAATGGCAGATGTACTGGGACTAATACTTCAGTTGAATCATCAAGGTATTTAGCTTCAAAGTCATAGAACTCGTGATCGCCTAGAATTTTAATTTCTCCTACCGGAGATGAGAGAGCTACGCCATTTACCTGAAGTACTGCGCACTCTATTTCACGGCCAACGATTGCGCTTTCTACTAAAACTTTAGTATCAAATTGCAGCGCAAAATTAATAGCAGTCTTAAGTTCTTTAATGCTCTTAACTTTGCTTGTTCCACGGCTTGAACCACTTCGTGCGGGTTTCACAAAGAGCGGATTACCAAATTCAGTTGCACTCGCCAAGATCCGAACTTCATCGACTTGCCAGTCGCGTTCATGAATAACCATTCCGGGGGCAACTTCCAAACCATGAGATTCAAAAATTGGTTTGGCAAAAGATTTATCCATTCCAGCCGCGCTGGCAAGCACGCCCGAACCAACATATTTAATTCCGGCCATTTCGCATTGCCCTTGGAATGTTCCATCTTCACCATACGGGCCATGCAGGACTGGGAAGAGAAGATCTACATCTAATTTTTCAATACTTGTTTGTGTTAAGTCATCCGTAATTTCAGGAAGAACATCGCCTGCGATTGTTAAATTGTAATCTGCGGGTGGTAAAACCCACTTGCCAGCCTTTGTAATTCCGATAAGTAGCGGTTCATATTTTTCACGATCAATCGCAGATAGAACTCCGGCAGCAGAAATACATGAGATCTCATGCTCGCTTGATTTTCCGCCACAAACAATTCCAACTTTAATCTTGCTCATTACAACTCAGCAGCCATGCTTACGGTCATTAACCTCTTCATCGCATCGTTAGGCGAAATACGATCGCGTACTACTTCGGAAACGACTTCGATAATTGGAACTTCGACTCCGACTCGGTGAGCGAGTTCAAGAATTGCGGCGGCCGAGGCAACGCCTTCGACAGTCTTAGCAACTTCAATTCTCGCTTGCGCCATTGTGCCGGTGCGACCTAGCGCCTCACCAAATGTTCGGTTACGAGAAAGGCCAGAGCCGCAAGATGCAACTAAGTCGCCCATTCCGGCTAACCCTAAGAAGGTCAGTGGATTTGCGCCGTAGCCATTTCCAAATCTGGCAACTTCACTAAGGCCTCGCGTAATAATCATTGATTGGGTATTTTCGCCAAGACCAAGGCCGATTGCCATACCAACTGCAAGTGCAATTACACTCTTTGCAGCGCCAGCAAGTTCGCAACCAACTAAATCTTCCGATGGATAAACGCGGAAATAAGGCGTAGTGAAAGCGTCAATCATCATCTCTGAAATTTCTGTATTAGAAGATGCCGCTACAGCGCCTGCGGGTTGTCGCAGTGAAAGTTCTCCGGCCAAGTTTGGTCCAGTAATTAATCCGATGCGAGCTGGTGGGATACCTAAGATTTCAGTAACTACTTCAGTCATGCGAAGTTGAGAATTCGCTTCAATTCCTTTTAGCGTACTTATTACCGGTTTATCTTTGGGAAATGTACCAACCCAGTCAGCCATATTTTCGCGCAGTGATTGCGCAGGAATAGCAAGAACTAGCGCATCACCAAAACCAAAGGCCTTTTGAATATCAGTAGTTGCGAGCAGCTGTTTTGGAAGTGAAATTCCTGGCAGATACTTTGTATTCATATTCTTATTATTAATTTCAGAAACCACATCAGCATTGCGACCCCAGATTAAAACTTCTTGACCGGCATCACAAAGTACTTGTGCCATGGTTGTTCCCCATGCACCAGAACCTAGAACTGTGAACTTCGACATTTAATTAATCCTTCTTCTTAAAATTACCGGTCCGAGGTAGATCAGATTTATGCGGATCAAATATTTCACGAGGGGCATATTCTCCCCTAATTTGCTCTAATAATTTCGTTATTTCTGCCATTGCATAAGCGGTAGCTTCGATTAAAGCGGCCTGATCCTCCTCTTTCCCAGACCACCGGCTGAAATCCAAAGCCGGTCCTGCCAAATAGGTAATCTGCGTTCGCCGCCAAAATACTAATTTCTTGGAATATCTTGGCAGTAAATTTTGATCCCCCCACTGAGCTATTGGAATAACCGGAGCCTTGCTCAAGATTGCGAGCCGTGCGATACCTGTCTTTGCAACCATCGGCCACAACGCCTCGTCGCGAGTTAACGTACCTTCGGGATAAATACCCACGCAATGTCCTGCCTTTAATAAACCAAGAGCGCTATCTAGCGCGTGTGAGGCTTTATCAGACTCTCTGGCAACTGGAATTTGACCTGACGCTAAAAGAATTTTTCCAAGCACGGGAATTTTGAAAACTGAATCTTTTCCCAAATATCGAACTGCACGGCCATTTGCGAATAAGAAATGCGCAAAGACCAAAGCATCGGCATAAGAAACATGATTTGAAATAACTATTACTGGGCCAGATTTTGGAAGATTATTAGCCCCGCGCCAATCGCGCTTTGTTAGTAATTTAAGAATCGGAATTAATAATGATGACGCAAATTTAAAAGTCTTATTTGTGCCCAATGGATTTCCTGAAGGGGGCTCAAATTGCATGTATCTATCCTAATTCTCATTAAAAAAGAGGGAACCATTTCTGGCTCCCTCTTTTAATTTGTTTAACGACTAGCGACGCTTTACAGCCTTCTTCGCTGTCTTCTTCTTTGCAGGAGCCTTCTTAGCTGCTGGCTTCTTCTTAGCAGGAGCCTTCTTGGCTGCCTTCTTTGGAGCCGCCTTCTTAGCTGCTGGCTTAGCAACAACCTTTACTGGTGGCTTTGGAGCAGCTTCAAGCTTACGTGCGCCAGAGATAACTTCCTTAAGCGCCTTTGCTGGCAAGAAACGAACTTTCTTGCTTGCCTTGATTTGAATTGTTTCGCCAGTAAAAGGGTTACGGCCCTTACGCGCTGGACGATCAACTTTCTTAAACTTACCGAAATCGTTGATCATTACATCTTCGCCCTTTGAAATATTGCGAACGATGGTGTCAAAAACTACATCTACTGCACGAGCTGCTTCCTTCTTGCTATCGCCGAAGTGAGGTGCCAATGCTGCGATGAACTGGGCCTTGTTCATATAAATCCCCTTATTTACGCATAAATGTTAGACGTTCGCCTAACGTGGTTAGAAATCTACGCGTGCAAACAAATAACACACTGCATATATCGGGGCGTGTCGGAAATAAATTAATTTGTCGAAGGCCTCAAAAATGCACTTTTTATGCGGAGAAAACTCTAAATAATAACTTTAGAGTTTGTAAATTAATTCTCTTTATGAAAGCGCTGGAAGCGTTTTAGGCTTAAAACTTGGGCGTGATTGCTCGAAAGTGCTTACAGAATCTATATTTTTGAGCGTAAGACCAATGTCATCGAGGCCCTCCATCAAACGCCATCTGGTGTAATCATCAATAGCAAATGCAACTGACTTACCCGCATAGCTAACGGTCTTGGCCTCTAGGTCCACTGTTACTTGGGTTTTAGGGTCTGATTCGACAGCGGTCCAAATCGCTTCGATTTCACTTTGATCAATTACGACTGTAAGCAAGCCAGCCTTCTGTGAATTGCCGCGGAAAATATCTGCAAAGCGGCTAGAAAGAACTACTTTGAAGCCATAATTTTGAAGAGCCCAAACCGCATGTTCGCGGGATGAGCCAGTTCCGAAATCTACGCCGGCAACAAGAATTGTGGCACCAGAATATTCCGGCTTGTTTAATACGAACTCTGGATCGTTGCGCCAAGCACCAAATAAACCATCTTCAAATCCACTCTTTGTTACGCGCTTTAAATAAACAGCCGGGATTATTTGATCGGTATCAACATTGCTGCGACGAAGTGGCAGAACAGAGCCAGTATGAGTTAAATATTTTTCCATTTTAATTCTCCTTACAAATCTGCCGGTGATGAAAGGGTTCCACGAATTGCTGTTGCAGCTGCAACTAGTGGACTTACTAAGTGGGTACGTCCGCCTTTACCTTGGCGGCCCTCAAAGTTTCGATTTGAAGTTGAAGCAGATCGCTCGCCAACAGCAAGTTGATCTGGGTTCATTCCAAGGCACATTGAGCAACCAGCAGTTCGCCATTCAGCTCCGGCATCTAGAAAGACTTTATCAAGCCCTTCACTTTCTGCTTGCAATCTAACTCGGGCAGAACCTGGCACAACTAGCATGCGTACATCTTTTGAAATTTTCTTGCCCTTCAAAATATCTGCTGCAGAACGTAGATCTTCAATGCGACCATTTGTGCAAGAACCTAAAAAGATCGTATCTACTTTGATTTCTTTAAGTGGTGTGCCTGCGACTAATCCCATATATGTAAGTGCGCGTTCGGCGGCACCACGAGCCTCATCATCAGCGATTTCCGCTGGGTTTGGCACCTTTGAATTAAGCGGCAAACCTTGGCCTGGGTTAGTTCCCCAAGTAACGAAGGGTTCGAGCTCATCAGCGTTTAGTGAAATCTCAACATCAAACTTTGCATCCGAATCTGATTGCAGCGTCTTCCAGTATGAAACTGCAGCATCCCAATCGGCGCCCTTAGGTGCGTGTGGCTTTGACTTTAGATATTCAAAGGTAATTTCATCTGGCGCGATTAAGCCAGCACGGGCTCCGGCCTCAATTGACATGTTGCAAACGGTCATGCGAGATTCCATTGATAGCGCGCGAATTGCAGAACCACGATATTCAAGAACATATCCTTGACCACCGCCGGTTCCGATCTTGGCAATGATTGCCAAGATAATATCTTTGCTTGTCACACCCGGCTTTAACTTTCCTTCAACATTAATCGCCATCGTTTTAGGGCGTACAAGTGGCAGGGTCTGAGTAGCAAGAACATGTTCAACTTCAGATGTTCCGATACCAAATGCCAGCGCGCCAAATGCGCCATGTGTCGAGGTATGTGAATCACCACAAACAATTGTCATTCCGGGTTGGGTGATTCCAAGTTGTGGGCCAACGACGTGAACAATTCCTTGTTCGACATCGCCAAGTGAGTGAATGCGCACACCAAATTCAGCGCAATTTTTACGTAAGGTATCAACTTGAAGCTTTGAAACTGGGTCAGCGATAGGTCTATCAATATTAAGAGTCGGAACATTGTGATCTTCGGTCGCGATAGTTAATTCCGGGCGACGTACTTTGCGATTGGCTAAGCGCAGGCCATCAAATGCTTGTGGGCTTGTTACTTCATGGATTAGATGCAGATCGATATAAAGCAGATCGGGTTCACCTTCGTGCTGACGAACAATGTGATCAGCCCAAATCTTTTCGGCTAACGTCTTTCCCATTACTGCCCCTTAATTTTTTCCTTAAATACTTGCATTTCAAATGCTGAGATGCCAGTATTACATCGTGGACAAGAAGAATAGCGGAGTTGGCGTATTAGATAAAGCCGTAAAAATCTTGGCCTGCTTAGAAGCTGGCCCGCATTCACTCTCTGAACTTGTAGCCGCAACCGGAATTGCACGTCCAACTGCACATAGATTGGCCGTTGCCCTGGAATTCCATCGCATGGTCTCTCGCGATTACGCCGGCCGATTTATTCTTGGACTTAGATCATCTGAACTCGCCTCAGCCGCTGGCGAAGATCGCCTCTTAGCTGTTGCAGGCGCCGCACTTACAGCGCTTCGTGATGCCACTGGTGAAAGCTCCCAGTTATATCGTCGCCAAGGCGATCAACGTATCTGCGTTGCAACTGCAGAACGATTATCTGGACTTAGGGATTCAGTACCAACTGGAACTGTTCTAACAATGCAGGCCGGATCTGGCGCCCAAATACTTCTTGCTTGGGAAGATGCTGACAAACTTCATCGCGCACTAAACAATTCTAAATTCACCGCTGCCTCACTTGCTGCAGTCAGGCGTCGAGGTTGGGCGCAATCAGTTGGCGAACGCGAGGCCGGAGTTGCTTCAGTATCTGCGCCGGTGCGCGGGCCGAACAATAAAGTTATCGCGGCTGTAAGTATTAGCGGACCAGTTGAACGCCTTGGTCGTCAACCTGGGCGCATTCATGCCGCAGCAGTTGTTGCAACTGCAGCAAGACTTACCGAACACTTAGCTAAAAAATAGCGGCGCAAGCCACTTTGAGGTCAATTTCTCATTTTGAATAACTAAGATTCCAACGTGCAGAGCTCTCCAGAAATCCTAAAAGCTCTCGAAAATGAATCTATAGAAATTCTCCGAGAGACGGCTGCTGCCTTCCAAAAACCAGTCATGCTCTATTCGATTGGAAAAGATTCTTCGGTTTTATTGCATCTAGCCCGAAAGGCTTTCTATCCAGCACCGATTCCATTCCCGCTCTTGCATGTCGATACAACTTGGAAATTCAAAGAGATGATCACCTTTCGCGATGAGATTGTTTCTAAATATGGTCTTGATTTAATTGTTCATACAAATCAAGATGGAATTACCGAGGGCATAAATCCATTCACAAGTGGAATCTCGGAATACACCAGAATTATGAAAACCGTTGGACTGCGACAAGCTCTGGATAAGTATGGCTTCGATGCGGCAATTGGCGGATCTCGCAGAGATGAAGAGAAGAGCCGAGCGAAAGAACGAATATTCAGTGTTCGTGAAGCTGGCCATCGATGGAATCCACGCGAACAACGTCCAGAACTCTGGCGAACTTACAACACAAGAATTCGCCCGGAACAGAGCATGCGCGTCTTTCCACTCTCTGATTGGACCGAGTTAGATGTATGGAATTACATCAGTTTAAATGAAATTCCAATCAATCCACTTTATTTTGCTAAGGAACGCCCAATTGTTTGGCGCGGTGATCAGATGTTGATGGTCGATGACGATCGCTTTCCGCTTATTAATAATGAAGTTCCAGAGAATCGATTAATTAGATTTCGCACACTTGGTTGCTATCCCCTAACTGCAGCCGTCGAATCAAGTGCCACTACGATTTCAGAAGTATTGGCAGAAGTTTCAGAAGTTAAATTATCCGAGCGCGCAACCAGATTAATTGATGGCGATAAAGAAGATTCGATGGAGAAGAAGAAAACCGAGGGCTATTTCTAATGGCTACCTCAAAAATTAAACCTGTAATCCGACTACTCACCTGCGGCAGCGTAGATGATGGAAAATCAACGCTAATCGGTCGCTTGCTTGTAGAAACTGACAGCATTCCACATGACACAGTTGCAACCGCCAGAAGTGTTCGACGTGGCGGTTCGACAATTGCCGCTGGGGACATTGATTTTTCACTACTTACAGATGGCCTCGAAGCCGAGCGCGAGCAAGGAATCACAATTGATGTTGCCTATCGTTCGATGTCATTGCTAAATGGAAGCAGATTGATAATTGCCGATGCGCCAGGACATGAGCAATACACCCGTAATATGGCAGTGGCAGCCTCAAGATCTGATGTCGCACTCGTGCTTCTTGATGCAGCTCGCGGAGTTAGATCCCAGACACTTCGACATTTAACTATTTGTGCTCTCATGGGCGTAAGTCGCGTAGCAGTAGTAATAAATAAACTCGATATGTTCGATTATTCATCTGCAAAATTTGCAGAACTAACGGCTGAAATTGCACCTGCGATTGCTCGTCTAAATATTAAAGAGCATGCAATCATTCCGGTAAGCGCGCTTGTTGGCGATAATGTAGTTTTCAAAGGCGATAATTTAGATTGGTATACCGGCCCTACTCTGCTTGAATATATTCAAAATCAAGATTTAGCAGTTGACTCAATGACTAGCCCACATTTCGGAATCCAATATATTTCTAGAGTAGATACCTTCCGCGGCTTAGCAGGAACTCTGGTTAATGGTTCATTTAGCCTTGGTGATGAGGTTGTAATTTTGCCAAGCAAAAAGCGCGCAACCATTGCAAAGATGGTCACCTTCGATGGCGAATTAACCACAGCTGGGCACGAACAAACCTTAAATATCGTTCTTGAGCCTGAAGTAGATGCTGCCCGCGGAGATGTTCTTCATCTTGCGACTAATGCAAAACCGCCGGCGGATAGATTCATGGCAAATATTGTTTGGCTTGGTGAGGCCGAACTTATCCATAGTCGCTCCTACCTTTTGATCTCAGGATCTACTTCTACGCCAGCAATTGTTACAACTATCAAGCATAAAATTAATATCGAATCAGGAAAACATGATTCGGCTCGAGTTTTGCAGATGAATGAAATTGGCGTTGTGGAGATTGCTACAGATTCACCAATAGCGCTCTCTAACTATTCGGAATCTCGGGAGACTGGAAACTTCATTCTGGTAGATCGCTCAACTTTATCTACAGTTGGCGCCGGAATGGTTGTTCACGCCCTTAGAAGATCCGAAAATATAACCGAGCAAGCATATGAAATTAACGCTGAAAAACGCGCTGCGCAAAAAGGGCAAGTCGGAAAAGTTCTTTGGTTTACTGGGCTGAGCGGTTCTGGAAAATCTACGATTGCGAATGAAGTTGCAAAAGAACTTTACGCACTTGGTCGACATGCATATGTTTTAGATGGCGATAATTTACGTCTTGGTTTAAATAAAGATTTGGGATTCACCAAAGAAGATCGCGCAGAGAATGTTCGTCGCGTTTCAGAAGTTGCAAAACTAATGATGGACGCTGGTCTGATTGTCATCGTTGCCCTTGTCAGCCCATTCCGCGCTGATCGAGATCAGGCACGTGAACTTTTTGCAGATGGGCAATTCATTGAAATTTGGGTTAATACTCCCCCAGAACTTTGCGCAAAGCGCGACCCTAAAGGTTTATATAAGAAAGCTGCTGCAGGCGATCTGCCGAACTTAACGGGAATTGGCCAAGAATATGAGGCGCCAATCAATGCCAAATTAATTCTAGATGGGACACTTGAATTAAAAGCAAACACCGAGATAGTTATGGAGATCGCAAAATGACCTGGCTTCCATTCGCACTTGCAGGTGCAATCGCACAACTTGTTGATGGCTCACTCGGAATGGGATTCGGCTTAACAAGTTCCACTCTGCTTTTGACATTGGGTGCATCTGCTGCGGTTGCATCAGCTGCAGTACATGCCGCAGAAATCGGAACCACCTTGGCTTCAGGTTTGTCACATTGGCACCGAGAAAATGTTGATACCAAAATCTTGATTCGCCTCGCAATTCCCGGTGGTATCGGTGCCGCACTTGGCGCAACCTTCTTATCCTCAATTGATCTTTCAAATGGCAAAATCTTTATTTCAACAATTCTGCTTTTGCTTGGCTTTGTACTTCTCTATCGAAATATCTTTCAAGCCACCCAGCCAAACTTAGTTGAAATTTCAAACCCTAATTTCCTCACATATTTGGGGTTCACTGGCGGATTTGTTGATGCCTCTGGTGGTGGAGGTTGGGGTCCTGTAGTAACGCCAACGCTGATGGCTACGACTCAGACTGAACCAAAGAAAATTATTGGAACCGTAAGTGCTGCAGAATTTATTGTCTCTGTCTGTGCAAGTTTGGCATTTCTAGCAAATATAAATCGACTCGATATCAACTGGGCAGCAGTTGGTGGCCTGGCTCTCGGTGGTGTTTTAATGGCGCCAATCGCTGCAAAATTAGTTTCCTGGCTTCCAAAGCGTCAACTTGGAATCTTTGTCGGAATAACAATCATTGTCACCAATGGCGTTCGCTTAATCGGTTAATAACTTGCAAAAATTAATTATCCATCCCGGATTTCATAAGACAGGTACAACTGCGCTTCAACAATCGCTTAGTGAAGCAAGATTAGCTCTGGAAGAAGTTAATTTCTATTATCCACACACCGCCGGCCATGCACATCACCGTGCAGCTTGGGCAATAATTGAAAAAACTTGGGGTTGGAAAAAACGCGGCGGACGCGTAATCGCGCCGATTGAATGGCAGAAACTAGAACGCAAAATTAAGAATTCTAAGAAGACTTCTATCATCAGTAGCGAATTCTTCTCTGAGGCTAATGAGGATCAACTAGCAAATTTGAAATCAAGGCTGAATGAATTTGAGGTTCAAGTTATTTTCACTTGGCGTCCATTGCCATTTATGTTGGCTAGTTCGTATCAGCAATATTTGAAATATGGTGTCAAGCTCACCTATGCCCAATGGCTGGAATCAATCTTTGAAAAACCAGGAGAAGCAAAATTAACCCCATCATTTTGGAAACGCAATCTGCATGGTGAAGTTATTACGGCTTGGGCGCAAACTTTTGGCACCGAGAACATCTCTGTTATCGCTGTAGATGAATCGCAGCCTGCATTTCTATATTCCACCTTCGCAGAACTTGCTGGGATTCCTGTTGGTATCTTGAAAAGCCCGGTGCACAAAGAAGTCAACCGATCCTTGACATTCACAGAGGCTGAACTACTTCTCGAAATCAATCTCAAATATCCCAAAGAAAATAGCTGGGATTCATACGAAGTATTTATTCGGAAGGGAAATATCAAAGCG
This sequence comes from uncultured Actinomycetes bacterium, assembly GCA_903871555.1. Taxonomy (GTDB): domain Bacteria; phylum Actinomycetota; class Actinomycetes; order Nanopelagicales; family Nanopelagicaceae; genus AAA044-D11. The sequence continues at coordinate 12,691 of CAIQHM010000018.1, read as the reverse complement.
CTTTCGGGATCCGAGGAGTTTGATAAAAACGATGAAAAGATTCTTACTCCGCAGTGGGCGATTGATAAAGCTGCTCTGATGAATTCAAGTTGTACAACGCAAATTAAAAGCCTCGGAGTTAAAATCATTGGCGATATAGATAGATCAGATTATTCAAGAATCCCAGTCGGCGTAAATAAGCCAGTAACAAATATCTCAATTGAAACCGCTGCTCGGGCCATGATCGGCGTTAATTTAGACTCAATAAAAAGCATGCATGGAAAAACTATTTCCGATGAATTTTTTGTAAGATTGCGTCAGACTTTAAAACGCAAATTTAAATTTCCTAGGTAGTTGTAGCCCCGACGGGATTCGAACCCGCGTAGCTGGCTTGAGAAGCCAGAGTCCTAGGCCACTAGACGACGGGGCCGAGATTTATTGCTATTAAGTTTTTCTTCTTACTTTTTACTTCTTCCTAGAGAGCTGGGGTACCAGGACTCGAACCTAGACTCACTGAACCAGAATCAGCAGGGCTGCCAATTACCCCATACCCCAAAATATTGAATTGACTTGGGCAAGGATACCCGAATGAAAAGCTAGAAATTACCCAGCTTTAAAGAATTTCGTGCGACCCTTCCAACTATTTAAATACCTATCGGCTGGGCTCTTTAGAACGCCTTCGATAAGCGATGCATAAACGTCTCTGAAGTCCGTTGTTACGGATAAATCTCCGTCAACTAGTTTTGAGAGCGAAGGTTGGTCCCCATAAAAACCGCCCTTGATTTTATCTCCAATAATAAACATTGGACCTGAAGTTCCGTGATCTGTTCCCTTGGATGCATTTCCTACAACGCGGCGACCGAATTCACTGTAAACAAGCACGACAACATCTGCCCCATGTTTAGAAGTTTTAAGGTCAGTCATGAATTTATCAATTGCAGAGGACACAGAACCTAATAAAACGGATTGGGCATTCGCTTCATTTGCATGGGTATCGAACCCGCCAAGCGATACCGACCAAACCCTTGTTGGCGCATCAGCTTGAATAAGTTTTGAAACTATATTTAATTGTTGCGATAAATTTGAATCGCCACCAGCATTTCCACCATTTATTGTTGGAAGCTCAATCTCTGCTGCTTCTGGTCTCTTTAAAATAGGAGTAATTTTCTCTGAAATATTGAAAAGATCCTTCATACTATTTGCGGCAAGAGAACGTAATTTTGAATCTGAATCAGATGGCAGACTTAGCTTTCTAAAATCTGCGCCAACTGCGCCTTGAGGAATTAATAAGCCTCCAAGTGGTAGCGCAGAACCTACTTTTTTCTCTCCAGCTAGAAGTGGTGGAAGCACAGATCCAAGACTAATTGCCAACATTGGATCATCAGGTTGAGAATCTATCCATCTTCCAATCCATCCTGATGTTGAATGTGTCGTCGGACTGCCAGACTGCCATTTCGCCATTGAAGAGAAGTGTGAACGATCTGGGCTCGGATATCCAGCTCCACGAACTATCGCTACCTTCCCACCTTTCCAAAGATTCGCTATGCCTGTCATTGAAGGATTTAGTCCATACTGCGAATCTAATTGCAGAATACTTTCTTGCTTATAAGAAATATCTGGTCGTGAGCTGTAATAAATTGGATCTTTAAATGGAATAACAGTATTTAATCCATCGTTACCACCGTACAAAGTTACAACTACCAAAATAGGAGTTCCGGATAGTAACGGGCGGGCACTTGCTGCTGCTGCAATTTCTTCAATTGATAAGAAAGCTGCTGCCGTTCCAATGCTGGTTCCAACGGCCAGCTGTAAAAATTTACGACGAGTTACGGTATCCATTAGGCACTAACCAAATACTCGGGACTGCAAATTGCTAACAGGATTAAACGCTTTGAACTCTTAATGTTTCCTTCTAGGGCTGATTTTGTTCTAGCACTCCATTCAACAACTCCGAGTAAATCAGCAGTTTTTTGGACTCGCTCCCCTGGCGTTAAGTTTTCGATTGGTGAAATATCGCCTTGCGCTACAAGCCAAGTAGCAAAACTAGCTCTAAATTGTGCACTGGCCGTCGAGAGCCAAGCATCGTCAGTTGGCCAACCACCAACATTCGGTGGGTCAAAAGGAACCTGTGCGAGTTTTTGTAAGTAATTTAATAGCACCGAATTCTTTACTAATTTTGACGGCGTAATACTTAACGCACGACATACTGCAACGAACCATTCGACAGGTGACTTAACCAGTTCATAACGTGAATCCCTCATCACGTCGCTTGAGGCAAGTGCGAAAAGTAACTCTCTAATTTCACGACCTTCGAAGGCTCTCTCAAGATTGCTGGAGTCAGGCGCTGGAAATTGGCTAGATATATACCTGAACCAAACTCGCTCCGTGATAAATAGTTTGGAGCTCGGTTGGGAAACCAATAACTTTCCAGCAGATTTACGATCAAAATTTTGCGATGCCCCAAGAATATTCTTGGTTCCGTTATCAAATCTATTCTTCTTAAAAGTAATATCCCCACTACTTCGAGTTACCTGAATTCCAGTCAATGCGCGGGAGAGCTCCTTCACATCAATTTCGGAATAACGACCAACGCCCAATGTAAAAAGCTCCATCAGCTCGCGTGCTAAATTTTCGTTAGGTGATTTCGCGGTGTTTTCCTGACCATCGAGCCAAAATTGAAGAGCACCGTCATCCAACATAGCCGAAACCATTTCATTGAAATTCCCAAGGGCGTACTTCTGCAGAGTTTGATGTTGTTTGTACATTGGTAGTGCAAAGTTTAATTTCTTGATTGAGGTTGCCCAGTGACCATGCCAAAACCAAGTTGCTTTTTCTTGTAGGGAAAAATCTGCTAACACCATGCGGTCAAGCCACCAAGTTGTTAATTCGGTATTTTGACGACGAAGTTCGCTAGTGAAAGTTGCAAGACTTGGGTCTAAAGGAGATGGCCGTTGACCTAGATCTGTTATCAATATTTCAGGAATATTCATTAGCCCCAAATCTGGCTGAGAATTTCTAAATAACTTATCGCGGGTGGCTGTTGCGCCAATATTGATTGCACTTGCAAATTCACCAGGACGCGGACCGAAGCCAAACCGATGATATAGCCGAGCGATTTCTAATCTTTCCGTATTCACCACTTTAGGTTATTTGGGGAACATGTGAAAATACTCTAGAAAGGGTGAACTAACAGCAAACTCTAAGCAATTTAAAAGCTGATTACTTTATTGAAGCTGCAATCCGCTCGAGTGAGCGCTCACGACCGAGGAGCTCTAGAGATTCAAACAGTGGTGGTGAAATGTGGCTTCCGGTTACGGCAATTCGAATCGCGCTAAAGGCGATACGTGGCTTGAGCCCCAAACCTTCAATTAACGCGGTCTTTAACGCTTCGTGAATGGTTTCATGATCCCAACTAGCAAGGCCTTTGAGAACTTCATCGGTCTTCTTTAAAACAACTTGAGATTGCTCATCTTGGATCTTTGGAAGTTCTTCACTATCTACCGCGAATTTAGCCATGAATAGGAACTTAAGCATCTGTGAAACCTCAGCCAATGTGGCAATTCGTTCCTGAATTATTGGAAGCGCGCTCTTCACAACTTCTAGTTCTTCTGGAGTTCCGGTAATTACGCCATCTTTAACTAGGAATGGTGTGGTCCGCTTTAATAATTCATCAATTGTGAGTTCGCGAATTTTATCGCCGTTGATCGCTTCGAGTTTCTTCATATCGAAACGTGCCGGACTTGAATGGACTCGTTCAACCGTAAAGAGTTCGGTCAACTCTTTCATTGTTACATTCTCCCGATCTTCACCAGGTGACCAACCGAGAAGTGCTAAATAATTACAGATTGCTTCAGGCAGAAAGCCTCGTTCGCGATACCAAGCAATTGAAACTTCGCCATTGCGTTTCGACAACTTTGCATTATCTTGACCCATTACGAATGGTAGGTGGGCAAAAGTTGGATAGTCAGATTCGCTAACTCCCATCGCCTGATAAACCCGAATCTGTCTTGGGGTTGAAGACAATAAATCTTCTCCTCGTAACACATGGGTTACTTTCATCATGATGTCATCAACCGCAACAGCAAGTGTGTAAAGCGGAGAACCATCGCCACGAACTAATACGAAGTCCGGAACGAAGTTATGATCGAAAGTTACATCCCCGCGAATTGAATCGGTAAAAGTTGTTGATCCATCAGGCATGCGCATCCGCAGAACTGGTAAGCGCCCCTCGCTCTTATATTTAGCTAAATCATCCGGGCTAATTGTTCGACATTTTCCGTCATAACCAGGAGCAACGTTCGCAGCCTTCTGGGCCTCACGACGGGCTTCAAGTTCTTCAGATGAGCAATAGCAATGGTAAGCATCACCTTGAGCCAGAAACTTTGCAGCCCATTGCGCATAAATATCTAAACGTTGGCTCTGTAAATATGGACCATATGGTCCACCAATTTCCGGGCCCTCATCCCAATCAAGGCCAAGCCATTTCAAAGTATCTTGTGCCGCCTGAATATATTCATCAGTTACACGTTCGCGATCAGTATCTTCAATTCTAAAAATAAATTGGCCACCTGTGTGACGTGCATAAGCCCAATCAAAGAGCGCGGTACGGATATTTCCGACATGAAGATCGCCGGTTGGTGATGGCGCAAATCGAACGCGGACTGGTTTACCTGCAGAATTAGTTGGCACGAGGCGATACCTTATTAGAGAGTGAGCCAATTCCTTCAATCGTTACGACAACTTCAGCTCCGGCAGGCATAGGACCTATCCCCGCTGGTGTTCCGGTGAGAATTACGTCGCCAGGAAGAAGAGTCATTACGGATGTTATGAATTCAATAATTTGTGGAATTTTATAGGTCATAGATGAAAGCGGTTCAGACTGTTTGATTTCACCATTTAGCGTTGTGATAATTTTTTGCGAGCCAGGCACGAAATCAGTTTCAATCCAAGGCCCAAGTGGACAAAATGTATCGAAACCTTTTGCACGATTCCATTGGCCATCAACTTTCTGTAAATCTCGAGCGGTGACATCATTTGCGATTGTGTAACCAAAAATAACATCCGAAACCTTAGCTGCCGGGACATCTTTACAAATTCGACTAATCACAATTGCGAGTTCGCCTTCAAAGTCCACGCGTTCGCTCATTCGCGGCCATTGGATCGTGTCATTTGGGCCGATAACGGATGTGTTTGGCTTTAAGAAAATAACAGGTTCCTTTGGAACCTCAGAGCCCATCTCAGCTGCATGATCTGCATAATTTTTACCGACACAAACAACTTTGCTTCGCGGAATAACGGGAGCAAGTAGACGCACATCGCTAAGTGAAACTTTACTTTGCGTTGGAACAATTCCCCCAAATAGCGGATCTCCCCGCAATACCAGAATTTGATCTTGCTCATTTAGAACACCAAAAAGTGGATCGCTGCCAAGATCGGCGCTCGAGTTCGGTGAAAATCTAACAATCCTCATGTGGCAGATTCTATCTATTCAATTGCTATTAAGTCATCCGCATCAGTAATCGAGAAGAGTTTTGCTGTTGAATCTTCTGCGCGAATTATTTCAATACTCGAAGTTGGCGCTACTTCCCCGGCAATAACGATCGCCCCGATACCAGTAATTTGACTCGCCTTAGCTACAACTAATACTGACAACAACGAATCAATTTCAAAGTTTCCACTCTTGACTGGAATCGCAACATAAGTGCGACCGGTGTTGTCCCGAAGTGCTGCTGCAGATCTTGCGTTACTCCGCACCATTGTGGCCTTCGCTAGAGTTAATAACTTTAGATCCTCTGGATTATTGCTCAAGAACTGTCTCCTGATTATCGACGATACGTTCGGCTAATACTGTTGCGATTCGATGTCTGCGTCCAACGGGACGTTCTGCAGTTAGCTTAACTCCGGCGATAGAAATTGTGCTCCCTGGAATCGGTACTCGGCCCAGTGTTTTTGCAAGCAGACCACCGATGCTATCTACATCTTCACGTTCTGCATCAGAAATATCAATTTTGAAACTCGTTGCAAAATCTTCAACATGTAGCCTTGCCGAAAGTCTTGCGCTAGTTTCGGTTAGCCATTCAATTTCAAGATCGTCATCATCGTATTCATCAGCAATCTCACCGACGATTTCCTCAAGAATATCTTCGATAGTAATCAGACCCGCTGTGCCACCATATTCATCTACTACGACAGCCATATGAATCTGATCGCGCTGCATCTCTTTCAATAATTCTGCTGCAGTCTTAGTTTCAGGAACGAAAGTTGCTTTTCGAATATGTTCAGAGACCATTTCAGTCAGTTCCGCGTCACGGTGCTCGTGTGTTCTACGGGCTAAATCTTTGACATAGGCAATCCCGATTATGTTATCCAGGTTCTCATCTATAACCGGGATACGAGTGAAGCCAGATCGCAAGGCAAGTGAAAGTCCTTGACGCAATGATTTGTTTCCCTCGATCCAGACCATATCTGTTCGTGGAACCATTAGTTCACGAACTAAGGTATCGCCTAGCTCAAATACTGATTGAATCATTTCTCGTTCAGATTCTTCTACAAGTCCATGCTGGCTGGCATTATCAACTGCATCACGAAGTTCTTCTTCATTTGAAAATTGTCCCGCTCGCAATTTAAAGCCAGCTTTTCTTAGAACAGAAACTGTTGAATTTGGCAGAATTGCAACGAGCTTGGCAAAGTTTAGATTGTGCGATTTTCCAAAGGTACGTCCAATATAAAATCCAATTACTAGCCAGATGGCTGCATCAAGTAGAAACCTCAGGGTATTCATGTGCTCATTCGCCATTCCGAAAGAGTTTTATCTTGCAGTGCAAACATAACTTTGTGTTCCTCTGGGTCGGCGTGATCGAAGCCCAATAAGTGTAGAACGCCATGAACAGTTAACAGTGAAATTTCATCTGCAGTTGAATGAACTAAAGCTTGCTTCGCTGCGAATTGTGGGCAGATAACAATATCTCCGATTATTCCAGGACCATCGCTTGCCGAGAATGGTTTGAGTTCGTCCATAGGGAAAGAGAGAACATCTGTAGGTCCTGGTAGATCCATCCATTGCACATGCAGCCTGGTAATTTCTTCTTCATCAACTAGCGTGATTCCTAGATCTGAATCTGGATGAATCCCAAGTTTGTCCAGAGCAAATTCGGCAACGCTTACAATCTGATCTTCATCACATTCAAAACCACTCGTATTAGCAATTTCTATTCCCATGGGAATTAGCGATCACCGCTTCCGGATCGAATCGATCTCGTAACGTTTGGTGGCAAAATTTTTCCTGCGTCATGGCGACCGTAAGCGTTGACGATGTCGCCAACAAGTCGATTGCGAACAACATCTTCAGAATCTAAGTGAATAAATGAAATATCATCAACGCCATCAAGAATCTCGTGAACTATTTTCAAACCAGATTGGGCGCCATGTGGTAAATCAATTTGCGTTGTATCGCCCGTGATAACCATCTTCGAACCAAACCCAAGACGAGTTAAGAACATCTTCATCTGTTCGGCAGATGTGTTTTGCGCTTCGTCCAAGATAATGAATGCATCATTTAAAGTACGACCGCGCATATAAGCAAGTGGCGCAATTTCAATAATTCCGCTCTGCATTAAACGGGGAATCGAATCCTGATCAATCATGTCGTGCAAGGCATCAAAGAGTGGCCGTAGATATGGATCAATCTTTTCTTGCAGTGTGCCGGGCAAGAAACCAAGTCGTTCTCCGGCTTCGACTGCAGGGCGAGTCAAGATAATGCGATTAACCTGCTTAGATTGCAGCGCTTGTATCGCCTTAGCCATTGCAAGATAAGTCTTTCCAGTTCCAGCAGGGCCAACACCAAAAGTTATTGTGTTCTCATCAATCGCTTCAACATAACGCTTCTGATTAGCCGTCTTTGGTCGAATTGTTTTGCCACGATTGCTTAGAATATTTAACGAGAGAACCTCGGCTGGATGATCTACAGGTTCGTGATGGAACATTTCAATAGCACGAAGCACCGCATCAGAATTGAGATTCTGTCCGGCGCGAAGTAAAACTAATAATTCGCGGACAAGAGCTTCAAACTTTGCAATCTGAACTAGATCACCACTTGCAAATATTTCATTACCGCGGACAGTGATAGAAATATCAGGAAAGGTCTTTTCAAAGATGCGTAGATGTGAATCTTGGGAGCCCACAAGTGCGACCATCGGGATAGCAGTCGGCACAGTTATAAGCGCGGTTTTATTTGAATCCATTAGTTAAATCTTACTTTTAACCGGGCGGCCAGGCGAACTGACGCCCGCCAAGTAGATGAAGATGAGCGTGAAAAACACTTTGACCAGCACTGGCTCCGGTATTAAAGACACTGCGATAACCATCTAAGCCGCGTTCTGCCGCTAGCTTTGCAGCGGTCGTATGCATCGCGACTAGAACTTCGGGCGCATTTGTTGCAAGGTCGAATGCGTTCTCATGATGTGATTTAGGAATTATTAAAACGTGTACTGGAGCTTGTGGCGAGATGTCATTGATAGCGAAAACACTTTCAGATTCAAATACAAAATCAACTGGAATTTCACCATTTGCCATCTTGCAGAATAAACAGCTCACCCTGAAATCACCATCTGCCAATCAAAGCAGAAATAGCACTAAGTGCGGCGCCACCGGCGTGCGCGCTTCGAAAAACCTCTGGTCCAAGCCCCAACACATGAGCACCAGCGCCTTCTAGAAGCGCTAATTCGTTATCGGTTAAGCCGCCTTCTGGCCCAATAACAATGATTATTTCACTCAAGCCAGCAAATTTAGTTGAGACAACTTCTGAGAGTTTTACCTTTGCTGATTCATGCATGACAACAATCGCACCAGTATCACTCTCAATTTCTAGAAGTTGCGATAACGAAAGTTGATCAATAATTTCCGGTGCCCTAAACCGTCGGGATTGTTTGGTTGCAGCAAGTGCCGCGTTCTGCCATTTGGCTAATGAATCTTTCTGCCACTTAGAGATACTGCGCTCGGATTCCCAAGGAATAATTAGATCGACACCGGACTCAACCAAAATTTCAATCGCTTCTTTAACGCGGTCAGATTTAGGAAGGCCCTGCACAACTATCAGCCTTGGGGTTCTCTCATCTTGAAAGCCACGTTCTAAAACCTTTGCCGACAGTGATTTCTTCTCGATATTTTCGACTTTTGCTCTAACCCAATTTCCACTGCCATCAGAAATTAAAATCTCTTCACCAAGGTTTATTCGTAGAACTTTTATAGCGTGATGCGCTTCATCGCCTTCGACTTCAATAACTGGTGCATCAGTGAGTTTCTCGACTAAAAATAGCGTCAACATTTAACGGTTAAACGCATCTCTAAAACGTCCGAAGAATCCTGATGAGTGCACGCTGCTTCTGCGATGAATCTCTAAATCTTCGCTGCTTTCACCACGAGATTTTGCTAAGGATTTAAGCAGCTCTTCTTGCTCCTTATTTAATTTATTTGGAGTTGTTACTTCAACATGAACTATTAAATCTCCACGACCATGACCGCGTAATTTATTCATTCCCAAATCTTTAAGAATGACGGTGTTGCCACTTATAAAGCCAGATTTAATTACAACTTCGTGTGGGCCATCTAAGGTTTCAACCATTACCTTCGCTCCCAGCGCAGCAGAAGTCATCGGAATTACAATCGAAATGTGTAAATTGCTGCCCTCGCGTACTAAGAAATCATGAGCGGTCTCTACTATTTCAACATAAAGATCTCCAGCAGGTCCGCCACCAGGACCAACTTCACCAGCACCAGTCATCTGAATTCGATTGCCGGTTTCCACGCCAGCGGGAATCTTTATTGGAATTACTTTTCGCGAACGAACTCGACCATCTCCAGCACATTCACCACATGGGTCTGAAATTATCGAACCATATCCTTGGCAAGAAGCGCATGGGCGACTTGTCATCACTTGGCCAATAATTGAACGTGTTACTTGTTGCGTTTCACCGCGACCTTTACAAATTCCGCAAACACTTGGTTTTGCACCATTTGCGCAACCAGAACCAGAACATTTATCGCATGCAACTGCCGTTTCTAAATTTAGCTCTCGGTCGGTTCCAAAGCATGCTTCAGCAAGATCAAGTTCTACGCGAATAAGTGCATCTTGACCGGCGCGCATTCGTGCTCGTGGTCCGCGATTAGAACCGCCACCACCGAAGAATGCATCCATAATGTCGCCGAAGCCAAAGTTCTGACCACCGCCAAATTGTGAGAAGGGATCCCCACCCAAGTCATAACGTTGACGTTTCTCCGGATCGCTTAAAATTTCGTAAGCAGTTGTTATCTCTTTGAATTTTTCTGATGCTTGTGGATCTGGATTAATGTCAGGATGGTATTCCCGAGCGAGTTTGCGATAAACCTTTTTAATTTCATCAAAGGATGAATCGCGATCGACGCCAAGGGTTGCGTAATAATCAGCCATCTACGCCTTATCCCCTAAGAAATGCCCGATATAACTTGCAACAGTATTCACCGCAGCCATTGAACTGGCGTAATCCATTCGAGTTGGTCCCAAGATTCCAAGTGCACCATGATTTTGAATTCCGGTTCCGTAACTCATTGAAACCAAACTCGTTGTTCGTAGCGAAGATTCGCCTTGTTCATCACCAATTTTAACTTGTAATGAAGTTCCAGCATCTGAGAGCAACCGAAGTAAAACAACTTGTTCTTCAAGGGCTTCAAGAATTGGGTGAATCGCCATCGAAACTTCTTGGGTCGAACGGGCTAAATTTGCCGTACCTGAAAGTACAACTTTATTCTCATCTGGATATTGGATGAAAGCAACTTGCTTGGTTATCTGTGCCAATAGCTTTGCGGTACGAATTAAAACTTCATCTAAATCATTTGCGCCTTCTAAGAAATTTTCAATCGCTCGCCGCTCACCTGCAGAAAGTGGTTTGATTTCAGCAATTTTATCGACGAATAAGCGGTAGCCACTGTTGGTTGGAATACGGCCGGCACTTGTATGTGGTTGCTTAATTAATCCTGCATCTTCAAGTACTGCCATATCGTTGCGTATCGTTGCAGGAGAGACTCCTAGGCCATGGCGCTCAGCAATTATCTTTGAACCTACGGGCTCTTCAGTTGCAACATATTCATCGACAATTGCCCGAAGAATCTCAAGCTGTCGATTTTGCATTGTCATTTCCATAATAAATCCAAATTAATTTATAACAAGAACTACTGAAAGCAGAATCAATAGAACTAACGCTGGCGCTGAACTCTTCATCTTGTTCGCCTTTGAATGCGAATAAACCGCAACACCCATTGCAATCCAGAGAATTAAAATTGCGAGCCAACCGATTAGCTCTTCGGGATATCTAATTGCATAAATTAAACCGACAGCAGCAACAGCTTCAACTAAACCAATAAGGCGGGCGAGGCGATCTCCGATATTTACATCACGTGTGCCTTCAAGTCCCTTGGGATTGCCACTAAGTTTCAAGGCGCCTGATACTAAAAACACAACGGCTAATAAACCAAGCAGGATGTTATGGGCGAGATGCATGGTCAAACGCTACTACAACAATATTTCGCGCACGATTCGATCTGCCATAAGCCGACCTGAAAGAGTCAGGGATATCTGCCCTTGATCCCAATATTCACGAGATATTTGGCCACCGGTGAGATAACTCTCTAATCTGGCAAGGCTTTGCGCAGTTAGCGAACTCTTTGCAATCCCGCCCGGCAAGCGAATTTCTAGCATCACTCGTTCGCTCTCCTTCTGCTCGAAACTTAAAACTTCGCTATCCATAATTGGTGATTGATCTGCTTCAAGTCGCTCACGATAAGCGTTTGGATGTTTTACATTCCAAAATCTCTCGCCATCAATATGTGAATGTGCGCCAGGTCCAAGCCCCCACCAATTTGCACCTTCCCAATATGCAATGTTGTGGCGACATTCCCCGCCAGCTTTTGACCAGTTAGATAGTTCATACCAATTAAATCCAGCCTTTGAGAACTCTTCATCGGCAATTAAATATTTATCAGCAGTTTGATCATCATCAGGAATAACAATTTCTCCACGTTTTACTTGTGCCGCAAGTTTTGTTCCATCCTCGACAATTAACGCGTATGCCGATATATGTGTGATTGGGAGTTCTAACGCAGATTTAATCGTTGCGCGCCAATCTTCAATAGTCTCACCTGGAGTTCCATAAATTAAATCAACACTGACTTGGTCAAAGCCCACTTCCCTAGCCCAGTTAGTTGCCTTCACAACATTCTCGGGATTGTGAGTGCGATCTAGTACGGCTAATACATGTGTAGCTGCGGATTGCATGCCAAAAGAAATGCGATTGATCCCAACATTTCTAAGTGCTGCAAGCTTCTCTCTCGAAACCGTATCTGGGTTAGCTTCAATAGTAATTTCAATATTCGTCGCAAATCCAAAATCCGATTTAAGTGAATCCAGAACTCGCCCTAAATCGGCTGGCTCCATAAGGGTTGGGGTTCCGCCACCAAAAAATATAGTTTCGATTGCCTTGCTTGCCTGTAATTTGCCTTTTGCAATCTTGCTTTCAGCGATGAGTAGATCGATATATCCAGTGGATACTTCTGCAATATCGCTCCCAGCTTTTAATTCACCAGGTGTGTAAGTATTGAAATCACAGTAACCGCAGCGTTTAACGCAATACGGAATATGAATATAAAACGAAAGTGGCCGACTCATGGGATTTAACCCTTGGCC
>CAIQHM010000017.1 GCA_903871555.1 uncultured Actinomycetes bacterium | reverse complement strand
TTGGCTTGAATCCACCGGAATGTTAAATATTCCTTTTGCAGCAACAAACACAACTGTTTTAGTGCTCTCATCTGTAACTTGTCAGTTTGGAGTTTTCGCAGCGGAGCGTTTTCAGGCAAAGCGCACCGGAGCATTTTGGCAATTCAGTAGATGGGGAATGCGCGAATGGTTTGCGCTGACATTCTTAATGGGCGCCTTCTTTATTGGTGGTCAAGTTTATGAGTACGCGAATTTAGTTCACGAAAGCTTGACGCTCTCTTCAGATGCATACGGATCGGTTTTTTACATCACAACTGGATTCCATGGAATGCACGTAACGGGTGGCTTGATTGCATTTTTGATTGTGATGATTCGAGTATTTCGTGCGCAAAAGTTTGGACATAAACAAGCGCAAACAGCAATCGTAGTTTCTTACTACTGGCACTTTGTTGACATCGTTTGGATCGCGCTCTTCTCAGCAATCTACTTAATTAAGTAATGGAGATAGGTAAAAAGTTGAAAAAAATCAAATTTAGTTCTGGAGTTAAGAAGCTATCTCGCTATCGCCGTCATCGCTTTGCAGGGCCGGCGCTTCTAGTCGTCGCATTGATTTCTCTTGGTGCAACCTTTCAGGTTGCTAGCGCTCTCCCAAGTACAACCAAGATGGAAACTACCGCGCAATCAACTCTTATTGAAGAAGGTAAGCGGATTTTTGCGCAAGGTTGTTCTTCATGCCATGGTTTGAATGCTGAAGGTGGTGGCATTGCGCCATCTCTTATCGGTGTTGGCGCAGCTTCAGTTGATTTCCAAGTTGGAACCGGCCGTATGCCAATGGCAGATATGAGCCAACAAGCAATGCGCAAAACGCCTATTTACAACGCTGAACAAACAGCTGCACTTGCTGCTTACGTGGCTTCGCTCGCACCAGGCCCCGATGTAATCAACGAAGCACAATTAACTTATGAGCGCGATGGAAATACTGCGCAAGGTGGCGAACTTTTCCGCACCAACTGTGCAATGTGCCATAACTTCGCTGGTCAAGGTGGCGCGCTAACTCAAGGCAAATACGCTCCAACACTTATGGGTGTAGATGCAAGACATATTTACGAAGCGATGATCACCGGCCCACAATCAATGCCAGTGTTCAGCGACAAAACTATTACCCCAGAAGAGAAGCTTTCTATTATCAAATGGATAAAGGCAGCAGAAAATGAACCAAATCTTGGTGGTGCTTCATTAGGCCGCGTTGGTCCAGTAACAGAAGGACTTCTAGTTTGGTCACTTGGACTTGGATTATTAATTGGTATCGCTGTATGGCTAACCGCGAAGGCGAGATAAGGTAAAAATGTCAAACGAAATTCAGAAGTTTCAAGATCCAGGTTTGCCAGAGCACGTGCACCGCAAAACTGATGTTGATCCAAAGGCCGCTGATCGCGCCGAACGGCAGGTAGCGATTCTCTTTGTTCTCTCTGCGGTATTCACTGTTGTCGCAATCTATGCCTACATTTTTATTCCGGATGATCTTTTCTTTTTTCTTCCAGTAATGGGCGATACAAATGCTCACCAACTTTTACTTGGAATTGGAATGGCCTTCGCACTTTTATTTATTGGTCTTGGTTTAGTTCATTGGGCAAAAACTTTGATGCCAGATACTGAAGTTATCGCCGAGCGCCATGAGTTTCGCTCCCCCGAGGAGGATCGTGCAGATTTTGTTCGCACTGTAAAAGAGCAAGCAGGTGCTGCTGGGCTTGGACGTCGCTCTCTAATCAAGCGCACACTTGGTCTGGCGCTTGGAATTTCGGCATTGACTCCCCTGGTTATGCTCCGCGATCTTGGTCCACTTCCTAAGAAGGAACTTGAGAAGACTTCTTGGAAAAAGGGAACTCGTCTTGTAACTGATCCAGGAGATCGTCCGATTCGCCCCGAAGATTTGGAAGTTGGCGCAGTTGCACAAGTTCTTCCGGAACTAGCCGAAGGTCAAGAACGCACACTTGCCGACATTGGCAAAGATGCAGTTCTCTTAATTCGCCTTCGCCCAACAGAATTTCAGTTAGATGCCGAACGCCTTTCTTGGACACATGATGGAATAATTGCTTTCTCAAAAATTTGTTCACATATGGGGTGCGCCGTCGCGCTCTATGAACAACAGACTAAACATCTGCTCTGTCCATGTCACCAATCCACTTTCGATGTTACCCGCGCAGCAAAGGTAATCTTTGGGCCTGCTGCAAGACCGCTTCCCCAACTTGCAATCACAGTTGACCAAGAAGGCTACCTAGTTGCACAACAACCATTTACCGAATCAGTCGGACCTAGCTATTGGGAGCGCTCATCATGAGTAAAGCAGAACGCATTGGCGGCAATGTCGCTAGCTATGTAGATGACCGCACTGGTGCGGCCAAATGGTTGCGCAAGAATTTAACAAAAGTATTTCCAGACCACTGGTCATTTATGCTCGGTGAGATCGTTCTTTACTCTTTTATTATCTTGTTGCTATCCGGAACTTTTCTAACATTCTGGTTTGATCCATCGCAACGCGATGTTATTTACCAGGGCAGCTACGAGCCACTAAAGAACATTGAAATGTCAGCCTCATACGCATCCACTCTTCACATCTCATTTGATGTGCGCGGTGGCTTATTGATGCGCCAAATTCACCACTGGGCCGCACTTATCTTCATGGCCGGAATGATTGCGCACTTAATGCGCGTCTTCTTTACTGGTGCATTCCGCAAACCACGTGAAGCAAACTGGCTCATTGGTATTGGGCTGGTAACTCTTGGAATTGTTGAAGGCTTTCTGGGCTATTCACTTCCAGATGACCTACTTTCCGGAACAGGTATCCGCATTGCGGAGGCAATCATTCAAGCCCTTCCAGTTGTCGGCACTTACCTTTCGTTCTTTGCCTTCGGTGGGGCATTTCCAGGACACGTATTTATCCCAAGAATATTCACTGTCCACGTACTTTTGCTTCCCGGAATTTTCTTAGCGCTAATCACCATTCACTTAATGTTGGTTTGGTATCAGAAGCACACTCAATATCCAGGTCCAGGTCGTACCGAGAAGAATGTTGTTGGTTATCCATTAATGCCGATTTACATGGCAAAAGCTGGCGGCTTCTTCTTCATTGTTTTTGGAATTACAGCGTTCCTCGGCGCCGTTGCTTCGATCAACCCAATCTGGCTTTATGGTCCATATAACCCGGGTCAAATCTCTGCCGGATCACAGCCCGATTTTTATATGGGTTGGCTAGATGGCTTGGTGCGTATGGCACCGCCAATTGAGACACATGCATTTGGTCATACAATTTCTTGGAATATTTTAATTCCTGGTCTTATTATTCCTGGAGTTCTTTTTACTCTAATGGCGCTCTATCCATTCATCGAATCTTGGATGACTGGTGATAAGAGTGAACACCATCTCTTAGATCGCCCTCGCAATAATCCAAACAGAACAGCGCTTGGCGCTATGTCTCTTGCCTTTATGTTGGTGATCTTAATCAATGGCGGTAACGATGTAATCGCAACGCACTTTGACTTAACGATCAATCAAATTATGTGGTTTACTAGAATCGGCGTTCTAGTAATTCCGCCAATCACATTCGTTATTGCAAAGCGAATCTGCTTATCTTTGCAGCGGGCAGATCGCGAGAAGGTTCTTCACGGTCGCGAGACCGGTCGCTTAGTGATGTTGCCACATGGTGAATTCATCGAGGTTCATGAAGAACTAACACCGGCTCAAAAGTTCACTTTGACTCAGCATGAGCAAGGTACGGCGCTAGAAGTTCCTAATGTGGATACAAATGGCGTACTTAATCCGCAAGGACTCAAGGGAAAGTTACGTGCCCGTTTTAGCCAGGCTCATGTCGAACAGATTTCTGCACCTACCGAGACTGAAGCAAAGGCGCTAGAAGGCGGACACCACTAGTTTCGGCGCTACCTACCCATAAACTGCCCTGATGGAGTTTATGAATAACGCGCGTGACTGGATAACAACCGGTCCCCTAGTTCTCTTCTTCTTTCTTGCCGGTATCGAACTGCGTGCCGAATTGATTGATGGGGCGTTTAAAAAAAAGTTCTCCTTCTTGATCCCCTTCTTCGCTGCACTTGGTGGAATGGCGCTTCCCGCGATTATTTATTTTTTGATCGCCCGCAGCAACGGAGCTCCGACTTCTGCCTGGGGAATCCCAATGGCAACAGATTTACCACTCGCTTTGCTAGCACTATCACTTCTGGCCAAATCAATTTCAAAACGTATTCGTGGCTTCTTGTTGGCTCTTGCTATTGCTGATGACATCGCTTCAATTATTATTGTGGCACTTGTTTACCACCATCATATTGATCTGCTCCGCCTACTTATCAGCGCACTTCTTATTCTCGCATTCTGGAGATGTGCTCCTCGGTCTCCATATGTCGCACTTTTAATCGGTTTAATTGCCTGGGGAATTTTTAAAGATTCTGGAGTCCATCCGACAGTAATTGGTGTCTTGCTTGGACTTTGCGTGAATCACAACGAATCTAAGTGGTTAGTTAGCAGACTCACTCCGGTAATAAATTATCTAGTTATCCCAGCTTTCATAATTACAACGCTCTGGATTCCATGGGATTTAAATCTTGCTCTCTTAACTAGCCCGATAGTTATTGCGTTAGTCCTGGCTCGCCTTATCGGTAAACCTCTTGGTATCTGGCTCTTTGCAAGAATTGCGATGCGATCTCTGCGCCAAGATGTAATCACTTCCGCGGATCTTTACCTTGTAGGGCTAATGGGAACTATTGGACTTTCAGTATCGATGCTCTTTGCGAATTTGGCAGAACTTGGTCAAAATCTAAACGGCGCTCTATTAGGAGTACTAATTACTCTTCCTGCGGCGATATTGTTAATTGCAATTAATGCGCAGATTTTGAAGGTTTCTCGTATTCAAGAACGAAACCAAGGATACTAATTAAAAGCGCGCCTACCGCGATAAGAGTTAGCCACCAACCAACTAGTAAACCAACGCCTGCAGTAACCATTGAAAAGGCAACAGGAAGTGGCCACCATGAATGTGGCGAATAGAAACCAAGTTCACCTGCTGAATCTGAAATCTCAGCATTGATATTGTCTTCAGGTAATACATTTCCAAGCCGTTTGCTGGTGAACCAGAGATAAAATCCGATCAACGCTGCAAGACCACCTGAAAGACCAATTGCTGTTATGCCGACCGCCTCACCACCAACAAACCAATAGACGAATGTGACGATTGCGTAGAAAATTGCGAGACCTGTAAATAACATCCAGCCAGTTTTCATATTTAATGACCTTCTGTCTTGATGTGCGGATAGTGCAGATCGAATGCTGGTCGCTCGCTGCGAATACGTGGCATTGAAGTGAAGTTGTGGCGAGGTGGTGGACATGATGTTGCCCATTCAAGTGATGCGCCATAGCCCCAAGGATCATCAACATTAACGAGAGGCGATTTTCTGGTAATCCAAACATTCACTAGGAATGGAATCATAGAAAGTGCCAAGAGCGTCGAACCAACTGTTGAAATCATATTCATATTTGTGAAGCCATCAGTTGCTAAGTAATCCGCGTATCGACGAGGCATCCCCTTGATTCCGAGCCAATGTTGCACCAAGAAGGTTAGGTGGAAGCCGAAAAATGTCGTCCAGAAGTGAATCTTTCCAAGGCGCTCGTTTAACATCCGGCCTGTCATCTTTGGCCACCAGAAGTAGAAACCACCAAACATCGCAAAGACCACAGTTCCAAAGAGAACATAATGGAAGTGGGCAACAACGAAATATGAAGCAGAAACTGCAAAATCAAGTGGTGGTGAAGCCAGAATAATTCCGGTCAGTCCACCGAATAAGAAGGTTATTAAGAATCCCATAACCCAGAGCATTGGAGTTTCGAAAGAAACGCTGCCGCGCCACATGGTTCCGATCCAGTTGAAGAATTTAACGCCAGTTGGAACACCAATAAGAAATGTCATGAAAGAGAAGAACGGTAGAAGAACTTGACCGCTTGCAAACATATGGTGTGCCCAAACTGAAACTGAGAGAGCAGAGATTGCAATGGTTGCTGCAATCAATCCTTTATAACCAAAGATTGGCTTACGGCTGAATACTGGAAGAATTTCCGTTGCGATACCGAAGAATGGCAGAGCGAGAATGTAAACCTCTGGGTGCCCGAAGAACCAGAAGAGATGCTGCCAGAGCATCGCGCCACCATTTGCAGGATCAAAGATATGTGAACCAAATAATCGATCAGATTCCAAACCTAAGAATGCTGCTGCAAGTGGAGGGAAAGCTAAGAGAACAAGAATTGAAGTCAGTAGAACATTCCAGCTGAAGATTGACATGCGGAACATGGTCATACCTGGCGCACGCATTGTAAAAATTGTTGTAATGAAATTTACGCCGCCAAGAATTGTTCCGATACCACCCATTGCGAGGCCGATGATCCAGAGATCTCCACCAACACCTGGCGAATATTGTGAGTTAGCAAGAGGTGCATAGGCAGTCCAACCAAATGAAGCTGCTCCCCCTGGTGTTAAGAAACCAGAGAAGGCCATTAACCCGCCGAAAAGGAATAACCAATACGAGAGCATATTTAACCGTGGGAATGCAACATCTGCTGCGCCGATTTGAAGCGGCATAATCACATTTGCGAAACCAACAAATAGCGGAGTTGCAAACATCAGCAACATAATCGTTGCGTGCATTGTGAAGACTTGGTTGTACTGCTCATTAGAAACAAATTGCAGGCCTGGTCGGGCAAGTTCGGCGCGAAGTACAAGCGCAAGAACTCCACCAATTAGGAACCAAGCAAAAGTCGTTACTAAATACATGTAGCCGATCATCTTGTGATCAGTTGATGTGATTATCTTGATGAATAGTCGACCCTTACTTGTCGGCGCAACGCTCTTTGTAGGAGCTGATGTTGCAGCGCGATTAACAAATGTAGTCATGATTAGGCCGCCTTCAAATTAGAAATGTATTTTTGATAAGCACTTGGTGAAACAACTTTTACCGTGAACAGCATCTGCGAATGAGCTCGACCACAGAGAATATTGCAACGCCCTGGATAGCTTCCAATTTTATTTGCAGTGAATTCGAGGTGATTCTTCACCCCAGGCAGATTCTGCATTTGAATCATAAAAGCTGGTATCCAGAAACCATGCACCACGTCAGTTGAAGTTATATTGAAACGAACTCGCTCGCCCTTTGGAATAACTAGTACTGGTGGTTTTGCGGGTGTTCCGGTAATTGTTGCAGCAGCAGGATTGTCTTTATAGGTGAACTGCCAAGACCATTGCATTCCATTTACATCTATCGTGTGGCTAATTTTAGCGTCAGCTGAAACTTTCGTGATTGCAGATTCCTTAACTGCAGTGAAGTAGAAAAGAACTGCAACAATAATAAACGGGATCAATGTGTAAGCAATCTCTACCGGGATGTTGTATTGCGTCTGCTTTGGAACTTCATCACCTTTGCGACGATGGCGAAACGCTGGCCATAAAATTAAAATTGCTGTAAATATTCCAACTACACCTGCGGTAATCCATGCGCCTTGCCAAAGTGGAAGTGAAATATCATTAACACTAGAAACATTCTTTGGAAAACCCATTCCTGAAATATTCTCTGTTGAGCAAGAAGTCAGCACGACCAACGCCCCACCAGAGAGTAGGAATTGAGCCGATCTGGCTAGTTTTTTCGGCAACTTCCAAGATGGCTTAAAATTCATTGGGCAAGAATATCCCTCAGTTTCACTCTTACAACCAAGTGGGAGTAGCGTTCTAGGCGTGGTTTCCATCACCTCAAACTTTCAATCCGAACCTCGGCTACATGAGGCTGCCCGGATGGCACTTCCACATATCTTCGAAGTTGCCTGGCCCGACCCATCAAAATTAGGGGTCGATTCAAAGAGCGCAGCACTTCTACTAAATGAAGCCCGGGAAACCTTTGCTGGTCACCTTGGGGTCAGAAGTGATGAGATAACTTTTCTTGGTGAAGCAAATATCGGCTTCCAATTGGGAATAAGCGGCCTGATGTCGGGCAAGAATCGCTTGGTCTACAGCAATATCGATCGTATGGAAGTTTTTGCCGTAGCCAAAGAACATCAGTCTGAGCAACTTCAAGTTTCTAGCACGGGTCAAATTGCTTATAAGAATCTGACATCAGAAGATGTAGTCGCTCTCCAATTATGCAACCGTGAAACTGGAACTATTCAGAGTGCCAGACCCGCGAATTGCGCCGGAATTTTCGTAGATGCGACAGCATCTGGGACAAGAATTGCTCTGCCGGAGAATTGGAGTACTGCCCTCTGGGATTCAACGTCTTGGGCTGGCCCAGGTGGACTTGGTGTATTTGCACTTTCAAAGCGGGCAAATTGGAGCAACCCACTTCCACACTTAGATAATCGAATAAGCCCTGGCCCGACTTCACTGCCGTTAATTGTTGCCAGTGCACTTGCGATTGATAGCTGGGTTGCTGATGAGAAAAATTTGGCTGCAAAAATCTCTGCAATTAACTCCGACATCCGAAGCTTTATCATGGCGAATATTCCTGATGCAGACATCGCCCCAGGTGGTGCCGATCATTTAATTAGCGCCTCATTTCTATATGTAAATGCCGAGCAACTAGTTACCGCTCTTGCCGATAAAGGCTTCGCTGTTGATTCTGGTTCTGCCTGCAACGCCACGAATATGCAGCCAAGTCATGTGCTTGCAGCTATTGGCTTACTAACGCAGGGAAATATTCGTTTAACGATTCATCATGCAACAACTTTTGAAGAGATAAAGAGCTTTCTGCAAACGCTTGCTCAAACTGTTTTAGAACTTCGGGCTTAATGGAAATCTTAGATTGCCTTGGAAAGCGTTGTCCCTTGCCTGTCATAGAGCTAGCTAAGGTTCTAAAAATTAAACCTATTGGCTTTCAAATTACTCTGTTGAGCGATGATCCAGCTTCGGCACCAGATCTAATTGCTTGGGCTCGGATGACTGGAAATAATGCGAAAGTCATAGATGCAACTTCATTCGAAATTACTAAATTATCCGATTAAACGTGGCTCCAATTTCAGCCCAACTTCGGTCGCGGCATCATCACCATATGCAATTGCAAACCGATCAATAAATTCCGCTTTAGTAAATCTATATTCCTGAGTTCCCTTGGTTTCTATGCAGAAGGTTGCCAACATCGAACCCATCTGGGCACATCGTTCGTGGCTAAACCCCCAGGCGAGACCTGAAACAAATCCAGCACGGTAGCAATCCCCGACGCCAGTTGGATCAATTCTTGTTATCTCTTTTGGGACGCCAACCGTTATTGGCTCTTTGCCATGTTCTTCAATTCTCGATCCAGCAGATCCAAGAGTTATCACGCGAACCTTAACTTTGCTGAATATTTCAGCGTCGCTCCATCCAGTTTTCTGGATAGTTAGCGCAAGTTCATATTCATTTAAGAAGAGATAATGCGCGCCTTCGATCAATAACTTAATGGCTTCGCCATCCATGCGAGCAAGTTGCTGAGATGGATCTGCTGCAAAAGCAATGCCCATGGCACGTGCACTCTCGCTGTGGCTGATCATGGCATCAGGATCATCCGGAGAAATTATCAGAAGATCGAATTTGCCTGTTCTCTCAACGATTGGCGCTAGTTCTATCTCGCGCGCCTCGCTCATTGCACCAGGAAAAAATGATGCAATCTGATTTAATTCTTGATCGGTAGTGACCATAAATGATGCGGTCAATAACTCTTTTGAAATTTTTACATGTGTTGTATCAACGCCATGTCTATTGAGCCAAGAGTCATAATCCGCCCAGTCGGTTCCAACCGCAGCAATTAAATAGGGATTTAACCCGAGCGCTCCGATTCCGAAGGCGATATTTGCGGCAGTGCCACCGCGTCTAACATCAAGCCCATCTACAAGAAATGAGAGTGAAACTTTGTCCAGAGATTCGGCGACCAAAGAGTCGGTGAACTTTCCAGGAAAAGTCATTAAATGATCGCGCCCGACAGAGCCAGCGCAGGCAATCTTCATAGCTAATTAAATAACTGTTTAGTTAATTGAAAGAGTCGCCACAAGCGCATGAGCCTTGGGCATTTGGATTATCGATTGTGAAACCTTGCTTCTCGATAGTGTCCACAAAATCAATTGAGGCGCCCATCAAATACGGGGTGCTCATCTTGTCTGTAACAACCTTTACGCCACCGAATTCAGTAATTGTGTCGCCATCTAGCGCGCGATCATCGAAATAGAGTTGGTAGCGAAGACCAGAACAACCACCAGGTTGAACTGCAACGCGCAGATTCAAATCATCGCGTCCTTCTTGAGCCAAGAGCGCCGCTACCTTGGTAGCTGCAACATCGGTCAGAACAATCCCAGTTGCTGGGGCACCTGTAATTGTTAGGTCTTGTGAAGTCTCTGTGCTCATTGCTCTCCCAATCTTTCGTAAATCGTGCAATTGTTTAAAACACTCAAAACTTAAATTCGTGAATGGCTAAAGGCTACTCCATAATGTCCCTATGAGCTCATCAAGACTTTCCGAGTTATTACTTCTTGGGCAAGGCTTGGACCTCAAGAGCGAGCGAGGGGTTTCGTGCGATGGCGCACTTCCCGAAGCAAGTGGCCCAGATCTGATAGCTAGAGCTGTTGCCGCAAGAGCCGCGCTTGGAAGTCGGGCCATGATTCTGGGCCACCATTATCAACGAGATGAAGTTATCCAATTCGCCGATATAACAGGCGATTCATTTAAATTAGCGCAAGCCGCCGAAGCGAATACCAGTGCCGAATTTATTTTCTTTTGTGGTGTCCACTTTATGGCCGAGAGCGCAGATATTTTAACTAATTCAAAGCAGAAGGTAATCCTTCCCGATCTTGCCGCTGGTTGTTCGATGGCAGATATGGCAACTGCCAAACAAGTCGATGACTGTTGGCAGATATTAGAAAAACTTGGAGTTGCCGCAACAACAATTCCAATTACATATATGAATTCTTCAGCGGCAATAAAGGCTTTCACCGGCAAGAATGAGGGCGCTGTTTGCACATCTTCCAACGCAACTCGAGCAATGAAATGGGCCTTCGATAAAGGTGAAAAGATTCTCTTTCTACCTGATCAACATCTCGGCCGTAATACTGCGGTCTTGAATCTTGGTTTAACTCTTGAAGATTGCGTTACCTGGAATCCCTGGAAAACAAATGGCGGTCTAAGCGATACCGAGATTAAGAGTGCGAAAGTTATTTTGTGGCGAGGCCACTGCTCTGTACATGGTCGGTTCAACGTCGAAAATGTTGAAGCAATAAGAGCTAAGGTCCCGGGAATACAAATATTGGTCCATCCAGAATGCCAACATGAAGTTGTTTCGATAGCCGATGTTGTAGGCAGTACTGAAATGATTATCAAGACCATTGAGAATTCACCGATTGGTAGTAAATGGGCGATCGGGACCGAACTAAATTTGGTGCAGAGATTGGCTAATAGGTTTACCGACCGGGAAGTTCATTTCTTGGATAAAACTGTCTGCTACTGCTCGACTATGAACCGCATCGATCTGCCACATCTGGTCTGGGCGATGGAATCTTTGGTCGATGGTCGTTTAGTTAATCAAATTACCGTGGAAAATGAGACTGCCAAATACGCAAGAGTTGCGCTGGAGCGAATGCTCGCTCTACCGTAGTCACATGAGCAAATCAGAGAACAACCCGGAGAAAAAAGGCAAGGCAACACCGAAACGTAAAGATTCAGTTGCAAAGACCAAAATAAATTCAATTACCGCACCAGTATCGAAGGTTGATAAAGCAAAGCACCGTGAGGCGCTCAAGGTTGCGAGAGCTGAATCAAGAGCTGCATATATGCGCGGCGACCAGAGCGCACTACCTGCCCGAGACCGTGGACCAGTTAAGAAATTTGTTCGAGACTACATCGACTCTCGTCGTTCGCTAGGCGAATATTTCTTACCTCTAATGGTTGTTGTTTTACTTCTGACGATGGTGCCATCAGTTGAAATTAGATTCCTAGCAATTATTCTCATGTACTCAGCCATGGGATATTCGATTATCTACGGCATCTTTGTAGGGCGTCGAATTCGCAAGTTAGTCGCGGAAAAATTCCCAAGTGAATCAACTAAGGGACTTGCAATGTACGGCTGGCTGCGTTCAACCCAAATGCGTCGCCTGCGCGCGCCATCACCACAAAAGAAACTTGGCGACAGTATCTAAATTTTAAGCTCTTGGATTTGGGCTCTCTGTTTTATCAGGATTAATTTCTGGGATAGAACTGAGGGCCTTATCTATTTGCCCAAGTACATCAGGGCTAAGTTTCACACCCGAGGCTTTTACATTTTCTTTAACTTGAGCCGGCTTAGATGCGCCCATAATTACTGAAGAAACATTTGGATTTGCAAGTGCCCAAGCGAGTGCAAGTTGTGACATCGATAAATCAAGGGAATCTGCGATTGGCTTCAAATTTGCTACTGCAGTAAGCACTTCATCACGCATCCAACGCGAAATCATCTCTGCGCCACTCTTCTTATCAGTTGCTCTAGATCCACTTGGTGGTTTCTTGCCCGGCAGATATTTTCCAGTCAAAATTCCTTGTGCAACAGGTGACCAAACAATCTGACCAATCCCCTCACTTTCACAAAGTGGAATAACTTTAGATTCGATCACTCGCCACAACATCGAATATTGAGGTTGGCTCGAAATGAATCGATCAAATCCACTTGCTTTTTGAATCGCAAGAGCGTTTGCAATTTGAGGTGCACTCCACTCTGAAAAACCAATGTAATGCACTTTTCCTTGGCGGATCAGGTCATCAAAAGCTCGGAGGGATTCTTCCACAGGCGTTTCATAATCGAAACGGTGCATCTGATAGAGATCTATGTGATCAGTATTCAAACGCTTTAGCGATGCATGAACAGATTCCATAATGTGTTTGCGAGAAAGGCCGCGATCATTTTTTCCTGGCCCTGTTGGCCAGTAAACCTTGGTAAACAATTCATAGCTTTCGCGCTTTACGCCCTTTAAGGCTTTACCAAGGACGCTCTCGGCTTTTGTTCCTGCATAAACATCTGCGGTATCAAAAGTTGTAATCCCCGCATCAAGGGCGGCATGAACACACTTAATGGCCGCATCTTGCTCGACCTGGGAACCGTGGGTAATCCAATTTCCATAAGAAATTTCTGAGACATACATACCAGACGAGCCGAGGCGACGATATTCCATAGGGAAAAGCGTAGTCTGTATGCCATGAAACAAAAACTCTTTGCAATGATTTTGTCGCTCGGGTTAGTGGCGCTTCCTGCAACGGCCTTTGCTGATGGAAATGAGAATAACGAACCAGAGCATTCGATTGAAGATGCTCACGAAGGCGTAGAAGGTGGCGAACTTTTCGCTGCTGGCGCTGGTCTGGTCATCGCACTTGGAATCGCTTTCACAATTGGCAGGCGTTCCCGCAAAAAAGATTAATTTAGTGCTAACTTTCCCCCACTGATAAAACCTCGTTTTTTCAGTAGTAATGCGTTTAGCGAAGTCCGGTGGAAATCCGGCGCTGTCCCGCAACTGTAGAGATTTGAATCCAATGGATTACAGATCCAAGCCAGGTCGCCTAATTCATTATTGAAGTATCCGACCTCGGAGGAAGGTCGGGCCTCAAGAGAAATTTATTTTTCTTATCGCCCAAACTTCCTCCCTCAAAAACGCTTGAGGGAGATTTTTATGTCAACTTTTAGAATATGCGCATTGTTTCGAATATGCGCGACAGTGATTGCAATAACAATTGTAAATATTTATCCAGCTTCAGCGGCATCGGTGAACCCAAAGAGAATTATTTCTCTTTCTCCTAGTGCAACTGAAATTCTCTTTGCAATTGGCGCAGGCGCCCAAGTTATCGCTGTCGATGATTTATCCAATTTTCCAACTACTGCCCCAATTTCAAAACTTTCGGCATTTAGCCCAAATGTAGAAGCGCTGATGAATTACAAGCCAGATCTTGTCGTTCTAAATGCGGATGCCACTAAGGCCGTTGAAGTTAAGGCAGCGCTAGAAAAACTGAAAATTAAGGTCTTTTTAGAGAGAGCGCCGAAAGACTTAAGCCAGGTCTATCTAGAAGTAACGGCCCTAGGTCGCGCCACCGGACATCTTGCTAGCGCCCAGAACATTGTTGTAAATATGAAGAGTAAAATTCGATCTGCGATAGTTAGCGCTCGGAAGAGTGTGAAAATAAGCTTCTTTCATGAGCTAGATAACACTCTATATACCGCGACTTCGGATACCTTTATTGGAAAAGTTTACAAAGACTTCAATTTGGATAATGTTGCCGACCCTGCTGCTACCGCAGATTCTGCAGGATATCCGCAGCTTCAATCTGAATATCTAATCAAAGCTAATCCCAGAATTATATTTTTATCTGATGCCCAATACGGTGAATCAACAGCCACACTTACTAAACGTCCAGGTTGGACCGGTATCACAGCTGTGAAGAATAAAAGTGTCATCGCCTTGCCTGAAGATATTCCATCAAGGTGGGGGCCAAGACTTATCGACTTCTACCAATTCATTGCCGCCGCAATTGGAAAGATCAAGTAATTAAATGAAGATGCAGAATAGCAATAGCGGCTTATCACCAATCTGGAATTGGAAAATAACTGCGCTTTCATTTGCTCTGCTCTTCGTAGTCGGAATTCTTGCAATAAGTTTCGGTCCGGTCTCACTTAATTTCGTAAAAATAATCCGAACTCTCTTTGGTTTACCAGATGGTTTGACCGGTCAAGAGCGCACCCTTTTGATAGACCTTCGTTTACCAAGAGCGCTACTCGCAGCACTAGTTGGTGCCGCCCTTGCAACAAGTGGTGCGGTATATCAAACAGTTTTTCGTAATCCCTTGGCTGATCCATACCTACTAGGCGCAGCCGCCGGGGCTGGATTAGGTGCAACAATCGCGATTACCAGCGCTGGTGCAGATCTATATAGCCTGCTACCGATATTTTCTTTCTTCGGCGCAATCTTGGCGGTATTAACTAGTTTCTTTATCTCTGGGAAATTTTTTGCTGAACCAAATTCACTTCTGCTATCTGGCATCGCGGTTGGATCATTTGCTACGGCAGTACAAACATATTTACAACAACGCAATAGTTCCTCGCTGCGTCCGGTTTACTCCTGGATTCTTGGTGAATTAACAGTAGCCAATTGGCAAATTGTTACCTGGTCATCAATATATATTCTGATAGCACTTGTAATTTTGATTACAGTTTCTAAGCAACTAGATGGCTTGATGTTGACTGATGAAGAAGCTTATTCACTCGGAATTAATCCGAATAAATTGCGCGTGATCGCTGTGGTTGCGGCAACGCTGGCCACGGCCACGGCCGTTTCTGCAAGTGGGCTGATTGGATTCGTCGGAATTGTCGTGCCCCACTTGGTTCGTGGCATAACCCATCGAGTTACAAACCGAGGTTTACTAACGATCGCACTTGTCGGCGCAAGTTTCTTAGTTCTTGCTGACTTAGGAGCCCGCACCCTTCTCTCCCCTGCCGAATTACCAATCGGTGTAATTACCGCCTTTGTTGGCGCTCCGTTCTTCCTCGTGGTCCTTAGAAAGAAGAGGCTGGTAACACAATGATAAAAGTTGAAGATTTGAACGTTCGATTGGGACACCGCAACGTTCTTAAAGATATTAATGTAGAAATTGAAGACGGAAAATGGACATGTCTGGTCGGCCCAAACGGCGCAGGTAAAACTACCTTTCTTAAAGCTTTGCTTGGTTCGCAACCTTATTCCGGATCTATTTGCGACTCTGGGGTTGAAGTATTTAGAAATCATGATCGAAATGTCGCTTTCGTTCCGCAACATCCACAAATTCCGATTGGAATGAGCGTAAGCGAATATGTAATGCTCGGTCGATCAAAACGCGATGGCTGGGGAAATGAGAGCAACAAGAGTCGAAATTTGGTTGCAGATATCTTGAGGTTGACTGGACTATTTGGAATGCAGAACCAATATGTCTCGCAACTTTCCGGTGGCGAGATGCAACGCGCACTGATCGCCCGAGCCCTTGTGCAGGAACCAACTTTGATTCTTCTAGATGAACCTACTAGTGCGCTTGATTTACATCATCAAATCGCGGTGTTAAACAATATCGAACTGCTCAAAGAACGTGGTGTAACCATTGTTTCGACAATGCATGACATAACTTTGGCAGCCATGTATGCCGAAAAGATTGTTGTAATGCAGGAAGGCAAAGTTCTGCTGCATGGAACATCTGAATTTGTCATCCACTCTCCTGAGCTAAAGGCAGCATTTGAGAACCGAATCAATGTGTTTACTCTCGAATCTGGACGCCCAGTTATTGTTGCTAAGAAAGATTTGGGAAATTAGCGAACGTGAGAAGCGACAAACGGGGCTTTAACAACGGTTGCGCTGCTTAATCGCCCGCGAACATCTACTTGCACTAAATCTCCGACCTTAAACTCGGGTTTTATAAGAGCAAGTGCAATGCCAATTTTTAGAGTTGGTGAAAAAGTGCCGCTCGTAACTTCTCCTATTGCTTCGCCCTTATTATCTAGAACGCTCATGCCGGCTCTAGGAATCCCACGATCATTGCATTTAAGTGCACGCAGTACGCGCTTCGCACCTGCAGTTTTCTCCGCTTCGAGCGCCGCCTTACCCCTGAAATTCTCTTTAGCCAACACGACGGCCCAACTAGCACTTGCTTGTACCGGTGTTATATCCAACGACAGTTCGTGGCCGTGAAGTGGATATCCCATTTCAGTACGCAATGTATCTCTAGCACCAAGTCCACAAACCCGACCGTCGAATTTTGCAATTTCAGCCACTAAGAGTTTCCAGAGCGATTCGGCCGAATTCCAATCAGGCAGAAGTTCGTAACCAAATTCTCCGCTATACCCAGTACGACAAATAATTACATCTCCTAAATTTTCGTAGCCAGGCAACTTCGTCTTAGTGAACGACATATATTCAAGGTTTAACGTTAATCCCAAATTATTCAGTACCTTTTCACTATCTGGGCCTTGCAGGGCTAGGACCGCGAAGTCTTGATGGATATTTAAAACTTCAATTCCACTCGGTGCTTTTTCCGCTAAGCCTTCTGCAACCTTGGCACAATTCGATGCATTTGGAATTATAAAAATGTCATCATCGGCAAATTCGTAGACAATAAGATCATCAATCACGCCACCGTCTTCGTTGCAGAACAGGTTGTATTGCGCGCTTCCCGGGGCAATGCGATTCAAATCATTTGTCACCATTGTATTTACAAAGGCTGTTGAACCAGCGCCTTTAACGCTGATCTTTCCTAAGTGCGAGACATCAAAGATTCCGACCCGTTCGCGAACTGCAGCATGTTCGGCCAGAGTTCCGCCACTAAAACCGGCCACTCCCTTTGGGTATTCGATGGGCATATCCCATCCCCCAAAATCTGCCAATTTTGCTGATGCTAATTGATGCCAGTCGTATAACGGTGATTTCATAGCGCCAAACTTATCTCAAATTACCGCCAACTTAGGGAATGTGCGGATATTGATTTATAGTTCGCAGGTCGTAAATTATTTGCCGAACTGTTGGAGGTTAGATGAAAGCGCTGAAGTTAGCATCGACTATCGCGACTCCTTACGCAGTTGTTGGTCTATCGAAAATGGACGGCAAATTAAAGATTGAGTCTGGCTCCGTAACGCTAAATGAAAAAGCCCTGTTAGAGATTTTGAATAATTTGGGTGCAACGGGAAAGAGCGATGAGATTGTTAAAGTACCTTTTGCTAAACCACAGACAATATATTTCACTGGTCTTGGCGAAACTCAGAAAAAATATGAACCAGAAGCGCTTCGTCGCGCTGCAGGAGCTGCTTCTAGAGCGCTAGCTGGGCAGGCAGTTGCAACATTCGCACTTCCAGCCACAACACTTGCCGAAATTTCTGCCGTTGCTGAAGGTGCGGCACTTGGCGCATATGCCTTCAACGAATTTAGATCGAGCACTAAATCAGAGTTTAAAGAACCGCTTGCGCAAATTATCATCGCAACGAAGTCAACAACAGATGCTTCAGTTAAACGGGCTCTAGTTCGCGCTGAAATTATTGCCCGACATACGAGAACCGTAAGAGATCTAATCAATACGCCACCAAGTCATTTGACGCCGGATTCATTCTGTATTCGAATGAAGAAGATCGCGACACCTTTGGGTCTTAAAGTGGAAATCATGAATGAAGTAACCCTTAAGTCGCAGGGTTACGGCGGAATTATTGGAGTTGGCCAAGGTTCTGCTAATCCACCACGTTTGCTTCGCGTTTCTTATAATCCAAGTAAAGCTAAAAAGCGCTACGCACTTGTTGGCAAGGGAATAACTTTTGATACTGGCGGTCTGGCCCTTAAGCCTGCTAACGGTATGGAAGCGATGAAGAGCGACATGAGTGGAGCGGCAGCTGTAATAGCCGCTGTATTCGCGATTGCAGAATTGAAGTTACCAATCGCAATTGATGCTTGGGCTCCGCTTGCTGAAAATATGGTCAGTGAGAATGCAACACGTCCAAGTGACATCATAAGTATTTATGGTGGCAAGACTGTTGAAGTATTGAATCCCGATGCAGAAGGTAGATTGGTTTTGGCTGATGCGCTTGTGCGAGCGCAAGAAGTTGGAGCTAAGGCTGGTGGGCTGGATGGAATTATCGATGTCGCAACTCTTACTGGTGCTCAAGTTGTAGCACTTGGCACCCGCACAAGTGCAGTTATGACAAATGATCTTGAATTCTCTGGTGAATTTTTGACAGCATCACAGAAAGCGGGCGAGGCCTTCTGGCCTATGCCACTTCCCGAAGAACTTCGCGCCTCACTTGATTCACCTGTTGCCGACATTGCAAATATCGGTGATCGAATGGGTGGGATGTTGGTAGCTGGTCTCTTCCTAAAAGAGTTCATAACCCCAGAACTTCCATGGTTGCATCTAGATATTGCTGGACCTTCCTATAACGAGGCTGGTCCCCACGGCTATACCCCAGTTGGTGGCACAGGAATTGCCCTTCGCTCGATTGTGGCCCTAGTTGAGTCGGCTTCATCACAACCAGCTCGAGCGCGGAAGTAATCGAAGATTTTCGAATTAGGCTCAGCGCGATTTCGTGGCAAGATTGGGCTTCGGTTTGGATTCAATCCCAAGTTATCTAAGGGTAATAAGCAGTAATTAGTGAGAGGCGCTCTGTGTCGCAATTTGATGTAGTAATTCTTGGTGGAGGCAGCGGCGGTTATGCCTGCGCCCTACGTTCATCACAGCTCGGATTAAGCGTCGCTTTGATTGAAGAAAATAAGCTCGGTGGTACTTGCTTGCACCGCGGCTGTATCCCAACTAAAGCCTTATTACACGCTGGTGAAGTTGCCGACAGTTCTCGTCACTCTTCAGATTTTGGGGTCAATACCCAATTCATCGGAATCGATATGTTGGCGGTAAATGCTTATAAAGATGGTGTTGTTTCAAAGTTACACAAAGGTCTACAAGGTTTAGTTAAATCCCGAAACGTTACATACATCGAAGGCCACGGTCGCCTTGTATCAAAAAATGAAGTTGAAGTTAACGGCGTTAAGTACACTGGAAAAAATATTGTTCTAGCAACTGGTTCTTATCCAAAGACGCTGCCCGGTCTGGAAATCGATGGCGTTCAAATTATTACTAGCGAACATGCAATCGCCATGGATCGCGTACCTGCAAGTGTGATCGTTCTTGGTGGCGGCGTAATCGGTTGCGAGTTCGCATCGGTCTGGAAATCTTTTGGCGCCGAAGTGACAATCATCGAAGGCTTGCCACACCTGGTCGCACTTGAAGATGAATCATCAAGTAAGCAATTAGAACGTGCCTTTAGAAAGCGTGGAATTAATTTTGAACTTGGTACTCGCTTCAAGTCTGCGAGCAAAGATAAAAAAGGCGTAACCGTAACTCTTGAAGATGGCAAAACATTTAGCGCCGAAGTCCTACTAGTAGCAGTTGGACGTGGTCCGGTATCGGCAAATATTGGGTATGAAGAAGCCGGTCTAACAATGGATCGTGGTTATGTCTTGGTCGATAACAAATGCCGCACAAATGTTCCAGGAATCTGGGCCGTTGGAGATTTAATCCCGACTCTACAACTCGCGCATGTTGGTTTCGGCGAAGGTATCTTGGTAGCCGAGGAAATCGGTGGCCTAAATCCCCGCCCAATTAATTACGATGGCGTTCCCCGCGTTACCTATTCTGAACCAGAAGTGGCCTCTGTTGGTTTAACAACTGCGCAAGCTAAAGAGCGCGGACATGATGTCGTTGAACTAAATTACGACTTAGCCGGAAATGGCAAGGCTCAAATTCTTAAGACTGCAGGCGCGATTAAATTGGTGGCCGCCAAGAGTGGGCCAGTGCTTGGAATTCATATGGTTGGCGCTCGCGTTGGCGAACTTTTAGCTGAAGCACAATTAATATTCAACTGGGAAGCAGAAGCATCTGATGTTGCTGCTCTTATTCATGCCCACCCAACACTTTCCGAAGCTGTTGGCGAAGCGCACTTAGCACTTGCAGGCAAACCACTTCATGCACACGGGTAACGGGAGAAAATAAAATGACCTTTTCTGTAACGATGCCAGCACTTGGCGAATCGGTAACTGAAGGAACTGTTACACGTTGGTTGAAAAATGAAGGCGATATGGTTGCTGTTGATGAGCCACTCCTAGAAGTTTCAACCGACAAAGTTGATACTGAGATCCCATCGCCAGTTGCTGGCGTACTACAAAAGATTCTCGTTGCAGTTGATTCAACTGTTGCGGTTGGCGCCGAACTTGCAGTGATAGCCGATGGCGCATCTGCCCCGGCTCCTGTAGCCGCTGCACCTGTTGTTGAAGTACCCGTAGTCGTCGCTCCCGTTTCAGTTCCTGTAGCTGTCGCTCCAGTAGCTGCCGTTGCATCTTCTTCGGGCACCATCGTCACGATGCCAGCACTTGGTGAATCAGTAACTGAAGGCACTGTTACACGTTGGCTTAAAAACGTTGGCGATCAAGTAACTGTTGATGAAGCACTTCTTGAAGTTTCAACCGACAAAGTTGACACTGAAATTCCATCCCCTGCATCTGGCACTCTAGTTTCTATAGACGTTGCGGTTGATTCAACTGTTCCAGTCGGAGCCCGTCTCGCTGTAATTGGTGGCACAGGTGTTGTTGCTGCGCCAGTTGTTGCTGCGCCAGTTGTTGCTGCGCCAGTTGTTGCTGCGCCAGTTGTTGCTGCGCCAGTTGTTGCTGCGCCAGTTGTTGCTGCGAATGATGACGCTTATGTGACTCCGATTGTTCGTAAGTTTGCCGCTGAAAATAACGTTGATCTCTCTAAAGTTAGAGGTACAGGCATCGGTGGTCGAATTCGTAAAGAGGATGTCCTCGCTGCAGCGCCTGTCGCTGTTGCGCAAAGCGCGGCTCTTGTAACGCAAAATACTTCACCTGTGCCATCTGCTACTCCGGTAGCTATTTCTCCACTTCGTGGAACTACAGTGACAATGTCTCGTCTTCGTAAAGTCATTGCAGAACGCATGTTGGAATCACTCCACGTTAGCGCTCAGCTAACAACAGTTATTGAAGTTGATGTGACTGCGATTGCCAGATTGCGTGAACGTGCCAAGCCAACTTTCGAAACGCGTGAAGGAACCAAACTCTCCTTCTTGCCATTCTTCGCTGTTGCTGTTTGTGAAGCGCTTAAGCAACATCCAGTTTTAAATGCTTCTGTAACTGGCGATCAAATTACTTATCATGCGGCAGAACACCTTGGAATCGCTGTCGATACCGAACGTGGACTCCTCGTGCCGGTAATTCGTGATGCTGGTGATTTGAATATGGGCGGCGTTGCACGAAAGATTGCAGATGTTGCTGCCAGAACTCGCGATAATAAGATTTCACCTGACGAACTAGGTGGTGGAACTTTCACAATAACAAATACTGGAAGTCGCGGCGCACTCTTTGATACACCAATTATTAATCAACCTCAGGTTGCAAT
The DNA here is from genome assembly GCA_903871555.1 of uncultured Actinomycetes bacterium. GTDB lineage: Bacteria > Actinomycetota > Actinomycetes > Nanopelagicales > Nanopelagicaceae > AAA044-D11. Next base: position 19,972 of record CAIQHM010000017.1, on the reverse strand, counting down.
TCTTGGACTTGGCGCAGTAGTTAAGCGACCAGTTGTCATGAAGGGCACAGATGGCGGCGAGACAATTGCAGTTCGCTCAATGGTCTATCTCGGACTTTCATATGATCACCGAATCGTTGATGGCGCCGATGCTGCTCGCTTCTTGGTGACACTTAAAGACCGTCTTGAAGGCGGACGTTTCGAATCTGATTTAGGTCTTTCCTAGCAATGGCATCTCGCCTACCGCCACAACGTGTTGCGGTTAGCGGTGCATCCGGTTTAATCGGAACCGCGTTAGTTGGCCATCTTCGAAGCGAAGGCCATACCGTTCAACGCTTTGTTCGCCGTCCGGCAATTGCGCGAGATGAAATATCTTGGGATCCAAACGCTGGAACAGTTGATCTCTCGGCGCTTGAAGGTGTTGATGCCGTCATACATTTAGCGGGTGCTGGTGTTGGTGATAAACGTTGGACTAAGAAATATAAATCTGCAATTTTGAATTCAAGGTTGCTTGGAACTACAGCAATCGCTAATGCGGTAGCAACCGTTAAACCATCAGTATTTATTTCAGCAAGTGCAATCGGTTGGTACGGTGAAACTGGAAATCGCGCTGTAACCGAAGCAGACCGTGGTGGGGATGATTTTCTATCAGCGGTATGCCGGGAATGGGAAGGTGCAGCTGATCTTGCAGGTGATGTGCGTACCGTAAAGATTCGGACCGGATTAGTTCTAGATCCAACCGGTGGCGCACTCGGCCGCATGATTCCGCTATTTAGATTTGGCCTTGGCGGAAAATTAGGAAATGGAAAACAGTGGTGGTCTTGGATTACCTTGCACGATCAAGTACGCGCAATCTGTCACTTAATGGAATCTAAAGTTTCAGGTCCAGTAAATATCACCTCACCTAATCCAGCAACCAATCAAGAATTTACTGCTGCACTTGCCCGAGCGATGCATAGACCAGCCTTCTTTCCCGCACCAAGTTTTGCCCTCAAATTAGCCCTCGGTGGCTTCTCCACTGAAATTCTCGGATCCAAAAAGATTCTGCCAGAGACTTTAATTCAAGATGGCTTTAACTTTGATTACCCACATTTAACTACTGCTTTAGAGGCCCTTGTAACTCCTACGAAATAATTGCAAGTGCTACTTGGCGGCCAGATCTCATTGCACCATTTTGTGAAGGAACGCTTCTATGATCGCCGGCAACATAAATTCCATCACTTATTTTAGGATTTCGATTCAGCTCTAATTTATCACTTCTAAATGGCAGGGAATTTTTAATTTCATACCTAGCAACCAAATCCCAATTTCGGGTTTCACACTTCCAGTATTTCGAAAGTTCTTTGCGGACTTCGCTCTCAGAGATCGGTGCAATGGTCGTGCTCGAAATCAAATTAATTTCCGCGGGTGCATAAGATGAAGAAACTTTAGAGATAACTAAAGAGTTAACCACCGGGCTCTTTGCATCTATTGCTAAGTATCTTTCAGACTCAAGTTCCTGCGATGTCGAGTGATACCAGGTTGTTGAACTAAGCGTCTTCGGAATTTCACCAAGATCAAGCAACTGCGCAGCTGTCGTTAGATCTGTAGCTACCACCACATCGTCACAAGTTATTGTTCCAAAGTTTCCTCTAACGCTCCCCTGCTTAATTTCATCGACTATGGCGCTTAGTTTTATATCAAGAACCTGATCAGCCAGAGCCTCACTGAATTCGCAAACACCATTCGTGGGAACTCCCGGACGGCCAAGAATAAAAGACCGAATAATTTCGCGCGCAATATCAGATCTAATTTGACTTGGGTCTGCTAGAAATACCCCACGCAAGAATGGGGAGAGAATTCTGGAATATATCTCGCTAAACCCTGTTGAACATTCTTCTAAATTTGAACCTTTATCGCGGCCAATTAAAAAGTTAGTAAACGCTAATTTTTCACTAACGTTGCCAATACTCAAAGTCTTTGCAATATGGCCAAGCCCAACCTTAACTTCGTGGTCATATTCAATAACTCGTAGACTGTTAAAGATTTCGTTAAATTCAATTTCCCTGAGAGCATCCAACCGTTTTATTTCTGAATAATTTGGATTTATCACTTGGAAGCCATGATCGAATAAATATCCATTTACCGAATCAGTTTTTACGCGACCACCAACACGATCACTCGCCTCAAGAATTGTTACCTTATGACCAGAGCGTTGAAGATAGATGGCGCAGGTAAGTCCTGCTAATCCTGCGCCAACTACAACAACGGATTTACTCACTTGGCGTGGAATTGCAGCTTTGAGGGCCACCAAACCTTCGGTCCGATTTCGTGTACGAGCGCTGGGACCAAAATGGAGCGGACCAACATGGTGTCGAGCAATACGCCAAATCCAACTGCGAATCCAAGTTCTGCTAGAAATACCAAAGGCAGAATTCCAAGAACTGCGAAGGTTGCAGCCAAGACAATTCCAGCAGAGGTAATAACGCCACCTGTAACTGTTAGCGCCTTGGTCATTCCGGCACGAGTACCCATTTTCTGTGTTTCTTCGCGAACGCGTGTCATCAAGAAGATGTTGTAATCAATGCCAAGTGCGACAAGGAAGATAAAGGCGAATAGCGGGAATGATGGATCGGCGCCTTTAAAGTGGAAAATATGATTGAAGATCACGGCGCAAGCACCGAGAGTTGCAAAGAATGAGATAACAACCGTTGCAAGTAGAAGAACCGCCGCATAAATAGAGCGCAGCAGAAGTCCAAGAATGATCGCAATAATAAATAGTACGATTGGAATAATTAGGTTTCGATCACGCTTTGAAGCCTGGTTAATGTCATAACTGACAGAGGTTGAACCACCAACAAGAATTGTTGGATCTAATTTTTCAATATCGGTGCGCAATCCAGGAATCATGGCAATTGCTTCTTTAGAATCCGGCGCGTATTTAAGAATTACATTTAGCAGAACATTCCCATCAACAACTTTTATCGGTGGAAGTGGTTGACCTTGAACTACAAATCCATCAACCATCGGAGATACAGAATCAACTCCTTCGTTCTGCTTCAACTGTGCAATTGCAGCCGTCGCAAGTTCTTGCTTCAGCACAATTTGAGTTGGTTGTCCCTGACCACCCGGGAAATGCTTTAGAAGTTCTTCCTGTCCGACTACTGAATCAGTGCGATTAGTGAATGAGTCAATTGTGGAAAGCCCTGTTGCATTTAGTGTTGAAGATAAACCGGCCAAAATAATAAGAATCGATGACGCAACGATCCAATACTTGCGTGGATGGCGCGCAGTTGCAGCTGCGACCTTGGCCCATGCCCCAGTAAGTTTTTCATCGGCACCACCAAAACGTGCAACCTTTGGCCAAAAAATCCAACGGCCAAAAATGACAAGCAGTGCTGGTAGCAAGGTAAGAATTGTGATCATGGAGCAGACAATTCCGATTGCGCCAATTGGGCCAAGGCCACGATTGTTATTCAATTCACTCAGCAGCAGGACTAAAAGACCAATTGTTACAGTGCTTCCAGATGCCACGATTGGTTCGACTACTCCGCGCCAAGCAACTTTCATCGCGTCATAACGAGATTCGTGAAGATGAAGCTCTTCGCGATATCTAGCGATCAATAGCAACGCATAATCCGTGGCCGCACCGAGAACTAGAACCGAGAGGATTCCTTGCGATTGACCATCCAGAGTTATCACATTGTTCTTGGCAAGAATGTAAATAACGCCACCAGATAATGTAAGAGCTAATCCTGCAGACATCAGTGGAAGTATCCATAGGAACGGAGATCGGTAGACAATAATCAAAATAATTGCTACTACTCCTCCAGTTGTAAGTAGTAGAGCAGAGTCAATACTACCGAAAGCACCAAACAAGTCAGCAAGAATTCCCGCAAAGCCAGTTGTGTGAGTTACAAAACCATTGGCCTTTGCATAATCATTTGCATAGTAACGAATTGATTCAACGATCCCTGGCAGAGCAGGATCTTTCTCATTAGGCAAGAGTTCGGTGGCAACCTGAACGCTTATTGGAAAACTTGCCAAAATTGCTTTTCCATCCGGAGCGGGGAAAGAAGTGATCTCGGCACCTTTAATAAAGTAATTAGAAAGTGGAATAGAAACTTCTTTACCGCTCTTATCTTTAATTAATTGGCCATCAGAGTCGACGAGCATCTTTGCGCCCAGGCTCTGTGTGAAAACTTGCGCGGATGCAATGTGTTCGACCGTAACATCACCAGTAAAGAGAACAAGCGCAGGAATTTGATCGTTGGCGCTATCTGAGAACTTAGCAATAGCGGTAGCGGCTCGAGTCGCTTCAGATTCTGGTGGTAAGAAAGATGAGTTGTTGTTCTCCTGAACCGAAGAGAGTTTTCCGAAAAGTGGGCCAGTTACACCAGATATTGACATCCAAACTATGACTACGACGATGGCCAGCCAAAGCGGTTTGCGACCTTTAATTGATGAAGTTTTTTTCGAGAACATGCCTAACCTTTCGGATTATTCGCTCTTTAATTGGTTTAGACGCGAAGGTTACCTTAGGCTCAGGCTTATGTATTCGAGCCTAGGGGTTAAAGCCAACCCTATATTGGTTGAACATTTGGGTCTTGTTGAATACCAGAAGGCCTGGGATCACCAACGTGAAATTCAAGCTGGCGTAATTTCTGGGCAAACCCCGAATACCGTAATTTTCTTAGAGCATCCTTCGGTTTATACCGCAGGGCGCAGAACCGAAATCCACGAACGCCCTCTTGATGGAACTCCAGTAATCGATGTTGACCGAGGCGGAAAAATTACTTGGCATGGCGAAGGTCAATTAGTTGGCTATCCAATTATTAAATTACGAAATCGAAATGATGTTGTCGGGTTTGTTCGCGAAGTAGAAACTGCTCTAATTGAAGCTTGTTCCGAATTGGGACTTAAGACAGAACGGTATTGCGAACGAAGTGGCGTATGGGTTCGTGATGCAAAAGGTGATCGCAAAATAGCTGCAATCGGAATTCGCGTTGCAAAGGGCGTAACCATGCATGGCTTCGCACTTAATGTAAATCCGGATATGACAGCTTTTGATCGCATCGAACCTTGCGGTTTCACCGACACCGGTGTTACTTCACTTGCTTTAGAGTTGGGAAGAGAGATAAACATTTCAGAAGTTGCCCCGATTGTTGAGAAGCATTTACTAACAGCACTTGATCGGATTGCACAATGACAATCGCGCCAGAAGGTCGACCATTACTTAGAATCGAAGCGCGAAATGCTCAGGTTCCGATTGAACGAAAGCCAGAGTGGATTAAGACTCGCGCAATTATGGGACCGGAATACACAGCCCTTCGTTCGCTAGTTGTAAAAGAGGGGTTGCACACAGTCTGTCAGGAAGCGGCGTGTCCAAATATTTTTGAATGTTGGGAAGATCGTGAAGCTACATTCTTAATTGGTGGCGAAAAATGCACGCGTCGTTGCGATTTCTGCAATATTGATACTGGAAAGCCAGATCCCCTAGATCGCGATGAGCCGCGCCGCGTTGCCGAATCTGTTGCTGCCATGCAACTTAAATATGCAACTATCACTGGCGTCACCAGAGATGATTTAGATGATGAAGGCGCTTGGTTATATGCTGAAACGATTCGCAAAGTGCACGAGCTAAATCCGGGCACTGGTGTTGAAATGTTGGCGCCAGATTTCAGCGGTAAACCCCATTTGTTAAATGAAGTATTTGAAACTCGACCAGAAGTCTTTGCACACAACCTTGAGACAGTTCCTCGTATTTTTAAGCGGATTCGTCCCGCCTTTAGATACGAACGTTCCTTGGATGTTATTTCTCAGGCTCGCGCCTTTGGTCTTATTACTAAATCGAATTTGATCCTTGGAATGGGCGAGACCCGTGAAGAAGTTACCCAGGCCCTAGTCGATCTTCATGGCGCCGGTTGCGACCTAATCACAATCACGCAATATTTAAGACCGACATCAAAACACCACCCTGTCGAGCGTTGGGTAAAGCCAAATGAATTTGTCGAATTAAGTGCCGAAGCCGATGCCATTGGTTTCGCAGGTGTGATGAGCGGACCTCTTGTTCGATCAAGTTATCGCGCGGGTCGTTTGTATAAGCAAGCTCAAGAAAAACGGGCAAATATCTGATGCGTGATTTCGTCTATCCCCCAGTTGTCTTAGCAATCAAAGGACTCTGGAAATATCTCGGACTTAAATTTGATTTCACCGGCATTGAAAATATCCCGCAAAAAGGCGGCGCAATTCTTGCAATAAATCACATCGGTTATTTAGATTTTGCTATCACCGGTACAGCAGTTTTACCCCGCAAGAGATATGTCAGATTTATGGCGAAGAAAGAGATCTTCGACAACAAACTTGCCGGTCCCCTGATGCGCGGAATGCACCATATCTGCGTTGATCGTTCCAGCGGATCAAGTTCGTTTGTGGCAGCTCTTCGTTATCTTCGCGCCGGTGAAGTAATCGGAATCTTCCCCGAAGCAACAATCAGCCGCAGCTTTGAAATCAAGGAACTTAAAACGGGTGCGGTTCGCTTAGCTATGGGTTCTGATACTCCAATAATTCCAACGATTGTTTGGGGCAGCCAGCGAGTATTCACCAAGAAAGTTAAGGCGAATTGGAAACGAAATAAGTTTCCAATTACTGTGGCATTTGGTCAACCTTTCATCGTCAAGAAAGGTCAAGATGTTGATGAAGCCGAAGGTCAACTTCGCCAACTTATGAAAGATTTATTAACTAAGGTGCAGAATCAATATCCAGATTCACACGTGGGCCAACGCTGGGCTCCTGCCAGATTAGGCGGAACTGCCCCAACGCCGCAGCAAGTTGAAATAGAATGGGCCGAGCATTTAAAAGAAAAAGCAATTAATGAGGAGAAACCGTAATGGCGCTATTCAAAAGAAAAGCTAAGTCCAATACCAATGAGCCAGTTGCTGGCGAAAAGCAAGGGCAGATGCAGGTTCTAAAGGATGCCTTCCGTTTAACTCGCAAACATCAGCCAATAGCATTTCTCTGGATGGCACTAGCTTTTGTACTTGTTCTGTGTGCTGGAATTATCGTTGGAATACAGCTAAATCATCCTGTTTATTTCACAATTATTTCTCTTCCACTTGCCGTGCTTGTCGCATTCTTTATTTTCACACGTCTAGCCAATACTGCGGCATTTCTTTCAATTCAAGATCAAATGGGCGCCGGCGCCTCAGTTCTTATGGCCATTCGCAAAGGCTTTACGACAACCCCTGCAGTAAATGTTTCACGTAACCAAGACATGGTTCACCGAAGTGTTGGTCGTCCCGGAATTGTTCTAGTTGGTGAGGGGACATCTGCTGTTCGCGCACTACTGCAAGATGAACGCCGCAAGATGGAACGCTTTGTTCCTGGTGTCGCTCTTACTGAGGTAATTGTTGGTGATGGAAGTGGTCAAGTTTCGCTCCGTAAATTGCAGAAGCATCTAAAGAAATTACCTAAGAAATTATCTAAAGATCAAGTCCGTGAAGTTCGCAATCGTCTAAAGGCAGTTGGCGGATTGAGCATGCCGATTCCAAAAGGCCCAATGCCTATGAATCGCAATGCGAAAATGCCAAAGCGCTAAAGCGCTAAAGCCTTGGATTTCTAACTACAACTGAGTTCGTAACCCAATCGTGCAATCCTCTGCCTTCACGCGTGAAGACAGCAGGAAGTACCAAGCAAATCAAAAAAGTTCTAAGTAAAACCTTTTGAGGTGGAACAACGCCACTATTTGTGAAATCAACAACGCGCATCTTTAAAATTCGCTGACCTGCAGATGCTTGCTGCAAGGCTGTCAAAATACTTACCTCGACGAAAAAGAGAACTAATATCGTGAGCGATTTAGACTCAAAGCCAATGAAGCTGGCAATTATCGAGCACATCGCCCAATCGATCATTAGAGCTAAAAACCTTCTTCCCAAGCCTGCAATTTCCATCTGCCAAGGCTAACCCCTATCCCATAAGCGCGCAGGCAGGCAGGTCGAAACACAAACGTAACAATTCGGTTAACCGTTTTTTACGAGAACCGCCTATATTTTCCCCATAAACAATCACATTGGTGGGCTCGGCGAAGCGCTCATCCAAGAGACTAGAACCTAACCGGGAGAAAAATGTTTAAGAACTCTGCAGAGATTTTTGCATTTATTAAGAAGGAAGATGTAAAGCTAATTGATGTTCGCTTTATCGATCTTCCAGGTATTCAACACCACTTCAACGTTCCAGTTGAGTCATTCGACGAAGCAGTCTTCACTGATGGTCTGATGTTCGACGGTTCTTCAATCCGTGGTTTCCAAGCAATTCACGAATCAGATATGAAGTTGCTTCCTATTCCGGAATCAGCATTCATCGATCCATTCCGTGATGTTAAAACGTTGGTAATTCTCTTCTCTGTTCACAACCCAATCGATGACTCTCCATACTCACGAGATCCACGTGGCGTTGTTTCAAAAGCAGTTGAATATTTAAAGGGCACTGGAATTGCAGATACTGCATTCTTCGCACCAGAAGCCGAGTTCTATGTATTTGATGCAATTCGTTTCAAGACTGGAATGAATGAGTCATACCACCATATCGATTCATATGAAGGCGCATGGAACACTGGCGTTGAATACGATCCAGATGGCACTCCAAACCGTGGATACCGCACACGTATCAAGGGTGGATATTTCCCAGTCTCTCCAACAGATCAATTCGCAGACCTTCGCGACCAAATGGTTATGAAGCTTGGCGAAGCCGGTCTACTTGTAGAACGTTCACACCACGAAGTTGGTACTGCAGGACAGATGGAAATTAATTATCGCTTCTCAGATATTTTGTCTGCCGGCGATGATGTAATGAAATTCAAATACATCATTAAGAACACCGCATGGGAAGCTGGCAAGACTGCAACCTTTATGCCAAAGCCACTATTCGGCGATAACGGTTCAGGTATGCACGTTCACCAATCACTTTGGAAAGATGGAAAGCCATTGTTCTTCGGTGATGGATACGGCGATCTTTCTGACATGGCTCGTTGGTACGTTGGTGGACTTCTAAAGCATGCACCTTCATTGCTTGCATTCACTAACCCAACCGTTAACTCATACCGTCGCTTAGTTCCAGGATACGAAGCACCAGTAAATCTTGTTTACTCAGCTCGTAACCGTTCTGCATGTATTCGTATCCCAATCACTGGTTCGAATCCAAAGGCAAAGCGCATTGAATTCCGTTGTCCAGATCCGTCATCAAACCCATACCTAGCATTCGCTGCAATGCTTATGGCCGGACTAGATGGAATTCAGAACAAGATCGAGCCACCAAAGCCAGTTGATAAAGACTTGTACGAATTGGAAGGCGAAGAAGCTGCTGCAATCCAACAAGTTCCAGGATCACTTGATGCAGTTCTAGATAACCTAGAAGCCGATCACGAGTTCCTGCTCAAGGGTGGCGTATTCACAAAGGATCTAATCGAAACTTGGATCACTTGGAAGCGTAAGGAAGAAGTGGATTACGTCCGCTTGCGTCCACATCCAGCCGAGTTCGAGCTTTATTACGACCTCTAAGAAATAACTTCAGGGAAGCCCTCGAGAGATCGGGGGCTTCTTTATTTTCAAGTTGCGTCGGTTCCCAAACTCAGGTATTTTTCCTTCTTGCAAATCATTTGCATCTAGAAGAAGGGGCGGAAGATGAACCAGGTTGCCACTGCATCGGTCAAAATCCCGCTTCGCGATCGCCTAACTCGGGATGAGTGGCGCCGGATGGCTGCGATGTTTGGTGTTATCGCCTTCCTACACATTGCTGGTTTTGTATTGATGGGACTGGCTGTTTCTGGAAAATATGAATTAAGCGATGGTTCACTCTTTGGTTGGGGAACTGCGGCACTTGCTTACACACTTGGTATGCGCCACGCATTCGACGCCGATCACATAAGTGCAATTGATAATACGACTCGAAAATTAATGTCTGAAGGAAAGCGCCCACTTGCTGTTGGTTTCTTCTTCTCACTAGGCCACTCCTCAGTTGTCGCAGTATTGGCAATATTATTGAACTTTGGAATCAAAGCTCTTGGATCACAGTTGAAAGATGAGAACTCTTCGCTGCATCACTACACCGGCCTGATTGGCACAACGGTTTCTGGCACCTTTTTGATGTTGATTGCGATTTTGAATTTAGTAGTTTTGATTTCGATTGTAAAAGTCTTCGCGCAGATGCGTAAAGGTGCATATAGTGAAGACGAACTTGAAAAACATTTAAATGCCCGTGGCCTCTTGATGCGTTTCTTTGGGCCGATTGCTCGTCGCATCGATGCAAGTTGGAAGATGTATCCGCTCGGAATTCTCTTCGGCCTAGGCTTTGACACCGCTACTGAAGTTGGTCTACTAGTCCTTGCCGGTACTTCTGTAATCGCAGGACTTCCTTGGTGGGCAATACTTTCACTCCCCTTCTTCTTTGCAGGCGGAATGAGTCTTCTCGATACTATCGATGGCTCCTTTATGAACTTCGCTTATGGTTGGGCCTTTTCAAAACCAGTTCGCAAGGTTTACTACAACATTGTCATTACTGGTCTCTCAGTTGCAGTTGCGCTTTTCGTGGGTGGGCTAGAAATCTTGCAGGTAATTTCAAATCAACTGAACCTATCTGGCGGCTTCTGGAACTATGCAAATGATTTCAATCTTAATTCAGCTGGCTACATAATCGTTGCTGGCTTTGTTGTTGTCTGGTCAATCGCTCTACTCATTTGGCGATACGGAAATATCGAAGAACGTTGGCACGATAAAGCACATGCCGCTCAGCTTGCACGAGGCGAGAATACTGACCACGTTGCCGCTGGTATCGAACTCGGCGCAATTAAAGATGGCTTCAAAATAGACGATTAGTTATATCTATCGCTGCTGTGGGAGTATCGCTTAGTGATTGCCACTCAAAGCGTTGAACTCCGAGCTGGCGCAAGACTCTTAGTTAAAGATGTAGCGGTCCGCATCAACAGCGGAGACCGAATAGGTTTTGTCGGCCGCAATGGCGCCGGAAAATCAACTCTTGCAAAATGTTTAGCTGGTGAAACTCTTCCCGCAGGTGGTCAAATAACTCGCACCGGAACAATCGGATACCTGCCTCAGGATCCACGAACTGGCGATCAAGAAGAAACTGTAATAAATCGAATTCTCTCTGCACGTGGCTTAGATCAAATTGTTATTCGGATGCGCAAGGCTGAAGAAGCAATGGCAACTGCAACGCCTGAAGAGTTAGAAGTCGCCCTAGAGCGATATGCCCGAGTCGATAGCGAATTCAATGCCGCCGGTGGTTATGGCGCATCAGCCGAGGCCGAATCAATTGCAACAAATCTTGGTTTACCAGAGCGCTTATTTGAAGAGCCAATCCAAGTTCTATCTGGTGGCCAACGTCGCCGCGTTGAACTTGCTCGCCTACTTTTTAGTGGAGCCGAAACCCTTCTTCTTGATGAACCAACAAACCACTTAGATGCTGAATCTATTAATTGGTTGCGCGATTATCTAGCCAAATATTCTGGCGGGCTTGTAGTTATCTCTCACGATGTTGCCTTGATCGAAACTGTTGTAAATAAAGTTTTTTATATAGATGCCAATCGCAATGTGATTGATGTCTACAACATGGGTTGGAAGAAATATTTATTGCAACGCGAGGCTGATGAGCATCGTCGCAAGAAGGAACGTGCAAATGCCGAGAAGAAGGCTGAAATCTTGCAGAAGCAGGGCGAGAAAATGCGGGCCAAAGCTTCTAAGGCAACTGCAGCCCAAGGAATGTTGCGCCGCGCGGAAGCACTTATCTCTAACCTTGAAGATGTTCGCAAATCCGACAAGGTTGCAAAGCTTCGCTTCCCTACCCCCGCTGCTTGTGGCAAGACACCTTTAATGGCAACTGGCTTAAGTAAGTCATATGGTTCACTTGAAATCTTTACCGATGTTGATCTTGCGATCGATAGATCATCTCGCGTAGTTATCCTTGGATTAAATGGCGCTGGAAAAACAACTCTGTTGAGTATTTTGGGCGGCACGAATCAATCAGATACTGGTGAAATACTCCCAGGACACGGATTAAAAATTGGTTACTACACCCAGGAACACGAATCACTTGATTTCGAGCGAACAGTTCTTGAGAACATGCTCTCTGCCGGTGAAAAAATCAGCGAACAACAAGCCCGACAAACCCTTGGTTCATTCTTATTTTCTGGCGATGATGTTCAAAAACCAGTAAAGGTTCTAAGTGGTGGCGAGCGAACAAGATTAGCTCTCGCAACTCTTGTCGTCGGATCTGCAAATGTTCTTTTACTTGATGAACCAACAAACAACTTAGATCCAGCATCGCGCGAAGAAATTCTCGCTGCACTTGGTGAATATCAAGGCGCCGTAGTTCTTGTAAGTCACGATGTCGGCGCTGTCCAAGCCCTCAAACCAGAGCGTGTTTTATTGCTTCCTGATGGCGATGAAGATTTATGGGGCAATCAGTATCTAGAACTAATTGCCCTCGAATAAATCTTTAGAGATTACGCGCGAAGTGCGACCGCAAAAGCGCGGAAATCTTCAACCAATAAATCAATCTCCTTCTGACCGTGTGCCAGAGAAATCAACCATTGTTCATCAAGACCCGGAGGCGTGATGATTCCGCGGTTCATTGACCAGAGCCATGAAAGTTCAGCAATCGCAAAATCCGTTGCCTTGTAATCACGATAGTTACGAACTGGATCCTTCGACCAAGTTACGCAACCCTTAACTCCAAAGCCAACTGTGTGAGCTGGTAGTTGAAACTCTTCGATGATTTCAGTGATTCGATCTAAAGCCTGCTTATTTAGCGCTTCAGCCTTTGCAAGTGCTTCTTCTGTACACAAGCGATCCATTGCGCGAAGTCCTGCCATCGCAAGTGGGTTGCCATTGAATGTGCCGAAGTGAGCCATTGCGCCGGTTGTGATTGTGTCCATAATTTCTGCTTTGCCACCAAATGCAGCAAGTGGAAGTCCACCGCCGATTGATTTAGCAAGACAGATTAAATCTGGTTGAACGCCGATGCGATGTGCCGCGCCTTGTGGGCCAGCAGTAAGACCAGTTTTAACTTCGTCGAAAATTAAGACGATGTTGTACTTGGTGCAAAGATCGCGAACAGCTGCAAGATAGCCAGCATCTGGAAGAACAATTCCTAAGTTTTCTAGAACTGGTTCCAAAATAAAGCATGCGATTGATTCGTGATCGCGAGCAAAAACCTTTTCAAGTGCTGGAAGATTGTTGAATGGAACTACAAAGACAACGCCAGCATTAACACCTTGTCCGATTACCGGAGTTGGTTCTTCTGGGTTTCCTGCTTGATCAAGTGAAGGCTTTGCTGAAACTGTAAGTGGGTCATAGCTACCGTGGTAGCCACCTTCCAACTTAACGATTGCAGATTTGCCGTTGTAGGCCTTTGCAGTGCGAACTCCATACATTGTGGCTTCAGTTCCCGAGTTTGCGAAGCGCACCTTATCGATTCCAAAGCGCTTACAAAGGCGTTCAGAACCATCACGTGAAATAGGTGATGGAGTAACGAAGAGAGTTCCACCTTCAAGTGCAGCTTTGGTTTCAGCAACAACTTCTTCATTTAAATGACCGGCAAGCATTGCGCCGAAGCCCATTGAAAGATCAAGTAGTTGTCGACCATCAACATCCGTCATCCAGGCACCCTTAGCTGAAACGATGCTTATTGGATATGGATCCCAGTATTGAAAGCTGGAGGTTACGCCAAGCGGCGAAGATGATTTCGCAATTGTGTTTTCAACACCAGATGCAAAGGTAGATTTTGAAAATAACGCCCACTCAGCAGCCATCATCTCTTTAATTCTTGTCGATGAAACTGGAGTTACAACGTTCGGAGTCTTACGGAAAGTCTGAGGTTCTAGAGTTCAGGTCATTTTGGAAAGAAGTACCTTTTGTTGGATGGCTCGCTAGCTTTCAGCGAATCCCTTTTGGGTACGAGCTCCTTTGTTTGTGAGAAAACTTGGTAGTTTTCTTATAAAGGCGAAGGTAGCAGGGAATGCCAGAAAACGCACTAATAGGCTGACTTCATGCGTGTTGAAAGGGTAGAAATTGCAAGATTTTGGACAATTCTTGAAGAATTTTCAAAAATCCTGCGGGATTACAAAAGTTGCGCCATTATTTACGCATGCCAGAAAAAAGCGCGAAAATAATTCTTGCAATCCAAAATGACCCTACCGATCCCCCACATTTAGTTGGCCGTTGGCTTATGGAAATTGGATTTGAAATAAAAATCTTGCGCGCTTATGCCGGTGATGTAGTTCCAACAGAAGTTCCCGCAGATATTTCGGCGTTAATTCCACTTGGCGGATCAATAGGCGCGAATGATGAGGCAAGTGCGCCTTGGTTGGCGAATGAAAAGAGATTATTGGCAGATGCAATTGCAAGAGAGATACCGGTATTTGCAATCTGTCTAGGGGCGCAATTACTTGCAACCGCCTTAGATGGCGAAGTAACACGATCCAAAGTTGGCGAAATTGGTATTTATAAAATAGATCGAAATTCGGTTATAGATTCAATCTTTAATTTTGAAAGTGGCGCAGTAACTGCGCAGTGGCATGAGGACGTTGTATCAAAACTTCCATCTGCGGCCGTGGCCTTGGCTTCTAGTGATCTCTGCGAAAACCAGATATATCGAATTGGTAAGGCAACTTATGCAGTGCAGTTCCACCCAGAAGTTGATTCTGGAATCATTCAGCTCTGGGAAGATGATGCAGACAATGCATTTCTAGAGTCCGGCAAGGCAAGTGTTAAGGCCGAAGTAGCTGCCGCCGAATCCGAGCTTGAACGAATCTGGAAACCAATTGTCCAAAGCTGGGGCAATCTAATTCTTAAGTAAGTTTAAATAAAAAGGGGGCCCTCGTTGCGAGAGCCCCCTTTTTTAATTACTTATTACAGGTTGCTAATTGGTCCCTTGAACCACTTCTTTACTGAAAGGTGCCACCAGATCCAGAGCAGGATCAAGGCGCCGCCAGTAACGATTGGGGCGTAGTTCACAGCGGTCCAGTTGAAGTCTTTAGCGCCTGGAACGCCTAGTGGTGAGAATGGCAAGATGAAGTAGATTGAAATAATCGCAATTTCAGCAACTGCAACTGTGTTCATCCACTTGTACTTTGAACCATTATTCCAAGCACCGACCTTGAATTTATCTCCAGCTTTTAGACGGAGGTAAATAGGAATCATGAATGACAGATAAAGGCTTATTACGCAGACTGAAACAACAGCGTAGAAAGCTGTTGGAACCCCGGCTGAACTCTTATATAGAGCTGGAAGTGTTAGAACTACACCACCTGTAGCTGAAATTAGAACTGCGTTAACTGGTACACCAGCTTTGTTTACTTTCTTCCAAGTGTTATGTCCTGGCACTGCACCGTCTCTTGAGAAGGCGAAGAGCATGCGTGAGCATGAAGTCAAACAAGCAGTTACGCAGAAGATCTGTCCGGCAGTTGTTATAACCATTACCAACTTGAACAGCGCGCCGCCACCGAGAGCGCTATATAGAAGAGCGATAACTGAACCGATTCCGAATGGGTTAACTTCTGGATCAGTTGAGTTGATCATGTCAGAATTTGTTGCAGCGAATAGGAAAGCTAGCAACAAGATATATCCACCGATTGCAGAGTAGAAGATTGACTTCCAAATACCCTTTGCAGAAGCGATATGTGCACCTTGAGTCTCTTCAGATAGGTGTGCAGAAGCATCGAAACCGGTAATTGTGTACTGCGTTAGCAAGAAGCCAAGTGGCAATACATATAGCCAGTAACTTCCACCAGAGAAGCCAGAGTTGTTAATTCTTTCTGTGAAGACCCAGCTTGCTGATTGGTGAGCATCTGGAGCCACAACTAAGATAATAACAATTAGAGCTGCGCCAAATACGTGCCACCAAACTGAGATGTTATTTATGACGGCCAAGAGATGGCTGCTAAAAATATTAATAAGAGTCACAATTGCAATAACAATTACGAAAAGTGCGAATTGTTGTTTGATCCAGTCGCCGCCCATAAATGAAGCTGCATAACCATCAAAGAATCCACCTAGAACAATATTTAGAAAAGAAGTTAGGCCGTATCCAACTGAAGCAGTCACAGATACAAGTCCAATTAGGTTTAGCCACCCGGTATAGAAGCCAGCTTTAGGTCCACCAAGCTTGGAAGCCCACCAATAAATTCCACCAGATGTTGGAAATGCTGATGCGAGCTCTGACATGCAGAGTCCAATAATTAAAATTAAGGCCGAAATTAGCGGCCAACCAAGAGAGATCGCAACAGGGCCGCCGTTATTCCAAGCTTGCGCAAAGGTTGTAAAGCAACCTGCCAAGATTGAAATGATTGAGAAGGAGATTGCGAAGTTCGAGAAACTAGACCAAGAACGAGTTAGCTCTTGTTTGTATCCGAGGTCGGCTAAGCGACGCTCGTCATCTGCATGTGTATTCGACATTGAATCCATTCCACCCTTCTAGAAGTTAGAGAGAGTGTGCCTTGCGTCTCATCAAATTGGAAGGCTATTCGTGGGGTTTTAACAGGGAAATTTGGTGAATTTCACGCCCGTTGTGCGTAATTACAAGCCCTAGTAACCTCCCCACAGGTAATCCAATAATTTGGCCAAAAAGGGAGCGCTCACGTGAAATTAACCGTCGAACAACTTCGCAAGGATGTCGAGAGCGGCAAGATCGACACCGTTGTCGTTGGCGCCACAGATATGCAGGGCCGCCTACAAGGCAAGCGAATTCATGCCAAGTTTTTTCTAAATGACACTCTGGCAAATGGCACCGAGGGTTGTAACTACTTATTGGCATCAGATATCGACATGAACACAGTGCAGGGTTATGACATTTCTTCTTGGGATACCGGTTACGCCGACATGGCGATGCTGCCAGATTTGAACACTTTGCGTCCAATGCCATGGCATGAAGGCACAGTTATGTTGATCGCAGATTTCACCGATCACCACAAACATGGGATCTCAGTTTCACCACGAACAATTTTAAAGACCCAGCTCGAACGCCTTGATAAAGCTGGAATGGTCGCAATGTGCGGCACCGAACTTGAGTTTATTGTTTTCAAAGAAACTTTTGAAGAGGCATGGGATAAGGCTTATCGCGATCTCACACCTGCAAATCAATACAACGTGGACTATTCGCTTCTCGGAACTGGCAGAGTTGAAAAGTTGCTCCGTGAAATTAGAAACAATATGGATGAAGCCGGGCTAATTGTTGAATCCGCAAAAGGTGAATGTAACTTCGGCCAACACGAAATCGCATTTCGTTATGAAGATGCACTTTCAACTTGCGATAACCATGTCATCTACAAGATGGGCGCAAAAGAGATTGCCGCAAAGCAGGGATGTTCTCTTACCTTTATGGCTAAGTTCAATGAGAAAGAGGGCAGCTCTTGCCATATCCACTTATCGTTCCGTGATAAGAAAGGTGGCGCAGTTCTTGCCGGCGATGCTGGCGATGGAATGTCAAAGCAAGGACGCTCTTACTTGGCCGGTCTGCAGAAACATATGAACGAGCTTGCGCTTTTATTTGCGCCAAATATCAATTCATACAAGCGCTACCAACCAGGAACATTTGCTCCAACAGCAATTAAATGGGGGCGCGATAATCGCACCTGCGCACTTCGCTTGGTCGGAGAAGGTTTATCACTTCGGGTTGAAAACCGAGTTCCAGGCGGAGATGTGAATCCATATCTAGCGGTCGCTGGAATGGTCGCTGCAGGACTCGATGGAATTGAAAATAACTTAGAACTCGAGCCTATTTTCACTGGAAATGCATATGCACTAGAGACAAATCGTGTTCCAACTTCGCTTAAGGAAGCGCGCGATTTGTGGGCAAATAGCACTTGGATCAGAGATACTTTCGGCGCTGATGTACAGAAGCATTACACGCACATGGCCGATACCGAATTAGATGCCTATTCACGAGCCGTAACAGATTGGGAGCGTTTCCGCAGTTTCGAGCGGATGTAAATTAATGAGCACATTCACTGTAATAAATCCGACAACCGCAAAACCAGTTAAAGAGATTGAACTCGCAGATCTTGCTGCAACCGATCTTGTAATTGCAAAGGCGGAAAAGGCTTTTCAAACCTGGCGCAAAGTGAACCCAGGCGATCGTGCAAAGTTATTGCGCAAGTTTGCCTCAGTAGTTGATTCACATCTGGAAGAACTTGCCCAACTAGAAGTTTTAAATAGTGGTCACACCATTGGCAATGCGCGTTGGGAAGCCGGCAACGTCCGCGATGTATTGAATTATTACAGCGCTGCCCCAGAACGACTCTTTGGAAAACAAATTCCAGTACCCAATGGAATTGATATAACTTTCAAGGAACCTCTTGGCGTAATCGGAATAATTGTTCCGTGGAATTTCCCAATGCCAATTGCTGGCTGGGGTTTTGGCCCGGCACTTGCTGCGGGAAATACCGTCGTTTTGAAACCTGCAGAGATAACTCCAATGACTGCTATTCGCCTTGGTGAACTTGCAATCGAAGCTGGAATTCCGGATGGTGTATTCAATGTAATTCCTGGAAAGGGCAGCATTGTTGGGGAACGATTTGTAACTAATCCCCTAGTGCGCAAAATAGTATTCACTGGTTCAACAACAGTTGGCAAAGGAATTATGCGTGGATGTGCCGATCAGGTTAAGCGATTAACTTTGGAACTTGGCGGTAAGAGTGCAAACATCATTTTTGCGGATAGCGATATTCAAAAGGCAGCTGCAAATGCACCAGGAGCTGTCTTTGATAATGCTGGTCAAGATTGTTGCGCTAGATCTCGCCTTCTTGTACAGCGTTCAGTCTTCGATAAATTCATGGCCGAATTTGAAACAGCAGTAAAGAAATTCCGCGTTGAAGATCCAGCGCTCGAAAGCGCAGAAATGGGTCCCCTGGTTTCTGCGGCTCAGCTAGAACGAGTTAAGGAATATGTTCCAAGTGGAACCCCAATTGCGTTTCAGGGCACAAAACCTGAAGGTGCCGGTTATTGGTTCGCACCAACCGTTCTGCTTCCAAAAGATACAAATGATCGTGCATATCGCGAAGAAATTTTTGGTCCAGTTGTAAGTGTTCTGCCCTTTGAGGATGAGGTAGATGCAATTCGGATTGCGAACGATTCAGAATATGGCCTATCTGGTTCAATCTGGTCTCGCGATATTGGACGCGCTATTCGCGTTTCAAGAGCGGTGGAAGCCGGAAACCTTTCGGTAAACTCAAACTCATCAGTTAGATATTGGACCCCATTTGGAGGCTA
The DNA here is from genome assembly GCA_903871555.1 of uncultured Actinomycetes bacterium. Classification (GTDB taxonomy): domain Bacteria; phylum Actinomycetota; class Actinomycetes; order Nanopelagicales; family Nanopelagicaceae; genus AAA044-D11. The sequence goes on along the minus strand of CAIQHM010000017.1, from coordinate 740 downwards.
CAAACAATCCGGACTCGGCCGGGAACTTGGACCTGACGCACTTGATGCATTTACTGAAGTTAAAAATGTTTTCTTTGATACGCAAGAATAACTAGGAGAATAAAATGAAACGGTTACAAGATCGCGTTGCAGTAATCACTGGTGGCGCCAGCGGAATTGGATATGCAACAGCACAACGTTTTGCCGAAGAGGGCGCAAAGGTTGTCATAGTTGATTTAAATGAAGAGATCGGCAACAAAGTTGCCAAGGAACTTGGCGGAATCTTCGTAAAGGCAAATGTCACATCAGAAGAAGATGTCGCAAGAATGTACAAAGTCGCCTTCGATGAATATGGCCGAATCGATATTGCATTTAACAATGCAGGAATTTCACCACCGGAAGATGATTCAATTCTGACTACTGGAATCGACGCTTGGCGCTTAGTCCAAGAAGTTAACCTGACATCGGTGTATCTATGCTGCAAAGCTGTTCTGCCTTACATGTTGAAGGCCGGCAAAGGTTCAATCATTAATACTGCTTCTTTCGTTGCAACAATGGCTTCTGCAACATCACAAATTTCATACACAGCATCTAAAGGCGGCGTACTAGCGATGACTCGCGAACTTGGTGTGCAATTTGCCCGGCAAGGTGTGCGTGTTAACGCACTCTCCCCTGGCCCTGTTAATACTCCGCTTCTTCAAGAACTTTTTGCTAAAGATAAGGAACGTGCCGCTCGTCGCTTAGTTCATATTCCACTTGGC
>CAIQHM010000016.1 GCA_903871555.1 uncultured Actinomycetes bacterium | reverse complement strand
CTTGCTGATGCTGGCGTAAATATTGAAATGATTTCAACTTCTGAAATTCGGATCTCAATTGTCTGTCGCGCAACAGATCTTGAAAATGGCGTCCGCGCAGCGCACACCGCATTTGAATTAGATGCGGCACAAATCGAAGCTGTTGTATACGGGGGAACAGGTCGATGAGCAGAAAACCATCTCTAGCAGTTGTTGGTGCGACTGGCGCCGTTGGCACAGTAATGCTCGATATCTTGAGCAAGCGCGAAAATGTTTATGCCGAGATTCGTTTAATCGCATCCGCACGAAGTGCTGGTAAGAAACTTATGTGTCGCGGTGAAGAACTTACTGTTGTTGCACTTTCACCAGAAGCATTCGATGGAATTGATATTGCAATGTTCGATGTCCCAGATGAAATTTCAGCAGAGTGGGCACCAATCGCTGCGGCACGTGGCGCAGTTGTTGTAGATAACTCCGGTGCGTTTCGCATGGATCCAGAAGTTCCACTTGTTGTTCCAGAAGTAAATCCAAAGGCGGCTAAGAAACGTCCAAAGGGAATTATTTCAAATCCAAATTGCACAACACTTTCAATGATTGTTGCGATGGGAGCACTCAATAAGGCATATGGCTTAGAAGAACTTGTTGTCGCCTCATATCAAGCAGCATCTGGTGCCGGCCAATCAGGTATCGATACTTTGCGCGCCCAAATTTCTGCAGTTGCCGGAACAAATTCTGGTGATGTTGCAAATGATTCAAAGGCTTACATAAAAGATAACGGGCCATTCCCAAAGCCACTTGCACTCAATGTTGTTCCGTGGGCTGGTTCGCTAAAGGAAGAGGGTTACTCTTCTGAAGAACTTAAAGTGCGCAACGAATCTCGCAAGATTCTCGGAATGCCAGATCTAAAAGTTTCAGCTACATGTGTTCGGGTTCCGGTATTAACAACCCACTCACTAGCCGTTCACGCGATCTTTAAGAAGAAAGTTTCGCGAAAAGATGCGCAAGAAGTTCTGCGTAACGCCGCTGGCGTAAAACTTGTTGATGATCCAGAGAATTATGAATTCCCAACACCTGCCGAAGTTGTTGGCACTGATCCAACTTGGGTTGGTCGCGTTCGTCGCAGCCTTGATGACAAACACGCACTTGATCTCTTTTTGTGCGGCGATAACTTACGCAAAGGTGCAGCCTTAAATACTGCGCAGATTGCAGAACTCGTTGCCAAAGAGTTTTAAGCAGACCAGCGATTTAATAGTCGCACTTGGTTGGGCTCGCGAACATCTTGGCGAAATAAACGGACCTGGCATTTTTGTTTCTGAAGCGAATGCCAAAGATTTCATCGAAGCATTTAAGAGCGAAGATTCATTCTCTTTTACGATGCAATCAGGCTTTATCTACGGTCATGCCTACGGCCCAAACCCACATATTGATCCCCGTTGGGATAAATGCGCAGTGGCATTCACTAGTTTTGGCCCAACTTTCGGTCATCTGGAAATCGCAAATCAATTCGATACTTATGGCATTGATACAAAAATAATTTCAGGATTTGAAGAGATCGAAGAGCTAACTGATGAAGATTTGATCACGAAGATTCTTAATGAAAATGCACCCGAATCATCGGTATATCCCGGTAATCCAGAGGTTATTCAATGGGGTTGTGTGCGAAATGAATTGGGCGATGTAAGTGCAATCGGGGCGCTAGTTAAATGGTCTTCAGGTTCACATGTTCTATCTTCGGTAGCAACAGTTGAATCGATGCGCGGAAAAGGTTATGCCACACAACTTGTACAACGCTTTATTTCTAAAGCAAACCAACTTGGGATTGAATCACTTTCACTTGGGGTTGCACATAAAAATATTGCAGCAATCAAGGCTTACCAAAAGGCTGGGATGATTGAGATTGCACAATTTACAAACTATTTAAAACCCGGCTTCAAGCGTCACTAGCGAAACTTCTGGTGGTGATGCCACGCGAATTCGTGCAAATGGACTTGTTCCCATTCCTGCTGAAACATGTAACCAAGGTTCATTTGGTTCGCGAGTTAAACCCCGAGCCCGCCAATTTGGTAAATCACAATTAGTTGTAAGAGCTTTACTTTCACCAAACCATGGAAGACGAACTTGTCCACCATGTGTATGTCCCGCAAAAATTAAATCTAAATTATCTTTATTCATCGCATCTAAGACTCGCAAGTACGGTGCATGTGTAACACCGATTGCCAATTGAGCTTTTCTATCCGGAGCACCTGCAACTTCGGGATAATAATCTAAATTTAAATGTGCATCATCAGTTCCACGAGCTTCAATAGTTGTGTCATTGATCTTTAAAATTTCCCGCGAATGATTTAAATCAATCCAGCCAATTCCAGTTAAAGATTTTTGCAGACCTTCCCAATCTAAATCTGGCCCCAATTTTCGCTTACCTTTATCTTTAAATAGATATGAGAACGGATTCTTCGGTTGTGGCCCGTAATAATCATTAGATCCGAAAACAAAGAGTCCAGGAATATCAAACAGTGGATGAAGCGCATCTAGAACAACTGGTACCGCACCTTTATGCGCCATGAAATCACCGGTACTTATAACTAGGTCTGGCTTTAAATCAACGAAGGATTTGATATCCGCAATTTCAGTTTTACGTTTCGACGTCAGGTGAAGATCAGAAAAATGCAGCACCCGAATTGAACGGTGGCCAGCAGGAAGAACCGGGACCGTGACCTCGCGTAGTTTGTAACTCATAGGCGTGAGAAGATACCGCTATGGGACTAAAAGAACGACTTCAGGGCGATTTAACCGAGGCTATCCGTTCACGAGACGAGCTTCGTTCCGGAACTATTCGCATGGTTTTAACTGCGATCACAAATGAAGAGGTTTCTGGAAAGAGCGCCCGCGTTCTGACCGATGCTGAAATCATCACCGTACTCTCGCGCGAATCTAAGAAGCGTCGCGAAGCAGCCGATGCATTTAGAGATGCTGGACATGCTGATCGATCCGAGCGCGAAACAAGTGAAGGCAAAGTAATTACTGAATATTTACCAGAGCAGTTATCTGAAGATGATGTTAAGAAAATTATTGCTGATGCGATTGCCGAAACTGGCGCATCTGGCCCTGCAGGTATGGGTGTTGTAATGAAAGCAATTCAACCTAAAGTTGCCGGCAAAGCAGATGGTGGCTTGGTTTCAGGTTTAGTAAAAGCTGCACTTACCGGAGGAAACTAATGAATAAATATGAATATGCAACCGTGCCACTTCTTTCACATGCAACAAAACAAATTTTAGATACTTGGGGTTCTGATGGTTGGGAACTCGTTCAAGTTATTCCTGCACCAGGAAGCGGCGAACAACTCGTTGCTTATATGAAGAGAGAGTTAGGAAATTAAGACTAATGAATATCCGTAAAAAATTAAAAGAGATGGGCCTAGAACTTCCGGTCGCAGCAATTCCATTAGCTGCTTACGTTCCTGCAGTTAAGACCGGCAAATTAGTTTTCACTGCTGGCCAACTTCCGATGGTCAATGGCGCAATTCCAATTACTGGAAAAGTTGGCGCTGAAGTTACTGTTGAACAAGCAAAAGAACTTGCGCAAATTTGTGCACTAAACGCACTTGCTGCACTGAACTTAGTTGCCGATGTCGATGATGTTGCTCGCATAGTTCGCGTTGTTGGTTATGTAAATGGCGCACCAGGTTTCGTAAATCAACCTGCAGTTATCAATGGTGCATCTGAATTGCTTCTTGCACTTTGGGGCGATGTAAATGGAAAGCATGCGCGCTCAGCACTTGGTGTTGCAGAACTTCCACTTAACTCACCAGTTGAAGTTGAATTAACCTTCGAACTTAAAAAGAAGTAATTAACGACCGCGCTTTGATAGGCGGTCGATATCAAGTACAACAACTGCGCGTGGTTCTAAGCGAACCCAGCCACGGCCTGCGAAATCAGCCAAAGCCTTATTTACGGTTTCGCGAGATGCGCCAACAAGTTGTGCGAGCTCTTCCTGAGTTAGATCGTGGTTTACATGTAAACCATCATCTTTTTGAACTCCGAAGCGACTTCCCAAATCCATGATTGCTTTCGCAACTCGGCCAGGAACATCAGAGAAAACTAAATCAGCAAGTACTTCATTGCTGCGACGAAGACGTTGTGCCAAGCGACCAAGAAGTTGAAGTGAAACTTTTGGATGTTGGGTAACCCAACCGATTACTTTGTCATTTGAAAGTGAAAGCAATCTGGCATCTGTTACTGCAGTTGCAGTTGCAGTGCGTGGGCCTGGATCAAAGAGTGAAAGTTCGCCGAACATTTCACCAGGTCCCAGAATCGAAAGTAAATTTTCGCGACCATCGGCAGATGTTGTTCCAAGCTTTAACTTTCCTTCAACGACTACGAACAAGCGATCACCAGCATCGCCCTCTTTAAAGAGTGTGTTCCCCTTTGAAACCTTTACTGGCGTCATTGATTCGCGAAGTGTGGCTGCGGCCGCGTCATCAAGCGCGCTAAATAGTGGGGCCTTACGAACGACAGCTTCGTCGTTAATTTCCTTGGGGGTAGGCATTTTCGAAGGATACCCGTAATGGCGCTGGTAACTCCAATCGGGTTAACCTTCCCCATATGAGCACCGAGGCCCGCGCGATCTATCGGGTTCTCACGAAGACTTATCCAGATGTGCGATGCGAATTAGATTTTCAAAGCCCATTCCAACTTCTCTGTGCAACAGTTCTGTCCGCGCAATGCACAGATAAGCGCGTAAACATGGTTACACCAAAGCTATTTAAAAAATATGGAACCCCGAAAAAAATGGCTGGGGCTGATGTTGCAATCATCGAAGAGCTAATTCATTCAACCGGATTCTTTCGCGGCAAGGCGCGAAACCTTAAAGGTTTGTCTGTAAAAATCATGAATGAATATGGCGGGGAAGTTCCTGGTGAATTAATTGAATTAGTAAAGCTGCCAGGTGTCGGACGCAAGACTGCAAATGTTGTTTTAGGTCATGCCTTCGACATTCCAGGCATAACAGTTGATACCCACTTCGGGCGCCTTAGCCGGCGATTTGGTTGGAGTAATTCCATGGATCCAGTGAAGGTCGAACATGAAGTCGGAAAATTAATTCCACAGAAAGAGTGGACAAATCTCTCGCAACGAATGATTTGGCATGGCCGACGTATCTGTCATTCGCGTAAACCTGCATGCGGCGCCTGTCCATTGGCTAAGTTATGTCCATCATTTGGCATCGGAGAAATGGATAAAGTTAAAGCCATGGCGCTATTAAAAACGGATGCTGATTTTCGATGAAACTTATCTCGGCGCTTCTTATTTCAACCCTGCTACTTACATCATGTGGCACACCTGTTCCAAAGAGCGTTGGCAATGGACAAGTTATTTCATGTTCTCAAATACCAACAGATTCAAGTAAGACCACCGGAACTTCGCTCACCTGCTTAGATGGCAAGAGTGAAATTTTGTTGGAATCAATTAAAGGCCCTGCAGTTATTAATGTGTGGGGATCTTGGTGTATCCCATGTCGTCAAGAGATGCCATTCTTCAGGGCTCTTGCCGCTAAAAACAAAATTGCGATAATCGGTATTGATGTCGAAGAAGCCAACATGAAATCTGCAAGAAAGTTTGTTGTCGAACAAGGAATGACATGGCCAAATCTTTATGACAAAGATGGGTCCACAAAAAGTTCTTTTGGTATGGGCGTTCCAGTAACTTGGTTTCTAAATTCCAATGGCGAAGTTGCATATAAGCATGTTGGAGTATTCAAATCCGAAGCGCAGTTATTTTCTGAACTCAAGAAGCATTTGGGAATTTCCCTATGAAATACAACTGGGTAGATATTTTCTTAGCCCTATTAATTCTTGGCTCTTTCATTCGTGGTTATCGTGCAGGCTTTCTAAAATCAGTTTTCTCAATGGTCGGTTATGTTGGCGGTGGCGTAGCAGGCCTGGCGATTACTTGGAATTACTTAAAAGATTGGCAGGGCGTCTTCGGAAAATTCGCGCTTCTACTTCTTGCTATTTCAATTGGTTCAACAATTGGTCAATGGTTCTTAGCTAAATTTGCCGAGTTCTTTCACAACCGCATTCTCTTTGGTCCATTTAAGTGGCTAGATTCATTGCTTGGCGCAGCATTCTCAGTAATTCGTACCGCTCTTATGGCTTATCTAGTGGCAACGATTTGTCTTGCAACACCTTGGCAATGGGCCGATAAAAACATTCCGGTCAGCGGGATCTATCAAGAGATTGATAAATACACGCCTGTGATAATTAAGAACGTTACAACAAAGATTAAATCTTTAGATATCCCAGTAAATAACGGCTAACTCGCGAGCAATTGAAGGCTTTTCTTTCGCAAAAAAATCTCTGACTTCATTTTCTTTTTCAAGAGGAAGACAGAGCCTGATTCTCATAAATTTTGTAGCATCCTCTAAATCTTTTTCATTGCGTATTTCGCCAGTAAAATATTTGATTTGTGCGGCAATTCCCATTTCTGCTAATACCGACATCAGATCGTCTGGTGTTGGTTTAGTTGGCCTATCTAAATCCCAAAAGTGCTTCCACGCCGCACGCATTGTCGAAAGTGGGTGTTCTGCGGGCATCTCAATCACGACCCGTTTACGCGCATGTGAATTTAGTGCGGTAATGAATGGGACAATTTCGGAGACGTTATAAACAACATGGTGAACTGTTACAACATCTGCCATTGGAACTTCATTTGCTATCGCTGGCCAAAATCCTAGGAAGGTCTGAGCTTCAACATTACGACTCTCCGCGTTTGATTTAAACATCTGCAACATATCCTCTTGGTGATCAACGCCAATAACTTTTGTTGCAGGAGGTGTTGTTGCAAATGCGGCAAGTCCACCACCACAACCAATATCTAAGACTGTTCCACCTTCTGGCATTAACTCTCTTGCTAATTTATGCGCGGGTGTCATTTCTATAACATTTGGGATATTAAAAAGTGCTGCAGGATGGATCCATGGACTTTCTGATGCCTGTTCCAAAATTTCTTTTGGTATTGCCCACTCCGAAAGTGCCAAACTCCAAGCTTCACTCGCTTTTATGCTCATGAACCCACACTACTAGGAGTGCCAGCCCACAACTTTTCTATTCTTAAATGACCTATTGATAGTTAGCCTCTGTGCCAAGCGATTTAAGGGAGAGTTAAGTGGCACGAGTTGTTGTGATGGGCGCTGGTATTGCAGGTCATACAGCAGCTCTACATTTAAAACGGATTCTAAAGAAGAGTGATGAAGTAATTGTCGTTTCACCAAATTCAAAGTACAACTGGATTCCTTCAAATATTTGGGTCGGCGTTGGAAAGATGAATAAATCACAAGTTACATTTCCCTTGGCCCCGGTTTATAAACGGAAGAAAATAACATTTCATCAGGCACTTGCAACAGCGGTTCATCCAGCAGGTGATGCTCAAATTTCTTCGCCATATATTGAAGTCACCTATACCGATGCAAACAAGAATGGCACAAGTGCGAAGATTGAATATGATTATTTAATAAATGCAACGGGACCAAAGTTAAATTTTGCAGCAACAGAAGGTCTTGGGCCAGATGGGCACACAGTTTCAGTCTGTACCTCTGATCATGCAATTGAAGCGGCACATTCGCTTAAGGCTGTAATCGCAAAGATGAAGGCTGGCCAAAAGCAAACTTTAGTAATTGGTGTCGGTCACGGTACCTGCACATGTGAAGGCGCAGCTTTTGAATACACCTTCAACGTCGAACACGAACTAAAACAAGCAGGTGTTCGTGACTTAGCTGAAATTATTTATCTAACAAATGAATATGAACTCGGTGATTTCGGCGTTGGTGGACTTATTTTTACACAACGCGGTTTCCAAACAACATCAAAACTTTGGACCGAATCTCTATTTAGAGAACGCAATATCCACGCGATTCTTGGCGCCCATGTTGAAAAAATTGGGGCTGGATTAATTCATTACGAACTTGTCGATGGCACAAAGGGAACGCTTTCTTTTGATTTTGCAATGTTGCTTCCACAATTTCGTGGTGTTGATATGAAAGCTTTCGAAAAAGACGGCAAAGATATTTCAGCCGAAATCTTTGCGCCAAGTGGTTTCATGAAAGTCGATGCCGATTACAGCGGTAAGCCATACGAAGAATGGCTGGCGTCGGATTGGCCAAAGACTTATCAAGTTCCCAAATTCCCAAATGTTTTTGCAGTCGGAATCGCATTTGCACCACCACATCAAATTTCAAAACCAAGAAAATCGCCTAATGGCACGCTCGTTGCTCCTTCGCCACCACGCACCGGAATGCCTTCAGGAATCATGGGCAAAGTTGCTGCGGTAAATATTGCAGCGCTTATTAAATCGGGCAAGAACGCAAAAATTAATACAGCTTCAATGGCAGATATGGGGGCCGCATGTGTTGCATCTGCTGGATCAGGGCTGCGCAAGGGTTCTGCTGCATCAATGACAATGTACCCAGTTGTTCCAGATTATTTAAAGTTCCCAAATACTGGCAGAAGCACCGATGATACTTTCGGTGAAATCGGATTAGCCGGGCATTGGATCAAATTGCTTCTGCATTACATGTTTATCTATAAGGCAAAGGCCCGCTTCGGCTGGTTTTTGATTCCGGAATAAGGAGATGGCCATGGATAACGAAACCGAAAGCATTAAACATGCCCCGCTACCAACTGAAAAAACTCTGCGTTCTCGTAAGAATTTACCTTTTCAATTTTGGCGCTTTGCCGCAATTAATATCAAAATGATTAAAATGATTAGAAAAGGCCACCACTAAGGTTTTGTGGTGGCCTT
>CAIQHM010000015.1 GCA_903871555.1 uncultured Actinomycetes bacterium | reverse complement strand
CTTGAGAAGTTGGGGGCGATTGTCTTGCTTGATACCGCTGTTAAATCTGTTAAGCATCGCGAAATTGAATTGCGCAATGGTTCAACAATCCCATCCGAAGTTACTATTTGGGCAGCTGGCGTAAAGGGTGCTCCTGTAATTGAAAACCTTTCACTTCCACTAGATGGAAATCGCTTAAGTGTTTATCCAACTCTTGCTGTAACAAATTATCCAAATATTTGGGGCGTCGGTGATATCTGTGGCGCCAAAGCTAAGGATGGCCGCTTCTTGCCAATGGTTGCGCCAGTAGCAATGCAGCAAGGACGTTTCGTAGCAGAACAGATTCTGCGCCGTGAAAAAGGCAGTGAGCTAAAAGATTTTAAATATAAAGACAAAGGTTCAATGGCAACTATTGGTCGACATAAAGCGGTCGTCGAAGCCGGACCAATTAAGTTCTCTGGTTATCCAGCATGGGCTACCTGGTTATTTCTACACCTCTTCTATTTGATGGGCGGTCGCAACCGAATCGGAACCATCGCAGATTGGTGCTGGAACTATGCAACATTCGACCGTGGGAATCGCCACATCATGGATTCGTTGTAATAAATGCTTAAGTTAAAGCGTGGCTATATCAATCTACGTGGCCATCAGGTTTGGTCGGCGCAAGGAAAAACTTTTGGTAAGAAATCAGAACCAGTCTTACTTATGCATGGTGGTTTAAGCTCAACTGAAAGTTGGGATTACACCGTTATTCCAGCAGTGCAACGCACGCACTCAATTTTTGCTTACGATCGCAGCGCACATGGCAGAACTGCAAGTCGCGAAGGTTTTTATCACTTTGATTTTCAGACAGATGAAGCGATTGCATATATCGAAGATGTAATTAAAGGCCCAACTCATTTAATTGGTTGGAGCGATGGTGGAATTATTTCATTGATGGTTGCGCTAAAGCGTCCAGATTTAGTTAAATCGATTGTTGCGATTGGTACTAACTATCACTACGACAGTGGCCTTTCACTTATCGAAGAAGATCCAGAAATAGTTATTACCGAAGATGATGCTGCAAAATTTGCCCTTCGCTCTCCTGATCCAGCACATATGCAAGAAGTGATTATCCGGAAAGCGTATGAAGTCTGGAATTCCGAACCAACAATGACAACTTCCCAACTTGCCCGAATTAGTTGTCCGGTTCTTGTATTAACCGGCGATGATGAACCATTTTCTAATCAGCACACGGTTGAACTTTACGAAGCAATCCCTAACGCCCGACTTGCAATTGTTCCTGGAACATCGCATTTTGTTGTTAAAGAGAAGACAAAACTTGTCCAAGATTTGATCAAAGATTTTTATCGCAACCTTTAATACCCAATAACTACTTGGCCAAGGCTTCGCAAAGAGCAGACTGAGAAGTTAAAAGAGCAGTAGCTCGCGACCTTTTTCTACCGCGCTCTCTCGGCAATCAGCACCAAGCTTCTTATAAACGTTCCTAAGGTGCGTCTTAATTGTGTTATTTGAAATATGAAGATTTGATGCAATCTGCGAGATAGGCAGGCCTGTTGAGAGACGATTCAGAATTTCTATCTCACGCTTCGTAAGTGAATTCTCTAGCCTGCCGCCCTTGTTATTCGATATTGCCATTCGATCGCGCAGAGTTTTCGCGATTTGTTCCATATAAACAGTTGGATGGGTTGCCGCATATTTAAGTAAAAATTCGTGAAACTTTGGACTTTGAATCAGCAGGATTTGCTTAAAGCCATGGGTCATAACTATCGCCATCGCTTTTTCCATAAATTCTTCAGCTATCTTTGGACGTTCTAAATTTACATTTACTAAAAGAATATTGAAGATCAATTTTTCACGCGGATTTCGAGTAGTTAGAGAGGCAAGAGCCGCCTTCGCTGCTTCGCCACCTTTTCGAATTTCAAATACCGAGGCGACAATTGCGACAGTTGGTCTGGTTGGTGTCCGATAAACAATTTCAGCTACTCGCTCGAAGTCACTGAGTAGAGCCCTGATTATTAATTCGTGTTCATCAATAACTCTGAATATATCTTGATGATATTTTGGAATATTTAGTTCGTCACGAATTTTGCGTATCCGTTGCAGACCACCATTTGCGCGACCAAGTTGGGCTTCAATTAGGCCAATCTTTGCTTCAAATGCCGCTTGCCAAGAAGTAACATGAAACTTCTTAACATCTTCGCTATAACTTTCGATTAATTCAATGGCGGCCTTTTCGGCACAAGTCTCTCGCAGTACTTCTGCCGCGCAATAAACCATGTCATATGGCGACCAAACTCCAGTTGCACCAACTCTCTTTGTCTCTTCAATTACATATCTCGCCTGATCTAGCGCATCTTGTAGTCGACCGTCTGCCAAAGCAAATAACGCTTCGATTGCTGGTTGATGAAGTGTGGACTCTGAGGGATCAGGGGGCGGCATAGTTCTGGATTCCTCAACGATTTTGATTAGTTCGTCCAAATCCTCCATCAAGAAAGCTGCATTTGCCGCCATTCGAAGTGAGAATAACGATTTTGAAGATTTAGCTACCGAGTTATTTAGCTCTAGAACTTTGCTTAAGTTTCCAAGACCCAGTGCATACCGACTCTCCATCACCAACAAATCGCATTCGACTTTCTCAAAAATTCCAGCAGCTCGTGAAGTAATCTCTAGGCCTTTTATCTTTACCGATAATTCTTCAAGTGCTCCAAATGCCATAGCTGAAAATGCTCTCGTTAGCTCTTTTCCTTCTCCGCCAATTTCCAAGTACTTACTTATCAGATCAATATCTTTTAAAACACCATCGACATCAGATCCCCAAAGCAACTGGCGAACATGCAGAGCAATAAGTTCTTTAGCTCTCTTGGTATCTCCAATTTCCTCTAGCAGTTTTATGGCAGCCACAAGGCGACCAGTATTGATCTTAACTTCAATTGACTTTGATTTTATTTCGTTAGTTCGAACAGAATCTTTTTTAAGTTCTTCTTTAATTGCGTTCCGAATTAGCTCATTAATTTCAAAGGCTTCCCCGTCATTTCCAACTTTTCTAACAAATATTCCTTCCGCCGCAAGTCTTTCAAAGCTCTGAAGTTTGCTCGCACTATTTAGGATAAGAGATGCTTGCTCTTTGGAGATGTTTGCAAAATAGGTTAATTGTTCGATTATTTCGTAAATTTCAGAATCTAAATTATTTAGCGTTGAGGCAACTAGCATCTGGCTGTCAAGAAAGTCAGCACTTACTGCTTTGCCAGAATTGCTTAGTGTTTTAATGGTCATCAATACACCTGCGGGCCAATTTTGAACATTCCACAATATCTCGCGATGTTTTTCATAATCTACGCCATAGTTGATTGCTAAAACCTCAACTTCTTCATCAGTGAAAGCTAAATCTATGGGCTTAACCATATGAAAGGCATCGATTGAAATAGCTCTTGCATAATTTATTGGTGGCAAATTATTTCTGGTATATAAAGTTCTTAAATTCTCTGGAACAAGTTCAGCCCATTGTTGGGTAAATACTTGATTTTCAGGATTTATGTTATGCGATCCGTCTGCAATGAAGTTGACATCAAAGCCAATTGTCGCAATCTCATTTGCAAACTCAATCACTGCTTTATGTGAATCAAATTTTTCTGTTCGATATTTTTCAATCCATGGTGCTGCATCTGGCTTGAATCTACGAAGCGATGAAACGCAGTGGAAAACTAAATCCTTAAAAGAATCTGATAGAACTGGGGTGTACCAAATGGTGCGATCTGGGTGCATTGCCGCCCATTGCGCAGCCAAAATAGTTTTTCCGAAGCCACTTGGCGCTATTGCAATTAAGGCTTGTGGTGCTGGCTTTTCTAATATTTCTAAAATTGATTTACGATGAATAAATTGAGCTGGGACGGTTGGTGGGGTGATTCGAGTTAGCGAAACCCCAGGCAAAATGTCGTACACGCAATCACCCCCTCGTAGGGTGAAATGGTTTCATGGGGTGAAGAGTTTGCATAGGCACTGTGCGCCTAAAACTTAGATATCACCTATTAACTCACCCATTGCACCTTTTGGAACGACTGGGCTGTGTGGGAACTCAGAAGCCACTTTTCTATAAGGCTGACCTTGTGCCGGACGCGGATCTGACTCGCCTTTATTTGGCCACATTGAAATCGCACGTTCTGCCTGCGCAGTAATCGTTAATGAAGGATTAACCCCAAGGTTTGCAGTAACACTTGCACCGTCAACAACATGCAAAGTCGGATAATTCCAAACCCGGTGATACGGATCGATCACGCCGGATTTTTCAGAATCACCAATCACACAACCGCCAACAAAGTGGGCAGTAAAAGGTGCGCCAATTAGATCTCCGATATGTCCACCAGCAATTCCGCCGCGCTTTTCGGCAATTCGTCTGACAACTTCATTTGCGGCCGGAATATATGTTGCATTTGGAGTATCGCTGTCATTAGTAGAAGTTAGCCGCTTCCCAATT
>CAIQHM010000014.1 GCA_903871555.1 uncultured Actinomycetes bacterium | reverse complement strand
TCAATTAGTGGGCGCATAAATCTAAATAATAAAGTTAGTAGCAATGTGCGAATATGTTGACCATCAACGTCAGCATCCGCCATCAAAATAATTTTATGGTAGCGAAGTTTTGCAACATCGAAATCATCATGAATACCAGTGCCCAGCGCTGTGATTAGCGATTGCACTTCATTATTTTGAAGAACCCGATCGATGCGGGCTTTCTCAACATTTAAAATCTTTCCGCGAATTGGGAGCACTGCTTGATATCTAGAGTCTCTTCCACCTTTAGTTGATCCGCCTGCAGAATCTCCTTCAACAATATAAAGTTCACATTTTTCGGGTTCGGTCCATTGGCAATCTGCCAACTTGCCGGGCATTCCACGTCCCTCTAATAAACCTTTACGGTTACGAGATAGGTCGCGTGCTTTTCTGGCTGCGACGCGTGCAGCTGCTGCATCAATACTCTTGCGAACAATATCTTTACCTTCACCTGGGTTCTGCTCAAACCAGCTGGTTAAATGATCATTCATGCTTTTTTGGGTAAATGATTTGGCTTCTGTGTTTCCAAGTTTGGTCTTTGTTTGTCCTTCGAATTGCGGTTCAGCAAGTTTGATAGAAACAATTGCGGTTAAACCTTCACGAATATCTTCGCCAGTAAGCCGATCTTCCTTCTTGCGAATATATCCCCACTCTTCACCAAATTTATTTACAACTGAAGTTAGCGCGGTTCGAAAACCTTCTTCATGTGCGCCTCCTTCATGGGTATGAATTGTGTTGGCGAAGGTATAAACAGATTCGCTAAAACCAGCGTTCCATTGCATAGCCACTTCTAAACTCATTTTATGTTTTGTTTCATCTGCAACAAAGGAAATAATTGATTTGTGGGTCTCGCCTTTTGTTTGATTTAGGTGTTTAACAAAATCAATAATTCCACCTTGGTAGTGATAGCGAACATAGAGTGGTTCGCCTTTTTCATCAACATGGCCTGGGCGTAAATCGGTAAGCGTTAAAATTAAACCTTTATTTAGAAAAGCCATTTCGCGGAAGCGAGTTGAAAGTGTTTCAAAAGAGAAATCTGTAGTTTCAAATATTTCAGTTGATGGCCAGAAGGTTACAGTTGTGCCGGTCTCTGAACTTGCATCACCTTTTCGAACAGGTGCTTGCGGAACTCCTAATTTATATTCTTGATACCAATGAAAGCCGTCGCGTTTAACTTCGACTGCGAGATCCGAGCTAAGTGCATTAACTACAGAAATACCAACGCCGTGTAGTCCACCTGAAACTGAATAACCGCCATCGCCGAATTTTCCGCCGGCGTGTAAAACTGTAAGAACAACTTCTAGTGCGGGCTTTTTTTCTACTGGGTGCATGTCGACTGGAATGCCGCGCCCGTTATCAACACATCGCAATGAGCCATCAGGCATAAGAGTGATATCGATATCGGTGCAATAACCAGCAAGAGCTTCATCAACCGAGTTATCTACAACTTCATAAACTAAATGGTGTAAGCCGCGCTCTCCGGTGGAACCGATATACATTCCGGGACGTTTGCGAACTGCATCTAAGCCTTCAAGAACAGTGATGTTCGAGGCGTCATAAGTGTTTTTGCTCAATTGGCGCCTCCTATCAAAACCATATTTTCCAACGAGATAAATTTCCTAAATTGGCTGAGAATTAAACCTCGGCCTCTTTCCTTAGAACACTGCCCTAATCCTAGTCATTAAACAGACAATGAACTACCGCAAAAGCGCCTTGTGCGGTGGATTAGAGAGGCTATCTCGTGGAAGTTGTGGGTGGTTACTGTGTGAGGCTCTATTTCTTTCTAACCATAAGTGTCGCGAGGCCCTTTGGCTCCCCGGATTGTCCGAAGCCCTTTCTTCCAGCTTGGCGCGTGAGGTCCAATAAATACCAAAGTTTCAACGAGCGCCCCTGGCGCAGATCCACTTATTGTTTTTAATAAATCTGTGGAGATTAAATTTAATTGAGTGGCCCAAGCTGTAGATGAGGTTTGAATTGTTAACCGTCCATCAACCAAAGAAATTGGTGTTGAGTGTGTAGAAATTTCCGCGCCAACAATTTTTTCCCAGTCAGCAAAAATATTTCCTTCAGCTAAACCTTGTCGCCAATCCCGAGAAAGAACTAGTTCATCTAAAACAGAACCAATTTGTTGTGGGTCGCCAATCTGCCCGCGAGTCTCAACAACTTCACCAATTTTATTTCTTCGTGGTTGGTTTCTAAACGCTCTATAAAGTTCTCGGGCTAAGTCGCGCGCCATTTATCCACCAACTGCAATCTTTGAAACTTGCCCTGATTTAACTAGGTATTTATTGCCGGTCAACTCGGTAGGTAAATCGTTTTCAACAGCAACTGTTATAAAAGTTTGTTCAGCTGTCTTGGCTAACTTTATTAAGTGCACCCGGCGTTCTTCGTCCAGTTCTGAAAAAACATCATCCAAAATTAGAATTGGTTTTAATCCGTCTTTCACTAGCAATTGATATGTTGCTAATTTTAAACTTAACGCAATCGACCAAGATTCACCATGGCTTGCGTACCCTTTTACTAAATGATCACCGAGATTTAAAAGTAGATCGTCGCGATGTGGGCCGGTAAGTGTTAGGCCACGTTCTATTTCAGAGGCTCGGGTAAGGCGCATCCGTTCTAATATTTTTGTGGTGTTTTCTACTGCCTCAAAACTAGGTTCTTCGATACTTGATTTGTAATTAATAAAAGCCGGTTTTTCTGAGGAGATGTCGCGATATATCTCTTGAAAGATTGGCTCGAAATCCCGAAGGGCTTGCAACCTCGCCGCGATTATTTCGCCGCCGAAATTTGCGACTTGTTCGTCCCATGCCGCGAGAGATTCGGTGCCTGCTCTCGATTTTAGTAATGAGTTGCGTTGGCGAACCGCTCGTTCGTAATCGGAGATTACGCCAGCCATTCTTGGGGATCTTAAAATTAATAGTTGGTCGATAAATTTCCGCCGCTCGCTTGGATCGCCCCGCACTAAATCTAAATCTTCTGGCGAGAAATAGATTGCTTGAACTATTCCGAAAATTTCTTTCTGGCTTCGGACTGCGTTTTGGTTTATCCGTGCTCGGTTTGCGCGCTCACTATTAATTTCTAACTCGACCAATACTTCTCGATCAGGCAGCTGGGTTTTCGCTCTGACATATGCCGAAGGGCTTCCCAATTGCACCAATGGTTGGTCACTAGAAACTCGATGGGAAGATAGAAAAGATAGATAAAGAATTGATTCAATTATGTTTGTTTTACCCTCACCATTGCGCCCGATAAATATTGAAATGCCTGGGGTTAACTCAAGATCTAGTTGTTTATAAGATCGAAAAGTTGTTAGCGAAAGGTTTGAGATAAACACTTTATTAAATTACTAGGATGTGTAACGCATTGGCATTAATAAATACTTGTAGGAAGTATTTATTGCGCCACCTGGTTCAGATTTTCCAGTAAGCACCGCTGGTTTTTTATCTCCAGTGAAAGAGATGTGCACAAATGGGGCAGTGATAGCTTGCAACCCATCTGTTAAAAATGTTGGGTTGAAAGCAATATTAATATTCTCACCAGAATAATTAATATTTAACTCTTCGGTTGCTTGCGCGTCTTCGCCTGTTCCGGCTTCTAATTGAAGTGTGTTATTTGCAAACACAAGACGTAGGGGAACGGTTTTATCTGTTACTAAAGCTACTCGGCGAACTGAATCTAAAAATGGTGCGACCTCAATTGTTGCTTCTGCTGTTGATTCTGACGGAAGTAAATGTCTAAATGGTGGAAAACTTCCATCAAGTGTTCGCGATGTCATTGTTTTTTCATCAGATACAAAACCAACTAGTTTTTCATTTGAAGCGCTGGGGGAAAGAGCAAAAGTTATCTGGCCGCTTCCTGTTAAAGATTTTGCGGCATCGACTAGCGTTCTTGCGCGAAGAAGTGTTGCGGCTTCAATGTTTTGATCTTTAGGGCTCCAGTTGATTTCTTTGACCGCTAAGCGATATCTATCTGTTGCTGCAAGGGTGATAGTTGTTTTATTAATTTCGATATGAACACCAGTAAGTGTTGGGAGAGAGTCATCTTTTCCGGCAGCAATTGCTACTTGGTGAATCGCGGTCGCGAATACATCGCCAGGGATTTCTCCTGCGGCTTGCGGAAGTGTTGGGAGGTTTGGGTATTCGTTTACCGGCAAAGTAGGAAGAGTAAATTTTGCACTTCCTGCTGTTACTAAAACTCTTGTTCCGTCCAATACAAAAGTGACTGGTTTCGCTGGAAGAGATCGAGCTATTTCTGCCAATAATCTTCCGGGAACTAAAACTTTTCCTTTAGTTGCAATGTCGGCGTTAATAATTGCTTTGGTAGAAGTTTCTAAATCAGAACCAGTTAAAGTGATTGAGTCAGCAACATCAATCATGATTCCAAGAAGGGCAGTTTGAATTGGTCTAGAAGAGAGGCTCCGCGCCACCCAATTCACAGCATCGATCAACGGATCGCGTTCTACAACAAACTTCATATCCCTATCCTTCCCTCTTAAAAGTGGTTAGCAACCCTCACGGGTTCGCCAATCCCCAACCTTCTCTATTTAATATAAGTATTCGTAGTAACTAGAGCTAAATTTTGTGGACAATCAAGAAAACCCCTGGTCGTCCCGTATAAAACTTCAAACATTTGGCTGTGGGCAGGCCGTGGATAACCCAAGATAACTTCCTGCACCGACACCATTCCCACACCCCAACCCTTCCTTTTCCACACTTATCCCCAAGTTATCCCCAAGGTGGGGGCAACTTTCTACACAGGTTCTGTAATTAGTTTCTTGCTTGAAGCTTGATTCGGTTGGTCAACTCTGTGACCTGGTTATAAATCGATCGACGCTCTGCCATCAACTGGCGGATCTTGCGATCGGCATGCATCACTGTTGTGTGGTCGCGGCCACCAAAAGTTTGCCCAATTTTCGGAAGCGAGAGCTCGGTTAGTTCACGGCATAAATACATCGCAATTTGGCGAGCATTGACCAAGACTCGAGACCTTGAGGTTCCACATAGGTCGTCAAGAGTAAGACTGAAGTAGGTGGCGGTCTGAGCCATGATTGTTGTGGCTGTGATTTCTGGACCACCAGCTTCAGGGATCAAATCTTTCAAAACAATTTCAGCCAAACCTAAATCAACCGCTTGGCGATTTAAAGAAGCGAAGGCAGTAACACGAATAAGTGCGCCCTCTAGTTCACGGATGTTTGAAGAAATCTTGCTAGCAATATATTCCAATACATCATCCGGAGCATTTAATTTATCTTGCGCCGCTTTCTTGCGAAGAATCGCAATTCGGGTTTCTAATTCAGGTGGCTGAATATCAGTTATTAGACCCCACTCAAATCGGCTGCGCAAACGATCTTCCAAAGTGGTCAATTGTTTTGGCGGCCGGTCGCTTGAGATAACAATCTGTTTATTAGCATTATATAAAGTGTTGAAAGTGTGGAAGAACTCTTCTTGAGTACGCTCTTTATTTTCTAAGAATTGAATATCGTCAACCAATAGAACATCTAGGTCGCGATAACGACGTTGGAAAACCGAAGCCTTATCGTCACGAATTGAGTTAATAAAGTCATTTGTAAACTCTTCGCTTGAAACATAACGAACCCGCACACTTCCATAAAGCTCTTTAGCATAAGCGCCAATAGCGTGTAATAAGTGGGTTTTACCAAGGCCGGACTCGCCATAAATAAAGAGCGGGTTGTAAGCCTTCGCTGGCGCTTCAGCAACAGCCACCGCAGCAGCATGAGCGAAACGGTTTGATGCACCAATAACAAAAGTTTCAAAAATATAACGTGGGTTTAATTGACTTGGCTCGGCCGCGGTCGAAGATTTAGAGTCGCGCCCGGTTCCAGATTTTGGTTGTTGTTCAATAATTGGATCAACAACATCTTCATCGTTTTCTTCTTGTAACGTCTCATCAATAGTTACCGCAATATTTATTTTTTGATCCAGTTTTAAGGAAAGCGCCTCATTTAAAATAGCGCGAAGTCTGGTCTCTAAAACATCCTTAGCAAAAGCATTTGGAGCAGAGAGCAATAAGTTTGAACCGTTTTCATTTTGAATCAACCCAAGAGGTTTGGTTAGCGAGAGAAAAGCACGATGCTGTGGCGATTCAACTGAAACATCAGCTATCACTGCCCCCCAAAGAGTGGTCAGATCATCGACCTCTAGTAGTGCCATAAGGACCCCTAATCTTTAAAACCTGCTAAATAACCAAAATCGGACTTCTCCACAGGGTTATCCACAGGCTGTGGTCTAAACCAAAACTTGAGCCTTTTAGCCCTTATTTCTGTGGATAGAGAGCGAAAGTAGGGGCAATTCTGAGAAATTGCAAGTGGTTATCCACAAATCTTCAAAAACTAGGCAGGGGCCAATTTTCGCGAGGTTGGAGAAGTTAGCGAGTTTGACCCTTATCAACAGGTGGCCGTAACCTAGGCCCCTCATCAAATTTGTGAGTAGTTGTGACCCGACAGGGTAAAACCTGTAGGAGAGATCCCCCAAAGGTTTTAAGGAGAGTTTTATGTCAAAGCGCACATTTCAACCTAACGTCCGCAAGCGCGCAAAGAAGCATGGCTTCCGCGCCCGCATGGCAACTCGTGGTGGAAGAGCAGTTCTAGCTTCTCGCCGCGCTAAAGGTCGCACACGCATCTCCGCGTAATTTAATTTAAACGCCGATATCCGTGCTACCAGCCAAAAACCGGTTGCGTGCAAGTAAAGATTTTGCTCTAACTACAAAAACAGGAGTTCGAGCAACTTCTCTCTCGCTTGTTCTCTACCTAAAAACAAATTCAATCTCTTCAGGTAATTCAAGCGCGCCCCAAATCGGGTTAATCGTTAATAAATCTGTTGGTGGCTCTGTTGTGCGCCATAGAGTTTCTAGACAACTACGACATTTAATTTCAAACCACATCAAGAATCTTCCTGCCGATAGCCAATTAGTTATCCGGGTTCTGCGAAACCAACCAAATTTCGAAAGCGAACTCAACGATCTAATTCCTAAAGTAATTAGTAAAGCGTTGACTAAC
>CAIQHM010000013.1 GCA_903871555.1 uncultured Actinomycetes bacterium | reverse complement strand
TTAGCAAAGCGTTCTTTACCAAGTTCTTCTTGTTGATCATTGAATTCGTTGAAGGCTTCGATAGGGAAGAAAACTTCGCCCCGAACTTCTAATACATCAGGCAGATTCTTGCCTTTCAACTCATGTGGAATAGTTTTTATGGTGCGAATGTTCAGTGTTACATCTTCACCAGTAACGCCATTACCCCGAGTCAGAGCCTTGGTTAATTTACCTTTTTCATAGAGCAAATTAATTGCCAGGCCATCGACCTTTACTTCACAGAGCCAAGTATTGGAAGTACTGGTCTTTGCGACTCTCTCGAACCAGGAAATTAATTCATCGTTATCAAAAACATTATCCAGGCTGGCCATCTTCTCGATGTGATCAGATTGTTGAAAGTGTGTTGCAAATCCCCCACCAACTAAATCACTTGGCGAATCGGCTAATTTAAATTCTGGATGTGCAGCTTCTAGCTTCTTTAACTCGATAAGCAGGGAATCGAATTCGCCATCGGAGATTGTTGGTTTGTCCTGTGCATAATATTTAAATTGGTGGTCGCGAATCTGCTCGCACAAATCAACTATGCGATGTCGAATCTCCTGGCTCATGGGTGAAAATCTATTCGGTACGTGCGACAGTGGCCGAACCGACAACCCGATCGCCGTCATAAATAACTAAGCCCTGGCCGGCCGCCAGACCAAATAAGGGTTCATCTAGATCAACTTTAATTTCGGTACCAGTCTGCACATATGTACAGGCAAGGGGCGAACCATGTGCACGAACTTGAGCAAAGCCGCGGTGTTCAATATTTAGCGTTGGTTCTGGACCACACCAGATAGGTCGGTCGCCAACAATCTTTGTTACTGCAAGAGCTTCATGACTGCCAACAACAACAGTATTTGTTTTTGGTTCAATCTTTAATACATAACGCGGTTCACCGCCGGCTGCGGGAACTGTTATTCCAAGTCCGCGGCGTTGTCCGATTGTGTAGGTATATGCACCTTTATGTTCGCCAAGTTTCTTACCATCTTCATCAACGATTGAACCTACTTCACTTCCAAGTCGATCTCGAAGCCATCCTGCATTATCGCCAGAAGGTACAAAACAAATATCGTGGCTGTCGGGTTTATTTGCAACATAAAGTCCGCGCCGTTTTGCTTCAATTCGAACATTATCTTTAACGGTATCGCCCAATGGAAAATGTGCTCCTGCGAGTTGTTCGGTATTTAAAACTGCAAGAACATAAGACTGATCTTTTCCGGGATCAACTGCGCGATGCATTACTCGACCAAGTGAGGTCTCCTGCATTTGCGCATAATGCCCAGTAATTACGCCATCGAATCCCAGACCTTTTGCGCGATCTAGAACTGCGGCAAATTTAATTTTTTCATTACAACGTAGACATGGATTTGGAGTGCGGCCATCTGCATATTCCGATAAAAAGTTTTCGACAACACCATCATGAAACTCTTCGGCCATGTCCCAGATATAGAAGGGAATTCCGATTACATCAGCAGCTCGACGAGCATCGTGCGAATCTTCAATCGTGCAACAACCACGAGCACCTGAACGATATTTTTGTGGGTTACTAGAAAGCGCAAGGTGTACACCAATTACTTCGTGGCCGGCTTCCACTGCGCGGGCCGCGGCAACAGCGGAATCAACGCCACCGCTCATAGCGGCAATAAGTTTCATTAATCCAGTCCACTTACGACAAATGCATTTCGTGCGCGCTCAACAACACTTGGCATTACTGCTAACACTTGATCTATCTCGGCCTTGGTATTTGTTGTACCGATTGAAATTCGAAGCGAAGCATCTGCATCGCTTTCACTTAACCCAAGTGCAACAAGCACATGGCTTGGTCTTGGAACCCCGGCACTGCATGCAGATCCAGCAGAAGCGCTGATGCCTTCGGTATCTAACAAGAGAAGCAGTGCATCACTTTCGGTTCCAGGAAATGTTGCATTAACTATTCCAGGAAGCGCCGGATCCAAAACTGAATTTATAGAAACATCGGAAACTGCGCTCTTTAATCCAGCAATAAAGTAATCCCGTAGCTCGCGTATTTTCGCAAAGTTCACTTTCATATTTGTGATTGCATATTCGGCAGCAGCGGCAAAGGCCACGATAGATGGCGCATTCAAGGTGCCGCTTCGAATTTCGCGCTCTTGTCCCCCGCCATGCAAGATCGGAGTTAAATCCAGACCGCGCTGCAAAATCAACGCTGCGATCCCAAGTGGGCCGCCGACTTTATGTGCGCTAATTGTTGCTGCTGTAACACCCAGGGCTGCAAAATCAAATTCCACTTTTCCAAAGCTCTGGACCGCATCGGTATGAACTGGGATATCGCCAGCAATTCTTACAACTTCAGCAATTGGCTGAATAGATCCGAGTTCGTTATTTGAATGCATAACACTGATGACAGCGATATCCGAACCACGAGTCGCCACAATATTTCCTAGGAAATCTAAATCAATAACGCCAGCTTTAGTGATTGGGATAAGTATTTGTTCCGCGCCTTCATGTTCCACCAGCCATTGCACCGGGTCCAAGATTGCGTGATGCTCAAAAGCCGATGTAACAATTAAATTGCGCTTTGGCGCTTGCCAGAAGAAACCTTTGATTGCCAAGTTATTTGCTTCGGTTCCAGATCCGGTAAAAATGATTTCAGATGGATTAGCTCCAACTAATTCCGATAATTTATGACGGGCATCTTCAACATCTTTGCGAACTGCGCGACCAGGATTGTGAACACTTGACGCATTTCCAACTTTACGCATCTGGGTATTTAGCGCATCAATCGCGGCATCATTGATCGGTGCGGTAGCCGCATGATCAAGATAAATCGTCATGCGCTAAGGATAACTAATTAAATTGATTAGGCCTTCTTGGCAGCAATTGCCGTGGTTGCTTGCGGCAATACATTGAATAAATCACCAATAACCCCGTAATCCGCCAATTCAAAGATTGGGGCTTCGGAGTCCTTATTGATCGCAACAATCATCTTGCTGGTCTGCATTCCTGCGCGATGCTGAATCGCTCCAGAGATTCCGCAGGCAACATAAAGTTGTGGGCTAACAGTCTTTCCAGTCTGCCCAACTTGATGAGTGTGTGGATACCAACCAGCATCAGTTGCGGCGCGAGATGCACCGACTGCTGCGCCAAGAACATCAGCAAATGCTTCGACTGGTTTGAAATCTCCATTTGTTCCACGGCCACCGGACACAACGATTGAGGCTTCAGTTAATTCTGGGCGACCGCCCTTAACTGCTGGCTGGGTTGAAGTAACAACTCCAAGTTTTGCAACATCCGAAATTGTCGGCGTGAATTCTTCAGTTGTTGGTGCGCCGCTTCCCGCAGTTGGTTCAATTGAATTTGAGCGAAGCGTCACGATTGTTGTTCCATGTGACACCGCAGCATGCACCGTAGTGGATCCACCAAATACAACTTGAGTTGTAACAAGATCTGCGCCAATTGAGGATGCGTCAGTGATAATTCCAGAATTAGTTGCAACCGCAAGGCGACCAGCAATTTCTTTACCCCTAGAACTTGAGGTTATTAATACTGCGGATGCAGATTTACTGGTGACCAATTGCGCAAGGGTTTGCGCGACTGGTGCCGGTGAAAACTTTGTTACATCCACGCCATTGCAAACAATTACATTATCGATTGCATAAGCACTTAATTGTGAAACCAAAGTTGCATCAAATACAACAGCGTTTACCTTGCCAATCCCTTTAGCAAATGTCGCAAGCTCGCCCGTTGATTTCGCTACTTTGCCATCAACAGCATCAACCAGAATCAATACCTCGCTCATCAAACCACCCGCTTTTCTGCAAGAAAATCGGCCAGCTTTGTGCCGCCATCGCCGCCATCTTCAACTTTAATTCCGGCGCTTCGGGCTGGACGAAGGACTGCATCTTTAACAGTTGACCAAGCCGCTTTGCTTCCGACTTGATCTGCTGCAATTCCAATATCGGCAAGTGACTTAACAGTTATGGTCTTCTTCTTAGCCGCCATGATCCCCTTAAATGATGGGTACCTTGGTTCATTAATTTTTTCGATAACACTTACGACTGCCGGAAAATTTGCTTCCATATTTTCAATTCCAATTTCTGTGGAACGAGCAATCGAAACTTTGGCTGCCGAAGGATCGACGGCTACTGAACCCGCAAAGGTAAGTTGGGCCCAACCCAATCGCTCGGCCAACATCGCAGGAATAACGCTCATTCGCGCATCAGTTGATTCGGTGCCGCAAATAATCAAGTCAAAACCGCCATCAGATATTGCTTTACTTAATACAAGAGAAGTTGCGAGCGCATCTGATCCACTCAATGCTTCATCGCAGATATGAATTGCTTCATCTGCGCCCATTGAAAGTGCTTTACGAATTGCTTCAGTTGCGCGATCTGGTCCCATTGAAATCAAAGTAATTGTGTGGCCACTGCCTTCGCCAGCTTCTTTAGTTGGTGAATTGGCTTCCACAATTCGCAGCGCCTCTTCTACGGCATATTCATCTAAATCATTTAGAACTGCATCAACGCTTGCCCGATCCAAAACTCCGCCAGCCATTTTTTTCTCAGCCCAAGAATCTGGAACTTGTTTAACGCACACTGCAATTCTCATGCGCCAAATGTTACTCACCAGTAACCAAATACGCCACTATCTAGGCGCATTTGAATACTCGGCAGTACCCAATGCGCAACCTTAAACTTGCGCCGTGCTCGCACTCCTCGCTCCAGGTCAAGGTTCCCAAACTCCGGGATTCTTAGCGCCGTGGCTTGAAGATGCCAAGGCTGCGCAATTAATAAGTACCTGGTCAGATGCAATTGGCCTAGACCTAATACGCCTTGGAACTTCTGCTGATGCTGATGAAATTCGCGATACCGCAAATGCCCAGCCGCTCTTAGTAGCTGGTGGCCTGATTGGCGCAGCTAGATTATTCGCAGAAAATCTTTCTCCTATTAGTTATGTTAGTTATGTTGCTGGACATTCAGTTGGCGAAATAACAGCTGCTGCAATCGCTGGCGCTTTAGATCAGATTTCTGCGCTGAAATTAGTTCATGCCCGCGGCGCCCAAATGGCCATTGCTGCAAAAGATTCAAAAACCGGAATGTCTGCAGTCTTAGGTGGCGAACGCGATGTTGTTGTTGCCGCAATTAACGCTGCTGGTCTTACCGCCGCTAATGAAAATGGTGGTGGCCAAATTGTTGCCGCAGGATCACTTGTTGCACTTGCCGCACTTGCCGAAAATCCACCCGAAGGTGCACGTGTTCGCGCCCTTGCTGTTTCTGGTGCTTTTCATACTTCAACAATGGCGCCCGCAGTTTCACATCTTGCAGCACTTGCCGCAGCGCTCGAAGTTTCCGACCCAAAGATTCCATTCATTTCAAATAAAGATGGCGCGGTAATTACAGGCGGCCGAGAAATATTAGATCGAATCGTTGGCCAAATCGCAGGACCAGTGCGCTGGGATTTATGTATGGAGACGCTTGCTAAATCTGGCGTTACTGGAATTATCGAAGTTCCACCTGCGGGAACGCTTGCTGGACTTGTTAAGCGAGCAAAAGGTGAGATTGAAACTTTTGCGCTCAAAGGTCCAGAAGATTTAGCCGGGGCTGGCGAATTCATAGCTAAGCATGGTGGTAATTAATGTCCCTTAAATTTACGCCACAAACTCAGAACGCCCGCATTCTTTCAGTTGGTGCTTATCGTCCACCTCGGGTTGTTCCAAACTCTGAAATTGTTGGCCGCATTGACTCCACCGATGAGTGGATTCAACAGCGCACCGGAATTCAAACTCGACACATCGCAAGTGCGGATGAATCATTAATCGATATGGCTGAAAAATCTGCAAACATTGCAATCGCGCGCGCGGGTTTAAAGAGCGAAGATATCGACGCCGTAATTTTTGCAACTATAAGTTATCCATACCAAGCACCAAGTGCTGCAACCGAATTACTTGTTCGCCTGGGAAACACAAAAGCAGCTGCTTTTGATATCTCTGCGGCCTGCGCTGGTTTCTGTTATGGCGTAGCCCTTGCAAATGATTTAGTTCGAAATAAAACTGCAAAAAATGTTTTAGTTATGGGCGCTGAAAAACTATCTGATTACACCGATCCAGATGATCGCGCTACTGCATTTATCTTTGCTGATGGCGCTGGCTCAGTTGTAATTGGCCCATCAGAAGATATTGGAATCGGACCAACGGTTTGGGGCGCAAGTGCCGAGACTCGCGATGCGATTGTCTTAGAGCCTTCCTTCTTAGAATTTAAAAACAATCCTGGCAAGTTAGATATTGGTTGGCCAAATATCAGCCAACAAGGTCAGACAGTTTTCCGTTGGGCGGTTTATGAAATTGCCCCAATCGCACTTCGGGCGCTTGAAGCAGCTGGGCTTACCCCCGAGACTCTCGATGCCTTCATCCCCCATCAAGCAAATGATCGGATCATCGAATCACTTGTAAAATCAATGAAATTGCCAGAATCAGTTGTTGTTGCCCACGATATTCGTACTTCGGGCAATACTTCTTCCGCATCGATTCCGCTGGCAATGGATGCACTACTCGCCGAGAGACCAGAACTTCACGGTAAGAGCGCACTTCTCATAGGATTTGGCGCAGGGCTTGTATATGCCGGCCAAGTAGTTGAACTACCATCTAAACCAAGTAACTAACGCAAAACAAAAAACAGAGAAAATAAGGAGAACCAAGATGGCACTAACAGTTGAAGTAGTACTAGAAGGAATCAAGGAAATCGTTGTTGAAGTTGCAGGCATTGATGCTGGCATCATCGCCATGGATAAGAAGTTCACTGATGACCTAGATGTTGACTCACTTAGCATGGTTGAGGTTGTCGTTGCAGCTGAAGAAAAGTTCGGCGTAAAGATTCCTGATGAAGAAGTAACAAAGATGGCAACTGTTGGCGATGCAGTTAACTTCATCGTTGCAAACGGTAAGTAAGTAGAAACAGCTTTCTAAATGACAAGACGTCGCGTAGTTGTAACTGGCCTTGGTGCCACTACCCCACTCGGTGGTGATGTTTCCTCAACATGGGAAGCGTTACTTGCAGGAAAAAGTGGGGTGCGCAAACTTGAAGATGAGTGGGCGCAAGAATTCTCGGTTACCTTCGCGGCGCGAGTTGCAGTAGAACCTTCAGAAGTTATGGAACGCGTAGAAATGCGTCGCCTAGATAGATCAGAACAATTTGCAATGATCGCTTCGCGCGAAGCTTGGAAAGATGCTGGTTCACCAGATATTGATAAAGAACGATTAGGCGTAGTCATCGCATCAGGTATCGGCGGCGTAATCACAATGCTTGATCAATATGACACCTTGAAAGAAAAAGGTGCGCGCTTTGTAAGTCCGCATACTGTTCCAATGCTTATGCCAAATGGTCCTGCAGCAAATGTTGGACTCGAACTTCAAGCAAGAGCCGGTGTTCATACCCCGGTAAGTGCATGTGCATCTGGCGCTGAAGCTGCCGGGTATGCACTTGAAATGATTCGCAATAATCGCGCAGATATTGTTGTAACAGGTGGCGTAGAAGCCGCGATCCATGCCCTACCAATGGCTGGCTTTGCTTCGATGAAAGCGCTTTCAACTCGCAATGATGATCCCGCAAAAGCATCTCGCCCATATGACAAAGATCGTGATGGCTTTGTTCTTGGTGAAGGTGGCGGAGTTTTAGTTTTCGAAGAACTTGAACATGCAAAGGCAAGAGGCGCAAAGATTTATGCTGAAGTTATGGGACAAGGTTTAACCTCTGATGGTTATCACATTGCAGCCCCAGATCCAGATGGTTCAGGTGTTACCCGCGCTGTTAAATTGGCGCTCGAAGATGCTGGTATTCCGTTATCTGAAATTGTTCACTTAAATGCCCACGCAACTTCAACACCTGCGGGCGATGTGGCAGAAGCCAACGCGCTTACAAATGCACTTGGCAGCGATATTTCACATGTTGCAGTATCTGCTACTAAATCAATGACAGGCCACTTACTTGGTGGTGCCGGGGCGATTGAATCAATTTTCTGCGTACTTGCGATGTATCACCACAAAGCACCGCCAACAATCAATATTGAAAACTTGGATGAAGCAGTGACCGTGGATGTTGTGCGCGATGTTCCACGCGATTTACCACAAGGTTCTATCGCCTGCTTAAACGACTCTTTTGGCTTTGGTGGCCACAACGTCGTGCTGGTCTTTAGATCTTATGAGGGCTAAGACGATAAAAGCGAGCTAATTAACTTTAAAGCTGACTGAAACCGTAACGCTTACGCTCTTTGGAATTGAAGATGTGTCATACATTCCACCTGCAGATGTATCAACAGAATCTGGTTGAGTCACTTGTACTGGTCCGCTGGTGACAGCAAGAACTGGACCAAGTTTTGAACCAACAGCTTTTGTGATTGAAACTCCACGAGCCTTTGCATCAACCATTGCTTCTGCCAAAAGTTGTGGGCGTAATTTGTCTAAATTAGAAACATAGAACATTGGGCCGTAATTATTTATATTTACACCCGTTTGCAAAAGTGATCCCATGCCATTTGATAACTTCTTTATAAGTTCTACATCTTTGGATCGAATAGTTACATTCTGATTTGCTTGATAACTTAGGATGCGGCCAGTTGAATTACCATTTAAAAATTCGTTATTTGCATATGTAGTGACGCCGCCGATTTCGATTGCATCTGATGAAAGTCCGCCAGCAATTAAGTATTTAGAGAGCGAATCAACACTTGTCCCAATCTTCTTAACTGCGACCGAAACTTGTTGTGACATCTCGCTTACATTCAAAGTCCAGACCGCATTATCTGCAACTGCAGATGTCTTTGCTGAACCAGTAACCGTAATTGAATTTCCAGCTTTTGCAGAGAGCCCGGTGCCAACAAGGCTTAATCCATATCCCATACCAACTGCGAGAATCACTGCAGCAATAATTGTTGTGATTGAACGACGGGACAGCTTCTTCTCTTGGAATTCATTACTCATGGCTAAATACTAACTGCTCTAATTTCCCCTTCGCTACCTATGCCTCGGCGGTAGCTCTCAAGTTCCAGATCCCACGCAATACCAAGTGCGTCAGATACCGATTTACGCAGGGCTTCATAACTGCGGGTATTTTCAAGGACTGTCATCAAGCGATTTTCATGAATCATCACATCACCGGTCGATGCCGTTACTGCCTGGTGTAATCCAAGTTCAGGTGTGCAGCGATACAAAACACCTTCACCGCTTATGTTTGAAAATTCTCGTACCTCAAAACGTAGGTAATGCCAGGATTTAAGTGTGCTTGCAATCTTTGATGCCACTGGTCTTAATTCGCGCCACTGCAATTGTGTTGCGAGCGCACCTGGTGCCAAGTGTTGTTGTTCCCAATTCAATTCAACTGGGTATCCAAAGATTTCATTTAGCGACCATTGGATATGTCGAAGCAGAGCTTTGGGGGCGGAATAGATCCGAAGATCTCCAGCCAACAAGCCGTTACCGCTGGGTAATGAACTCACTTTTATTCTCCTAGAACCATCAATCAGGTTGCCTTGGTGCGACCTTCCCCAGCCCACCAATTACACGCTCAGATTGCGCTTCTAGAATCAACTTATCCGGCAATTATGGCGCCCAAATACCTACTTTGGCTAGCCCACATTCACCAAATCTTTTTTCGCTTATACCGATTATGCAGTTACACTTTTGCCTAGTCCGACGCTTGGCAGTACCCGTTCACTCGGTAAATCTGTACAGAGGAAGACCGGTCTCTAAGGAATTCTTATTGATCACATTTACCGTAAGGAAAAAGCTACATGGCAACAGGTACAGTTAAGTGGTTCAACTCTGAAAAGGGTTTTGGTTTCATTGCAGTTGATGGTGGCGGACAAGATGTTTTCGTTCACTACTCAGCAATTCAAGGCAATGGCTACAAGTCTCTAGACGAGGGTCAAGCCGTGACATTTGAAGTAGTTCAAGGTCCAAAGGGCCCACAGGCTGACGCAGTTAATCCTGCATAATCAACCATTAACAATAAGAAAGCCTCACCTTTACCGGTGGGGCTTTTTTAATGCCAAATATTAATAACCAACGTGCTTTGGAACTGTCCCAACCTTTTTCATCTTTGCTAAAACTTCTTTCGCTGGATTTAAATCTTTACCAGCCTTCCATGCATCCAAGTATTTCCATGGATAAATTTCGCCTCGACGTACCCACCAAATCCCAGCCTTAGTCGGCCAAGAAATTCCAAAGTGCACATGCGGTGCAAGACCCGCGGCATCCCCCGAAGTTCCGACAAGTGCCATTAGTTCACCAACTTCGACCCGATAACCCGGAACTATATTTGGATAAATCTTTGAAAAGTGTGAGCCGTAATATCGAACTCCATCATCGCCGATCATCGATATCGATAACCCGCCGCGCAATGCACCGCTATTGTTTTTCCAAGAATATTTATCGACCGCGCTAACTTCATCGATTACGCCTGAAGTTGGCGCAACAAAGCGGCATCCCTTCTTAGTCAAAATATCTGAAGCGGGATAATCGTGATGGGCCTGTGAATATGTGCTCTTACAGCCATCGATTGGGTAGACATAATTTGGTGAAGCGCTCGCCGGTATTGCTGTTGCAATTAAAAGCACGCTAACTACTGCGGATATTCGGCGCATCACGCGAGTTAGCATAGACTTACCCGACCCTTACAAGTTAAAACTTCGGGGGCGGTAGCTCAGTTGGTTAGAGCCCCGAACTCATAATTCGGTAGTCGTCGGTTCGAGCCCGACCCGCCCCACCACAAAATTCCTATTACTTGGCGGTTATGCGATAACCAATTCCGCGAACAGCTATTAGGGTATTGGGACCACCTGCATCCCGAATCTTTATTCTTATTCTTGATGCATGGGTGTCTAGCAATTTATCGCTCGAGAATTCGGATGACCCGCCAATAGCTTCATAAATCTCCTCGCGAGTATAAACGCGGTCAGGATTTAACATAAGCAGGTTTACGAACTCAAATTCTGTTCTCGTAAGAGGAACGGCCTGATTATTGAACCTAAGCTCACGGGAAGATACATCTAGTTCTAATCCAGCAATCTTTAGGAATCGTTCTTGTTTTCCCTTGCGATCTTTCGTGCGACGTAATTGAATTCCAACTCTTAGATTTAGTACTTGAGATGCACATGGTTTAGTTATGAAGTCATCAGCCCCGATAGCCAAACACATAACTTCATCAAGGTCTGCGCCTCTATCGGTCAATATAATTATTGGAACTTCAGATTTTTCACGAATCCGCCGGCAAACTTCTATTCCATCAGGCCGGCCCATCGAGATATCGAGAATTACTAACTCTGGCTCAGATTCTTTGAACTTTGAGAGCGCCTCAAGGCCATTCTTCGCCTCAATTACTTGATGCCCTTCTTGCGTCAATGCGACATTTAAAAACTTTCGTATATCGCTATTGTCATCAGCTATTAAGACTCTAGCCGATCTCATCTACATCTCCTTAGGTGGTTCAATTTTGCTAAGTGAATTGCGCAATCCTCGCAGAATTCTTTCCTTTTTTTCTAGAATAATTTCAGAATTGCCATTCATATTCGATTTTAACCAACGCGAAAAATCTAACAATATGTCAGATTCCTCGGGAAAATTATAGAAGCCAATAGCACCTCCAAATTGGTGGGTATCGGCTTGCAGATTCGCAAGCGATGAAGCAGAGATTCCCTCAATCGCTCTCTCAAGAACGCCTGCTCGGCTCTCTAAAATCATTCGTTCTGTCTCATCGAGATACTCTGGAATTCTAATTACAAAGGTCGTGCCGACTCCCACCGATGATTCCACCCAAATATCTCCGCCAAAGCGAAGAAGAATATTTTTCACAATGGCCAAGCCAAGTCCAGTTCCCTTAGCACCCTCGGAATCAGAGTTGGATGCTCGATAAAATTTATCAAAAATTTTGGTGAGCTCATCCTCAGGGATTCCGATACCTTGGTCCCTGATAACAACTTCGATAAATTTACTGCCTGAAACTTGAGTTTCTCTTAGAAGATTGACCGTGATTTGCGAATTTTTTGCGCTGTATTTGATTGCATTCGAGAGTAAATTTCTGAGAACTTGGCAAATTCCCGTATCGTCAGCTGAGACAAAGAAGCTACCTTCAGAATGATTTAGCTCGAATTGCAGATGTTTCTCCGCTGAAACTAATGAAAGCTCCGTCCATTGGTCTTTTACCGATTGGATTAAGTCAATTTTAGAATAGGTCAAATTTTGGTTTTGCGACTC
The DNA here is from genome assembly GCA_903871555.1 of uncultured Actinomycetes bacterium. GTDB lineage: Bacteria > Actinomycetota > Actinomycetes > Nanopelagicales > Nanopelagicaceae > AAA044-D11. Next base: position 1,552 of record CAIQHM010000013.1, on the reverse strand, counting down.
GAACTTGGACATGGTCAAAATATCTTCAATAATATCTAGTAGGACTATTGAATTTCGATCCATAACATCTAAATAGGTTGATAATTCATCGTCTTGGTTAATTGTTTTTATATCTCGCAATAAATCTACATACCCGATGATGGATGTAAGTGGCGTTCTCAATTCATGATTTACCGTGCTTAGGTAATCATTATTGTTTGCCGATTGATTTGCTACTTCTTCAATACTGGCTCGAGCCTCAGTAAGTTGAATTTTCATTACATCGAGAAGCCTTGCGCTTTCTTCCTCAATCAATCGCTCATACTTGATAGCTTCAATTTGGAATCTAATAATTCTAAAAGAAAGAAAAAACAAGAATATTAGAAATCCAATAAAGAGGTAAATGGTTCGCAGGGCTCTTGCTGCCTGAACATCTGCACCTCCTTCAAATGTATTCACAATGGATCGGAAATAGTTACGGCTCATGACAAATCCGGTTTTTTCTATTGTGTCGAGATCCGCTGAAACTTGTTCGTGAACTATTCTGCTTTCAGCCGCAGTTAGCGTTTGATTTTTGTAGCGATTCTTCACGGTATTCACTCGGTTCAATGCTGACTTGAAATCCCCTTGCATAAAAGTATTAAATGTTTCGCCGAAATTGTTATCTGCAGTGAAGCGAAATTCTAATAAATCGCTTGCAAGCTGCAGGCTCGCGAAATCAGAATGGCCATTTATCCAGTTGATGTATTGCGTAGTAAATGAAGCAATGAGGTGTAATGCGGTTAGTGGCGCATTGGATGTGATTGCCTGAATGCCAACTCTCGAATTTCTCGCAAGCGTTGCCTTGGAATAATCGAAGAAACTGACCCCAGAGATAAGACCGGTGACAATTAAACCGGTTGCTAGAAAACGGTTAACCCGATCCCATTTGAAACCTTGAGATCTAGGGCTAGTTACGAGCCGGTTTGGCATTATTTAACGTTTATCTCGGCTAGTGACCAAACCCAAGCATCTACTAATTTTTCATACTTGCTGCCCTTTGCGAAAACTATCCGAACCGGTCCGCCCCTTGATACTGCAATTTCTTTAGAATCATCTTTGTAGGCGAGAAGTGCACGCGCCGCGATAAAAGCAGATGCTCTGTCTTTGAATTCATAATCATCTAGTGCGAGCAAGCTCAATTCATCATTTGCCAAAACACCCGCTTTTGCAAGGACGCTACTGAAATTTACAACGGTAAATAAGCACGATTTCTTTGAAAATGGATCGTAAATCTTTATTTTGTGCGGATGCAGTGCGGCGATCTGTTTTAGATTTAACTCGGTGATTTTGCCTTTAACATCAATCTTAAGAACCGTTGATGTCGCAGACTTACTGGCTGTCATCTGCAAACCAGATGCGCTCTGATTGGCTACCAGCACTGCCATGACAAGTGCAAGAACCATTGTTATTGGTGCTCTGGTTCTAAACGCCTTTACTGTCATAAATTTTCATCAGGATTGAGAAATGAATGAACTTTATTTATGAGACTTGTTGGTCTAAATGGTTTAACGATGTAAGAGTCAGCGCCACG
>CAIQHM010000012.1 GCA_903871555.1 uncultured Actinomycetes bacterium | reverse complement strand
TAGCGGATCTACTCCAACTAAATTTCTTGGGCTTTGGGAACGTCAACCTTCTAAGAGCTCTTTACTCCCCAGAATTACAGATTTGGTCACTAGAAAACCACTTATGGTTTTTCTCGCCACAACCTTTGCTTTATTAATTGCAGCAACGCCGCTGCTATCACTTTCTCTTACGCCAAGTTCAATGACAGCACTACCAAAAAATTTGGAATCAGCCGCAGCCCTTAATTGGGCAACTGATCGAGCTGGCGCAGGTGCAACGACGCCAATCGCAATCATTATGGATTTAGGTAAGTCCGGTGCAGCGTTAACGCCACAAAATAAGGCGGCGAGAATCGATTTAGCAAATGCAATCTCCAAAAATGAAGATGTGTTCACTGTCGCGGGCGGCGAGAAGACACCTTACGTAGATTCAACGGGAAGATATTTGAGGATTCTTGTTATTTCTAAGAGTGAATTCGGCTCTCCTAAATCCCAATCACTAGTGCGAGAAATTCGTGAGCAGTATCTTCCAGAATCACAATTCAACAAGAATATTCCATTCTATGTCGGCGGCGCGGCAGCCCAAGGTGTTGATTTAATTAAAAAACTCAAAGGCATCTTTCCGTTAATTGTCTGCATTACGCTTCTGATTGCATATCTTCTTTTAGCAGGTGCATTCAAATCTTTGATTCTTCCCCTGAAAGCAATCATTCTTGACTTACTTACAACGGCAGTTTCTTATGCTGCAATAGTTGCGGTATTTAAGTATGGGTTTGCCTCTTCAATTTTGCATACCTATAGAGTTGAACAAATTGAGGCTTGGGTGTTGATTTTTATCTTTGCGGTTCTCTTCGGGTTGACTATGGATTACGAAGTTTTCATAGTTTCAAGAATGCGAGAGGCAATGGAACTTGGTGGCAGCAACAAAGATGCAATCACTGAAGGTTTAAGAAGAACTATTGGTGTTATTACCGCCGCAGCAGCCATCATGTTTGTTGCTGTCATGGGCCTTGTTGGTGGGCACTTTGCCGGACTTCAAGAACTAGGTGTCGGCCTTGCAGTTGGTGTAATCATTGATGCAACGATCATTCGGATGTTCCTACTGCCAAGCACAATGGTTCTGCTTGGCAGTTGGAACTGGTGGCTTCCGAAATACTTTACTTCACAACGTTAATTGCAAAGTGGAATTGAGGAATTTGATATCCCGCAGCAAGTCCTGGGAAATCATTTTCAGATGTCAGCACTGGAGTCATTCCATATGGTGTGCTGGCGAATGAAGGTTGTTGGGTATAGAGAAGTGGACGCAGATCAATGATGTGGGTTCCAACTCCGCCAGTTGCGCGAAGATGAACTACTAAATAACCATTTGAGTTGAATCCGCAGCCATATCCGATGTAGCTGTTGTCATAAGTAACTGCCAAAGTATTATCAAATTGAGTCCAACCAACGCCTTTAAGACTGATTGTGAACTCTTCATTCTCTTTGAATGTATTAGTTGGCTTACCAGCACCACCTGCAGCAAATGCTGCGGCAGAACCTGAAGTATCAGCCTTCGCAAGACCTTCACCAATTACTTTGCCAGCTTTGTCATAGAACTTCATGATGCTCTCTTTAACATAGAAGAGAGTTTGAGCTTCGATAACGTCGCCTTTTTTAATCTGCACTACGTGCCAACCACCTAGATGATCTGGAACTGTAATTTCCTGGCTAACAGTGCTTCCAGTTACTTCGACAGTAGCAAGCGGGATTGAGTTATAAATCCAGCATGTTCCGGTGCAGTTAACTCGGTTTCCTACAACTGTTGCCCAAACAATTTGGTGTGTTCCAGTCGTTGTTAGACCAGTTACATCAAACTTTGTCTTGGTTCCAATTGGACCATCCTCCACTGAAAGCTTCGCAACAGCAGTTGTATTTGGATCAAGACCAATATTTGAAAGTGTTGTGTGCTGACTTACTGTTGGAGTCACCTTAGTTGGGAATTTTGCGTAAGGCTTAAATGCACCTGGATCCTTAGTGATCTTAAAGATTCCTTGGCCACTATTTGCATAAGGCACTGGTGATTGCAGAACGTTTAGGTATGAGAATGAAATCGCCTCATTTGCCTGGACTAGGTGATTACCAACTTTTCCGGCCGCAAGAATTGTTGCTGTTGCTGTTCCGCGTGACCAGCGAGCCATCATTTCACCAGCAAAGTGGTTGTCATAAATAAGCGCTGAACCTGCGGCATAGAGCTTTGGTCCTAGGCCGGTATATGTAACAGTGATTGGTGTTCCAACTGGGCCACTCTTTGGTGTCATAGTGAAGCTACGTGAAACTTGAACTCCACCGTGTCCTGCTGCAACACCATTTTTAACTACATAAATATCGTGAACTCCGCCCCAATCTGATGGGATCTTTGTTGCGAAACTAAACGCACCATTGGCATCGGTCTTTACATTTGCCATATCGATGTTGTAATTAACATAAGAAGTACCCATGTAATTAATGGTGTTAGGTTCAATTCCAGCAAGCCAAGAGGCATCTGATGTTGACCAAGTTAAAACATAATCTGTATTGGCTTCCAATGCCTTACCTTCAATTTTGAAGGCATCTCCAACGACTCCCTGAGAAGGAAGAGTAGATAAATTCACCATTGTTGTTGGTGCTGTGAAGGTAGCTGATTTATTTCCAGTAAATGGAATCGCTGAAATATTTGGCAATCCTTCTGGACGGACAAGTGTTGTAGCCACAGGTGCATCTGCGCCATTGGCTGATGCGATAAAAGTTAGTGATGCGATTGGAAGAATCGCCGCTACCGCAATTCTCAGGGCGGTCGATCTAAAACCGTTCTTTTCTCTTAGTACATTTTTCATTTTTTCTTCTTTCTCTCCGAATTGATTAATATCTTTAACTTTTCCCTAGAGGTTGGAGCCAATTGATTTCGCAATCAGCCCCAACCTTCCGCTAAGGAGCGTTCTTAATTGATTGTGCTACTTATGCCTTTGGAACTGCATACAGTGTTAGCTGTGATGCTGCTGTGAAGTTTGATTCCCAAGTTCCAACTGCGCCCTTAAGAATTGGATTCATTGTTACGGTGCGGTAGTAAGTAACGCGCTCTGAGACCATGCGGCCTTCAGCATCGTAAACAATTGCGCCATTTACCTTCTTAGGTGCAAGCTTTGTGGAAAGAACCTTTGCAGTCTTTTGATCCTTGGCAACCATTGTTACCTTGAACTTGATGACTCCAAGAGTGCTGTACTTTCCTTCAGCAGTTCCGGTATTGAGTACCGCAGTCCAGAATGAAACACCACTGTGGTTTCCGTAGTTCAACTTAAGTGGATCTTTCATGCCAACGACTTGAACGAATGCTGATGCAGTATTTGAAGAATCCATTACTGCGCCACCTTGGTCAGCGTTATTTGCATAAACGCGAAAGACGATCTGTTGTCCAATGATGTACTCACTTGAAACTGTGCAACCTTGTCCGAAACGAGGAGCAAGAGCGCCTGTTGTTCCAGTTGCAAGAACTTCATCTACATAGATGTGAATAGGTGAGACAACTCCTTGAACCGGTGTTCCTACTTTTACTGGCAAAGTATTTGAAGTTGCCACAGTAAATGCTGTTGCATCCTTTGGCGTAAATGTTGCTGTCAACGTTGCTGCACCTGGTGCTGCAGGTGTCCAAGCACACTTTGCTACGAATGGTGCAACTGATGTTGTTGCAGATGCATCGCAGCCGGTGAGGGCCACGCCACCAACCATGAACTTAACTGTTCCTTCTGCGCCAGCAGTAGCAACGATTGAGATTGGATCTAATCCATAAACTCCGTTACCACCTGAAAGTACAAAAGTTGGAGTTGCTGCTGCTGCGTGTGCAGGTGCACCGAGAGCTATTCCACCAGCCATAATTAAAGCGACAGTTACGACACTTGAAATTATCTTTTTCATATTCTTATTGCTCCTTATCTAGTTATTGCTTTTTTGAATTACGCGAACTATTTAGTTGTTACATTTCCTACAAGAGTGATCGTCAATGCGCTGCTCTCTTTAGAACCCGCTGTAGTCGATTTGATTGCAAAACTTCCAGTTGCTTTAAGCGTTCCTTTAGCTCCAGCATATTTACCGGTTCCACCTGTAATAGTTGCGCTTCCATTTATTGCAACATTTGCAGGTGCGGCATCGCTGTCGGCACAAGCTTCAGAACTTGAAGCGAATTCGACGTTTAAAGTATTTCCGCCACCACTTAATACGCCACTTCCCTGGAATGGATTGCATTGTGCTTGAGGAGCAGATGAACCCTTTCCAGTCATGCTTGTAAGCCCCATATTCGAACCTGTCCCGGTTGCTGTAATGGTTGGGGCTTGAACACTTGTGTCACTCCAGACAATCGCCATGTTGCCCTTATAAGTTGCATTAAATGCAACTGCACCTGCACCTGCTTTTGCAGCAACAGGTTTAGTCGTTGTATATCCCGCTGGGCATTTTGGTTTAGCAGCAGTAACTTTTTTAACTGTAGTTCCTTTGTAACATGTAATTGTTTTTGTTGCTGCACTTGCTGCTGATGTAAACGAAGTCGCAAGTCCGATCGCAACAACAATTGCAATTGACTTTCTCTTAAGTGAAATCATTTCTTTTTCTCCTTCATCTCCGTGTGATGTATTTCCGATATAGGTGAATCTTTGCGTCTGCAAATAATTAATTTCGCGAATTTGCGAGGGCTATCACTATCGAAGCTATTGCCTGAATCACAGCCGAATAAAAGGCTCTGTAAATACGTGGGGGTAGCACTCAAAAGCATAGAAATAGCACTTTTCAAGTTGCCGACAGCGTCAATACGAGGATGATGAAAGCGCAACAAACATTATGCAGATCGCAGATGAAATCGTTGCACTTTAAGAATCGAGTAAAAAATGAAGGCCCTTGTTTATGGCGGTCCTGGCTTGAAAGATTGGAAAGAAGTTCCAAATCCAAAGCTTGAAAAACCTACTGATGTAATCATAAAAGTTGAGACCACAACGATTTGTGGAACCGACTTACACATCCTCAAAGGAGACGTTCCTGCAGTTACAGTTGGACGCATCCTTGGTCACGAAGGTGTTGGAACAATTACTGAAGTTGGTTCATCAGTTTCTAATTTCAAAGTTGGTGATCGCGTAATTATCTCTTGCATTAAATCTTGCGGAGCATGCATCAATTGCAAGAATGGTTTGTATTCACATTGCCTTGGCGAGGAAGGAGTTTCAGGTTTAGGTTGGGTACTTGGCCACCTAATCGATGGAACCCAAGCCGAATATGTGCGCATACCTTATGCAGATAATTCACTTCATAAAATGCCAGTTGGTACAACAGATATTGAAGCTGTAATGCTTTCAGATATCTTGCCAACAGGATTTGAAATGGGAATCCAATATGGCGCTGTTAAGCCTGGTGATGTTGTTGCTGTAATCGGTACTGGCCCAGTCGGACTAGCTGCGATTGTTACAGCTTCGCTATATGGCGCAGCCCGCGTTATCGCAATTGATCTCGATACCAATCGCTTAGAAAAATCACGCGAATTTGGTGCAACCGACACTGTGGTGTCAGGTCAAGATAAATGGAAAGAAGAAGTCATGGCTATGACAGATGGCGCTGGCGTTGATGTTGCAATTGAAGCAGTGGGAGTCCCACTTACCTTCGAAATGGCAACTCAAATTGTTCGCCCCGGCGGACACGTTGCAAACGTCGGAGTTCACGGCAAGCCAGTTTCACTTGAATTACAGAACCTCTGGATTCAAAACATTTCAATCTCTATGGGTCTTGTAAACACAAACACAACTCCCCTATTGCTTAAGTTGGTTGTTGGTAAGAAGATAAGGGCCGAGAAATTTGCCACACACTTCTTTACCTTCGATCAATTCATCGATGCTTATGAAACCTTCGGGAGAGCCGCAGAAACTAAGGCTCTTAAGGTGGTAATTACTAGCAAATAACGGAAGCAATCCTTTGACACTAAGGCGCAATTAAACGACTTGTCGTGCCGGATACTCTAAAATTCCGGCATGACATTTTCAGGCCTTAACTTCATCGGCATACTCGTTGCCTTCATTGTTTCATTCATCAGTGGCGGAATCTGGTTCGGGCCAAAAACTTTCTATCCAATCTGGATGAAGGCCCGCGGGATTGCCTCCGGACAGCTAAACGCCAATCAAAATAAGCCAGTAATCCTCTTCGGTGGAACCATCGTTGGGGTACTGATTCAAACACTCACACTCGGCTTAATCATCAATTCTCTTGGAAAACACACTGATATCGGAATTTCAGATGGCGCCGGTGTTGGCTTCGCTCTTGGAGTTGGTATCGCGATGTTTGCTTCACTTTCACACAGATTATTTGGTGGTGAAAATTTCAAAGTTTGGCTAATCGAAACTGCAAATGATGCAATTAATCTGACAATTGCTGGCGCGATAATCGCCTTCTTCAATTAATTCATCTTTATCCGGATAGCCTAAGTTAATGAGCGATTTTGAGGAAGAGGTTCGAAGTCGTTGGGGCGATACCGACGCCTACAAACAGTCAACCTCAAGAACCTCTAAATATTCAAAGGCGGATTTTGCCGCGGCTAAAATAGATCAGGAAGCAGCAACCGAACTTTTTGTTTACGCATTTGGGAACAGCCTTCCAATCGACTCGGCCAAAGCTAAAGAAGCTGTAGTGGCCCATCGGGAAGCAATTTCAAAATGGTTTTATGACTGTTCAGTTGAAATGCAGAAACAGTTGGCGATTATGTATATCTCGGACAAGCGCTTCAAAGAATATTATGACGGCCGAGTAAGGGGTTTAGCCCAATATGTTCATGACGCGATTTGGTCGCAATAAACTAAAATAAAAGTCAGTGAAGCGGACGGAATTCAACTTTTCTATTGCAAGCCTTAGATGCCTCAAAAGCTAATTTCTGAACCAGAGCGATCATCAATGACGAAGATCATGAATTTCTTACTCATAACTTAATTTTCTTCCAATCTATTTGTTAACTTTTATAAACCAGAACGAATCTGTGCGGCATGTTCTGATGGATGTTTTACATAACTTTCAAGCCAATTTCTTAGGGTGTATTCACCAGACTCGCTGTGGGTGCCAGAATTCGCAAGTTGTTCTACGGTAACTCTCTTTAATATTTCTAAAGAAGACGCACGCACTGCTCGAAATACTGCAAGCGAACTTTCGATTGGCAATTCTTTATAACCTAAAGTTTCATCCTCTCCCCAAGCCCCTTCGTCGTACCCTTGAATTTCAGTGCCGGGTTGGGCAATCAATCGCCGCAATCTTGCATATGACTGGGCTTCACTGTCTGCAACATGATGAATAACTTGTCTGGCAGTCCAACCATTATTTTGAGGTTTATCCAATTGAGCTGTTGTTAAATCTTTAGCAAGCGCCGCAAATTCTTCTGTGGCTTCTCTATAACTTTCGATTGCTTCAAGTAAGTCCATGATCTAAGCCTTTCTAACAATGCTCGATTTTAGATTCATTGGACCAAACCCATCAACTTTCGCTTCGATGTCATGATCGCCAGGCCCATCAACTAAGCGAATATTGCGCACCTTTGTTCCGACCTTAAGGGTATTGGAACTTCCCTTTACCTTCATATCTTTAACAATTGTTACATCATCGCCAGCTACCAACACATTGCCCGAAGAATCTTTTATTACTCGCGCAGAATCACCAGCTTCTTCCATTGGATTCCATTCGTGCGCGCATTCAGGACAAACAAGCAATGCGCCCATCTCGTATGAATATTCTGATTTACATTCAGGGCAGGGAGGTAATTCGCTCATGTTGTTAGTTTATCGGCCTAATTGATGAAGATTAGCCCTAGGAACCTAGCATCTGAGTCTTTTTATAAACTTTCCCTTTTACATCATATGTAATCCAAATTCCAACCTGTTCGCCATTTTTAAAACTTCCAGACCTCATGATCACACCGGTTTTGCGAAACCACTTCCAATCCCCATGAAGTTTCTCGTTCTTGTACTTTCCTTTGGCTTTCAAAACGCCATTTGGATAGAACACAAGGTACTCACCTGTTTTTTTCGGATACGAAGCATTAATCAACTTAATCTTCTCATTAAGGATCTTATTAATCAGTGGCTTTGGAATACTTTTGCCTACCTCAAAATGAATTGAACCTTTTGTTTGTTCATACTTCTCAAGATCTTTCTTGAGCCTAGGATTAAATGAACCGCTATAAGGAAAAATGCTGTTGTGGTTTTTATAGCCATCAAACCCAATAATAGGCACTCCTTCAATCAGAAATGTCGGAATGCCATATTTAATAGCCTGTTCCGATGTTGGAAGCTTAGAAGCTATGTGATCACGTAGCTCTACCAAAATCCTTCTCTGGTCGGGCGCAAACTTACGTAAATGCGCATTCACTTGCGTTTTGGACATAGCGAAATTCTACTTTAAGAGACGAATTGCCCTATAAACCAAATTGAAAATGTACTTACCGCCACAGCGAATTACTGCTGTAAACCATCAGGTAATTCCTACCTGATACGCGGAATCTATTTTCCTTCAGCCACTGCTTTTAGACGAACCAAAGTTTTGGCGACGGCAATCTGAGTCCATGGATAAGCCTTACGAAAGTTGAGCCAGATCTGGGCAATCC
>CAIQHM010000011.1 GCA_903871555.1 uncultured Actinomycetes bacterium | reverse complement strand
TTCTGCGGGGGAAATAAGAATCAAAACAATGATTCCACCAACCCAAAGTGAGATAAAGATGACGTGAATCAAAAGTGAACCAATTGCTAAACCATGATTTCCAGAACTACTTGAGTGGCTCTGAAAAACTGGAGCAAGTAGGCCGATAAAAGTTATGGCAAGTGCAAAAATCGAACCGGTTGTTCGTTTAATTCTTGGTACCAGCACTAAGACAATTGCAGCGGAAAGGATATTTATTGCAAAACTCTTTCCAAGTGCAGTTTGTGAGATGAAGGATTTGATAACAACTGGATCAAAAGATTCTGCAATTGAAGTTGATAACAAATTTGCAACTTCAACAAAGAGCGCACCGAGGCTGGCCATCAACCAAGCTGCGGCAGGTATTACTGCAAGATTTCGAATCCGAATTCCTTCAGGTAATAATTTAGAGTGTTCCTCGCGAATTAGAAATCCAATTCCAAGGAGCAAGCCAATGAGTGTTACCGCTGAGAGAATTTGTAAATCTTTAACCAATGGAGTTAGAAAACCGATTACCCCGCCAGAACTTTGAACGTGCGCATCAACAGAGAAAAACATAACCCAAAATTCTGTTAATTACGCTTTGATTTTTTTGTGCCACCAAAACTCTGCTTGGCATACCAAATTAGAAATATAAAAACAAAGCCTGCTAGGGCCAGTAAGGTATAAACAAAAGCATTTGATCCACCATTTAAATTCTTATCAATTTGATTTGTTGTTGTCGTTGGTTCCGGAGTTGGGGTTCCAATACTTGAAGGTGCATTAAACATAAAAGTGTATGAACCCGTCAATGGATCTTCGGTGTCGGAAAGCAAGGTGTAATTAACTGTGTAAACACCGGTCTTAGTTAATTCTGTTAAGCCAACTTCAGCGCTATTTCCATTAATCGTTATAGACCCATCATCAACAGCAACACCATTTGGGTCATTCACAACAATCAAACTTCCTTGTTCTGAAAGAACTCCGGCCGTTGAAATAGAAATTGAATTTGGCGATGCAGTTAAGACTGAACCTGCTTGCGGGACCGAGGCTGTGATGTTATTTGCATAGGCAGAGGTTGAAAAAGTTGAGAAAACTATTAGAGCCGCCAAAATTAAGGGGCGAGCCACCCGCACTGCCTTCATAACTGCCCCCTAATGGGATCATATTGATTCTCAATTAGATGTAATTCTCTCACTTCTTTACAATAGCGCCCATGCCTACATATGAATATGCCTGCACTGATTGCGGCCATGAATTCGAGGCTTTTCAATCCTTTAGCGATGACGCCCTTACCCAATGCCCAGAGTGCAAAGGCGCTATTCAAAAGGTTTATTCAAATGTTGGAGTTGTCTTTAAAGGAACTGGGTTTTACAAGAATGATTCCCGAACTTCTACAAAGCCTGCATCACCGGCTGCTGTAACACCAGCTGCTGTAAAACCTGCAACACCGGCGCCTAAAAATGATTAGCCGTGATGCGGTGGTCGATCGCCTTGGATTTCAGCGTCACGCTTTGAATCTTCATCTTCGCGCGGATCAATTTCATCTTGCGTCACCTTCGGCAAAATTTTCGGATCGCTCATAACACAATAGTAATCACCAAATAGGGAGAAAAGTAAAGATGTTTGAGAAGTTAGGTCACGTTCTAGTAAGACGTCGTAAATCGGTTTTAGCTGGCTTTATCGTTGCAGTCATAGCAGCAGGAGTTATTGGCTCCTTAGTTTTTGCCAGACTTGAAGGTGGTGGTTACTCCGATCCAAAGAGTGACTCATGGAAAGCTGCTACATATTTAACCGATACCTTCAAAGTTAAAGACCCTGCAATCATTTTCATTATCGATGCTGGCAAGAGTGTTTCTGATCCTGCAGTTGCCGCTGAAGTTGCACCTATAGAAGCAGACCTTCGTGCCATGCCCGAGATTGCAAAGACTCTTTCATATTGGAGCGCGGGCGGTGCTAAACAATTAATGAGCGCAGATGGAAGCGCTGCATACCTTTTCATCTATGGTCATAAATCTGATCCGACTCTCTTAAGTGGCCTTGCAGGAAAGCTGCAAGAGAAATATGACAAGAAAATTGGAAACCTCCGAATTTATGTTGGTGGTTTCTCTACATTTAATCATGCAGTTAATAACAAGATTTCGGGAGACTTAGCCCTCGCTGAATCAATTTCGATTCCACTTACTTTTATCTTCTTGCTCTTTGTCTTCGGTGGTTTGATTGCATCAGCAATGCCTGTAGTGGTTGGGGTAAGTGCAATCCTTGGCGCATTCTTAATTCTCTATTTAATTAGTTTGTTTACCGGCGTAAGTATCTTTGCCCTTAACTTGGTGACCGGTATGGGAATGGGACTTGGAATTGATTACTCCTTATTAATGGTCAATCGCTTCCGCGAGGAACTTCACGCAGGCAAGAGCGTTGAAGAATCAGTTGCACAAACGGTTAAGACTGCCGGTAAGACTGTTTTCTTCTCAGGCATCACTGTGATGATCAGCCTTGCGGCACTTATGTTCTTCCCACAAATGTTCCTGAAATCATTTGGTTATGCCGGCGTCTCTGTTGTTGCGGTTGCGATTATTGGGGCTTTGATTCCGCTTCCAGCAATCCTTGCTTTACTCGGAACAAAAATAGATAAGTTTGTTGTTCGAAAGAGTGCGATCACACCAAAAGAAGATGGCCGTTGGGCACATACTGCGCGCTTTGTTATGAAGCGCCCCGTTGCAGTTGTAGTCCTATCGCTATTAGTTCTTGGAACACTCGCGGCTCCTCTAAAAGACATTGTCTTTTCGCAAGTTGATACCCGAGTTCTTCCTGCATCGAATAAAGCTGCGATCGCCGCCCAGGTTGGCTTGAATAAATTCCCTGGACAACAAGGAAATCCGATTGAAATTATTATTCCAAATGGTGCAAATAAATTGGTTGAGGTGAATAACTTTGTAAGTAACCTTGCAAATGTTCCTGGTGTGGTTTCGGTTGGTGCACCAGAAACTGCCGGAACAGATATTCGCATTGCCGCAATACACAGCATGGGTTCTCGCTCGCCTGCAGCAGAAAAAATGATTAAAGAAATACGTGCACTAAAAGTTCCAGAAGGAACTCTCGTAGGTGGAATAGCTGCAGACTATGCGGATAGCCAAATTGGTATCGCTAAAAAATTGCCTTTCGCACTTCTCTGGATTGCAATCGGAACCTTAATTCTTCTCTTTATGTTCACTGGTTCAATAATTCTGCCGATCAAAGCAGTAATCTTGAATTTACTTTCATTATCAGCAACCCTGGGTGTGCTTTCTTGGATCTTTATCGGTGGTCATCTCAATTGGCTTGTCGGATCCTTTACTAATACCGGCACCATTGATACCTCAATGGTGATCTTGATTGCTGTTGTCGCATTCGGATTATCCATGGACTACGAAGTCTTCTTGCTCTCACGCATTAAAGAAGAGCATGATGCTGGCCATTCCAATATTGAATCGGTAGCACTTGGGCTTCAGAAATCTGCTCGCATAATTACTGCAGCCGCAGTGATTCTCTCCGTTGTCTTCGCAATCTTTGTTACAAGCGGCGTCACATCGATTAAGACAATGGGATTTGGTGTTGCCTTCGCAATTCTTCTTGATGCAACCCTAGTTCGAGCCCTGCTTGTTCCTGCACTTATGCGCTTATTTGGTGAACGCAATTGGTGGGCACCAAAAGCGTTAAAGCGTTTCACAATTAACCATTAAACTTCAACAATGGATCTCATAGTCACTTTGCAATGCAAGGACCAACCGGGCATCGTGCATGCGATGACCACTGCAGTTCTTGGCGCTCAGGGAAATATTATTGAAAACCAACAATTTACTGATCCCATAACCCAAGATTTTGTAATGCGTACTCGTTTTGAAAGTGAACTTGATTTAGTAAAAGTTCGCGAAATTCTAGAAAATGGTCTTGCTCAATTTAAACCAAAACTTTTACTTCGCTCGGTTGCTAAACAGAAGAAAGCGCTGATACTTGTAACTAAGGAATCCCATTGCTTGCGCGACTTGCTCTATCTTCAAGAACTCGGTGAACTTCCAATCGAAATCCCAGCTGTGATCTCTAATCACAGTGATCTAAAGGGTCTTGTTGAATCACACGGAATTAAATTTATCGATCAAAGTAAATTAACTAAGTCAGAAGCAGAAGCAGAAATTGTTAAGTTTGTCGCCGAACTTGAAATAGATCTAGTTGTTCTGGCTCGTTACATGCAGATTCTTAGCAAAGAGTTCTGCCAAAATATGTTTGGCCGAATTATAAATATCCATCACTCGTTCTTACCTGGATTTAAAGGCGCTAAGCCTTATCACCAAGCACATGCCCGGGGCGTAAAAATCATCGGTGCAACCGCGCACTTTGTTACACCTGATTTAGATGAAGGACCAATCATTGATCAAGATGTTGCGCATGTAACTCATGCTTCGACACCTGAAGATTTAATTGCAACTGGTCGCGATATCGAACGTCGAGTCTTATCTCGTGCGGTTCGTGATTTCGCCGAAGATCGCATCTTTATTGTTGGCGATAAAACCGTCGTATTTCATAATTAAAAATTAACTTCTAACTGGTGTCCTAGGCGGGAGTTGAACCTGCGACCTACCGCTTAGGAGGCGGTTGCTCTATCCACTGAGCTACTAGGACTTATAAATAAAAATTTATTAGACTTTTATCGAAAGTAAGTTTACTTAATTCTATTAAAGGTTGCGCACTTCTAACTAGCTGGGCTAGGCTCATTAAAATCGCAAAATACTCGTTTGGAGTTGGTTTTAATGAAGGCCCTTGTAATAGGCGCCGGTGGAGTTGGTAGAGCAATAGGAAATATTGCTTCTCGTCGTTCATTCATAACAGAGATGGTTATCGCAGACCGCAATTTGTCGCGCGCTGAAGATGCCGTAAACCGTTTGAAAGATCCCCGATTCTCAGCCGCCATGGTTAATGCAGCAGAACTTGAAGATATCCGCGAATTAATTCGTAAGGCAGATCCCGACATAGTGATTAACGCAGTTGATCCGCGTTTCGTAATGCCGATATTTCTTGCTTGCGAAATTGAAAATAAGAATTATTTAGATATGGCAATGTCATTATCGAGGCCGCACCCGCATTATCCGTATACCGAAACCGGTGTGAAATGTGGCGACGAACAATTTGCCCGTGACTGGAACTGGAGCGAACGCGGCATCTATTCCCTTATTGGTATGGGAGTTGAACCTGGATTAAGCGATATCTTCGCGAAATATGCAAGTGATGAATTATTTTCAAGAATTGATTCTGTAACTGTTATAGATGGTTCAAACTTGGTAGTTGAAGGGTACGAATTCGCCCCATCATTCTCTATCTGGACAACTATCGAAGAGTGTTTAAATCCGCCACTCGTTTGGGAAGATGGCCGTGGTTGGTACACAACTGAACCATTCTCAGAGCTTGAAGTCTTTGATTTCCCAGAAGGCATCGGACCGGTTGAATGTGTAAATGTTGAGCACGAAGAAGTTGTTCTGATTCCGCAGAAAATTGAAGCCAAGAAAGTTAACTTTAAATATGGACTTGGTGCCCAATTTATTTCGATATTAAAAACAATTCATATGCTTGGCATGGATCGTACTGAAACTGTAGATGTTCAAGGTATTCAAGTTTCACCGCGTGATTTATTAGCGGCGTCACTTCCAGATCCAGCAACACTTGGTTCACGCATGACTGGAAAGACTTGTGCTGGTTCACTTGTGAAAGGTTTAGATAAGAAAGGCGAACCAAAAGCGGTGTATCTCTATAACGTAATTGATAACGCCTGGTCTATGGAAAATTATGGCGATCAAGCTGTTGTATGGCAGACCGCTATCAATCCTGTTATTGCGATGGAACTCATTCATGAAGGAATCTGGAAACCAGAAGCTGGCGTAAATGGTCCTGAGTGGTTTGATGCGAAACCATTTCTTGCAAAGCTTGAAGAGTATGGAACTTCATGGCATATCCGTGATGAATCAACTGATGGGATTGTAAAATAAGGTATGACAACTGCGCTGGTAACAGGTGCTACCGCTGGGATCGGTGAATCATTCACCAGATTGCTTGCAGCAAAAGGTTATGACTTAGTTCTTGTAGCCCGCGATAAAAAGCGGCTACAAGAGCGGGCCGATTCACTTTCGAAAAAGTATAAAATTGAAGTGGAAGTCTTGCAGGCTGATTTATCGGTGCCTGCGCAATTAGCTAAAGTTGAAAAACGTCTAGAGAATCCCAAGAAACCCATCGATGTATTAATTAACAATGCGGGCTTTGGAATTAAAGATAGTTTTCTAAGAAGCAATATTGCTGATGAGATTCTCTTAATTGATGTATTGGCTAAAGCCCCGATGCAACTTATGCATGCAGTGCTGCCACAAATGTTGGCGCGAGATTCTGGCACAATTATTAATGTTTCAAGTGTTGCAAGTTTTATCGCCGGCGGCACCTACAGCGCGGCAAAATCTTATTTAACGGTACACACTGAATCACTTCATACCGAGCTTTCGAAAACAAATCTAAAAATTAGTGCGCTCTGCCCCGGCTTTACTCATACTGAATTTCACCAACGCGGAAAGATGAAAATGTCTGGTCTTCCTAACTTCATGTGGTTAGAAGCAGATCAGGTTGTTGCAAAATCTTGGCAAGCAGCGATGGCAGGTAAGGCGATTTGTATTCCAGGTTGGCAATATAAGACCCTAAGCACAATCGCAAGATTTGGTCCGCGTCCGCTGGTACGCAAGCTGGGTATCAAAGTTCGTGCGCGGCAGCGTTAACACCACCTCAAAATAAATCTAAAATTCACAGTATTTTCACCGCAACCCATCCATATCCTCCCTAGTAAATAGCGGCTGCATCGCTAGAATTACAGCATTCGAGCCGCATCAGATTGTGGCCTTTGTAATTTTTGTGGAGGTTAAAGTGTCTAAGAGAATTTCAGCACTATCAATCGCAGTTCTAGTTCTAGCAGGATCGTTTGTTGGTATTTCAAGCGCATCGGCAGCTGTGGCATACAAGGCTTGTTCGCCTGCTAAGGCAAAAACAACAATCGGAAAACTTTCTTACACTTGCGCAAAAAATCCAGCTGGCACATCGACAAAATTAGTTTGGGTATCAAAGCCTTGCATAGATGCAAATGCGAGCTATTTAAGTGCTAAATCACTTTCAACAGCAGTATCAAGTTCTTTTGAAAGCCGAATCAGCAGCGCAACTCGCTTAAAGGCGACAAGCACACGCCTAATCGCTGCGGCGCAGAAGAATGTTGATACTTGGTCATCGCACTTAGCCTCATATCTTGCTAAAAACCCAAATGTTATGACTTCCGGTACTGACGCGGATAAGAAGACGGTAACAACCGTTCAAGATGGAATCACCCGAAATAAGCAGAGAATTATTGATCAGCAAGCAAATATCGTAAAGCTTGATGCTCAAATCAAAGAGGCAACAGATGGAGCTGCAAAGACAGCTAACGATCTAGCCTCAGCAAAGGCAAGCATCGTAATAGCCTGTAAGTAAGACCCAGTTTTACCTCTACGCTCGTTAGATGGCGAGAGTAGGAGTTTTTCTCTTATTGATTGGCCACCTGATTATTCGGGTGGCTTTTCATTTGCCTTCGATTGTTCCGGATCTAATACTCTTTAATTTAATTTCATTTGTAGCAGCGCTTGTTGCTTGGAAATCACCAAAGTTAAATGATTCGCT
>CAIQHM010000010.1 GCA_903871555.1 uncultured Actinomycetes bacterium | reverse complement strand
TCTTCGTTGGGCGACATCTGGCTTAGCGGTTATCGAAGGAAATACCCACCCATTCGAATTCGAAAATATTTCATTTATACACAATGGTGGAATTACTCCCCTAGATTCGATGGATAAATTCATTGATCCAGATCTATTTCCAATAATGCGCGGAAATACCGATAGCGAGAAATATTTTTATCTATTAATTACTCAAATTCGAAAGTTAGGTTTGATCCCAGGTATCACCGAAGGCGTTAAGTTGCTTAAGGAAAATTGCAAATACTCTTCTATAAACGCCATGATTTTGACGCCAGAAAGTTATGTCATTATCAGCGAGCACAACCAAGATAAGAGACCTGAAGGTGAGCAAGCAGATTATTACGATCTCTTCTATCGCAAGGATGAGAATGGAATACTGGTCGCCTCTTCCGGATGGAATCAGAGCGATTGGATCCAAGTCGCCAATCACAAAATTATGCATATTGATCGCAAATCTCTAACTCAGGATTTCTTAAATATTTAGCCTTTGATTTAAGTTACTTCACTCACAATTCATCTTCGAATGTGTGTTCAATGCGACATCAGAAGCAAATTACGAAATAATTCTGGCTAAATCCGAGGGCAATGCAGAGGGAGAAGTCATGTCAAAAACGACAATTGAACTTGATAAGAATGGGCTTGATCCGAATAGATGGCGTGCACTTTTTGTAATTGCAATTGCTTCCTTGATGGTAGTTCTCGATGCATCAATCGTAAATATCGCACTTCCAAGTGCTCAAATTGATCTGCATATTTCAGATGCAAATAGACAATGGGTTGTAACTGCATATTCACTTGCTTTCGGAAGTTTGTTATTACTGGGTGGCCGAATCTCGGATTATGTCGGCCGTAAGAAAATCTTTATTGTGGGACTTATTGGTTTTGCAGCCGCTTCAGGTCTTGGCGGAATAGCTTCGACTCAAGGTTTGTTATTTGGTGCGCGTGCCCTTCAAGGTGCATTTGCGGCGCTACTAGCGCCAGCAGCACTTGCCTTAATCAATGTGACTTTCACAATTCCTAAAGAACGCGCCCGGGCCTTCGGAGTTTATGGCGCGATTTCAGGTGGCGGCGCAGCAATCGGTTTAATTCTCGGTGGAGTACTCACTGAATATGCAAACTGGCGTTGGTGCTTAGGCGTTAACGTACCAATCGCTTTAGTTGCAGTTGCACTGGCCATTCCCTTTATTCACGAATCAAAAGCAAGTGGCGATAAGACTTATGACATACCGGGAGCCGCAACCGTAACTCTTGGCCTGGTCTCACTCGTATATGGCTTTAGTCAGGCAGCAAGTAAGGGTTGGGGAAATTTTGGCACCTACAAATTCTTCCTTATCGCTGGTGCATTTTTAATCGCATTCTTTGTTATTGAAAAGATGGTTCCAAATCCATTACTTCCACTCCGTGTTTTAACTGAACGAAATCGTGGTGGTTCCTATTTGGCTTCGCTACTTGTCGGAACCGGCCTCTTCGCAATGTTCCTATTTCTAAGTATTTATCTCCAGAGTTTCTTGCACTACTCATCACTTAGATCTGGTTTTGCTTTCTTGCCATTTTCTGCCGGAGTAATAATTTTTGCCGGCGTAGCATCGCAACTTCTCCCCCGCACTGGACCAAAGCCATTGATGGTTACAGGCTTAGTCGCTGCATCTTTGGGGCTCTTGCTTCTCTCACAAATCACACCAACTTCAACTTATGCAAAAGATATCTTGCCGGCGCTAATAATTATGTCTAGCGGCATGGCGCTCTTCTTCATACCAAGTGCATCCACTGGTCTCCATAATGCTGGCGAGCACGATGCTGGAGTTGCCGGTGCGGTTCTAAATACCAGCCAGCAAATTGGTGGATCTTTGGGCGCAGCGCTTTTAAATACCGTTGCAATCTCATCTGCCGCCACATTTGCAAAGGGCCATACAGAACTTGGCGACAAGGTTCAAGTATTTGCCCAAGTCCATGGCTTTAGCACAGCATTTAGGTTCGGAGCTGGCTTCTTACTCCTTGCCGCATTTGTTAGCTTTATTGCGTTAAATGTTGGTAAAGATTCACTTGTAGAAAGTGAAGTTGGAGCAATGCACTAGTCCAAGAAGAAATCGAGCAAGAAATCAGTTGTGCCAGGTTTGACTGAATACTTCTCGAGGTCAGTTATTCCTTCGGATGCTAGGACTTCATCATCGACAAAGAAATTGCCGGTAGTTGTCTTAGCATCACGATTCAAGATTAGGTAAGCGGTATCAGACAAAATTTCAGGTTTCCTACAGAAATCAGTATCAACACCAGGAATCATTTGTAGCGCTGCAGTATCAATAGCAGTCCTTGGCCAGAGTGCATTTACGCCAATGCCATCTCTCTTGAATTCTTCTGCCATTCCAAGCACACACATACTCATCCCGTATTTCGACATTGTGTACGCGACATGGTTTTTAAACCATTTCGCCTTCATCGAAAGTGGTGGTGAAAGCGTGAGGATATGTGGATTTCGATCAGCCTTAGCGCTCTCACGAAGATAAGGAATCACGGCCTGGGAAGTCAGGAATGTTCCTCTCACATTTACATCGAACATTAAATCAAAGCGCTTTGCTGGGGTCTTTTCAGTTGGCGTTAAATTTATCGCGCTGGCATTGTTGATGAGAATATCTAAGCCACCAAATTGTGATGCTGCTTTATCTACTGCAGCAGCAATCGCATCTTCGTCGCGGATATCGCACTGCATCGGAAGTGCAATTCCGCCCGCGGCCTCTATCTCTTTAGCAGCGGTAAATATTGTTCCCGGAAGTTTAGGATTCTCATCTACAGTTTTTGCCGCAAGCGCAATGCTCGCCCCATCAGCGGCGGCTCGTAAGGCAATTGCCAGTCCAATGCCACGCGAACCACCTGTAATAAATATTCGCTTTCCGGCCAGTGACATTATTGATTACCCCTTATTTTTCTTCTCGAGAAATTTCATAAATGCAATCTGGGCTTCATCTGATTCAAGCGCGATTCTAAAAAGTTCGCCTTCGGCTTCCATCACCATTGCAACTGCTTGATGGTGGCCGCTCTTGAGCAGCGCCTTTGTATTAATAACAGATGTTGGTGGTTGCTCTGCAATAACCGCGGCGACCTCCATAGCTCTTGTAAGTGGATCAGAAACAATTTCATTTACTAACCGCATTTGATGAGCCTCTGTACCAGAAAAATCGCGACCAGTTAAGAATATCTCGGAGGCAATTGCGTGTCCTACTAGTCTTGGAAACAAGAGCGAGGATCCTGCCTCAGGAACTAAGCCGAGTGAAACAAAGGGCATCGACAGTTTTGCATCAGCGGTTGCATAAACTAAATCACAGTGCATGAGCATTGTTGTTCCAATGCCCACTGCATTTCCATGGACCGCAGCGATAAGTGGTTTTGGGAAATCGTGGATAACTGCCAAGAATTGCATCACCGGAGAATCGGGGCCGGTTGGTGGAGTGTTTAAGAAATCCAAAATATCGTTGCCGCCAGTAAACGCGCTGCCAGATCCTGTAATGACAACTACTCTGATATCAAAATCGCCCTTGGCCTCTATTAGCGCTTTAGAGAGCTCTGAATACATGGCTGGGGTAAGAGCATTCTTCTTCTCGGGGCGATTTAAGGTCAGTTGTAAAACCTGCCCGATTTTATTGGCTAAAATATTGCTCATATACAGAGTTTATGGTGGACAATGAGGAATTCCTAGAGCATTCCAAAAGTCGGAGAGGACTTCGGTAATCTAAATATGGATATCAGAATCATGACGCGCGAGCTCACGCCCTTCGAACATTTAGTTGCTGAACACCTATGTGATGGGCTTTCCAATGCCGCTGTTGCGCGAGCAACCGCACATAGCGAGAAGGTTATTGAAAATACAGTCTCGAGAATGGCTCGAGCATTTGGGATCAAATCAGATGGCGACACAAATATCCGCGTACTTCTTGCTCTGGCATACCGCGCGCATTTTGGTGATGGATCTTTCGATAAGTTAAGTATTGATTGCTCTCATAGCAAGGTCGGACCCGATGGCAAGAAGTATTGCGACAAGCACCTCGACTAATAAGACTAATAAGACTAATAAGATTAGTAAATAGTTTTTTTCTCTCAAGGGCCAGCACTCACAGTTTTTTGTATGGGGCTAGCACTTGCACTTTCTTTAGCAGGACCCTTTCTGATACTCCAAACTAATGGCGATGTGAAACTGCTCCAGGTCTCATATCTAAATTTTCCGGGGAGAATAGAAAGAGAAGAAAATGAATAGAAAATCCTTCGATAAAATCGCGAGCGTTATTGGTCTACTTCTTGCAGGATTCTTAATTATCCTTGGTGGCATCTTGCAGTTCGGCGGAAATTTCGCTGCTGATCAAGTTGCTACACAATTAAAACCACAAGCAATCACAATTCCTGCAGATAACGGCGATCCAAAAGCAACTGCCGATGTTAAGAAATTCTTTGCAGATAATGCGAATGTAGTTATGACAACTGGAAAGCAAGCACAGATGTATGCCGATCACTACATCGGTTTCCACTTAGCTGCAATGCCTACATACGCAGCTGCATCTACTGAGAATCGCGTAGCAGCAGGTGCTCTTGCAGCTGATCCAACAAACGTTGAATTGCAAGGCAAAGCTAAGCAAGCTGCAGCAACTGTTGAAACTGTATTCAAGGGACAAGCGCTTCGAGGAATGCTTCTAAATGCATACGCATTTGGAATGCTCGGTGACATCGCAATTGTTGCAAGTTATGTGACTTTTGCTGGTGGATTAATCTTCTTGATCTTGGCACTGCTTGGCTTCGCACATCTTCGCAGAGTCGACACTGATTCAGTTATCTAAATATCTAGCTAGAAACCCCAACAGAGACCTCATCTCTCCGTGAGGGAAGGCCCCGAACTCGAAAGAGAACGGGGCCTTTTAGTTTAAATATGTTGCGATATTAGCGTTCGATCGAGCCGCCAATAAATTCTGCTACACGATTTTGCGCTTGCTCATCAGTGTATTGAACTGGTGGAGATTTCATAAAGTAACTTGATGGCGAAAGTAGCGGACCGCCAATTCCGCGATCAAGGGCAATTTTTGCGCAACGTAGTGCATCGATAATTACACCAGCAGAGTTTGGTGAATCCCAAACTTCAAGTTTGTATTCAAGATTCAGTGGAACATCACCGAAGGCTCGCCCTTCAAGTCGCACATAAGCCCACTTGCGATCATCTAACCAAGGAATGTAATCAGATGGTCCGATATGAACATTCTTCGCACCTAGATCATGATCGAGCTGTGATGTTACGGATTGCGTCTTGGAAATCTTTTTGGATTCCAAGCGATCGCGCTCGAGCATATTTTTAAAGTCCATATTTCCGCCAACGTTTAGTTGGTAGGTGCGATCTAAGTGAACGCCACGATCTTGGAATAATTTGGCCATGATGCGGTGAGTGATGGTCGCGCCGACTTGAGATTTAATATCATCTCCAACAATTGGGACCCCGGCTTTTGTGAACTTCTCTGCCCACACTGGATCAGAAGCGATGAATACTGGCAAGGCATTTACGAAAGCTACGCCGGCATCTATTGCGCATTGCGCATAGAACTTTGCGGCGACTTCTGAACCAACTGGCAGGTAACAAATCAAGACATCAACCTTTTCTGCCTTTAGATTTGCGACGATATCCACCGGGGTTTGCGTGGCTTCAGTGATGGTCTCTTTGTAATACCGTCCCAGACCATCGAGAGTGTGTCCGCGTTGGACCGTGATGCCAGTCTTTTCAACTTTGGCAAATTTAATTGTGTTGTTCTCACTCGCCCAAATTGCATCGGCAAGATCTAATCCAACTTTTTTCGCATCCACATCGTAAGCAGCTACAAATTTCACACTATTGATGTGATAACCACCGAGAACTGCATGCATTAGACCAGGAATTTCTACATCTGCTGCAGCATCTTTGTAATAAGTAACACCTTGAATAAGTGAGTTTGCGCAGTTTCCGACGCCAACTATTGCGACTCTAATTTCTTTACTGGTTGAACTGTTCAATTAAACATCCTTTTCGTTTTGGGTCATCTCTTCTAACCAAGAGATTTCTCGTTCAATAGATTCCAATGAATGCCTACGCCATTCGGTTAAGTATTTATCTGCGCCATCTGAAGTCTGAGCGGCCTTGGAGATCTCACTGCGAAGCGCCGCTGCTTTTTCTAGTAGACGTCGATGTCTACCTTCAAGAATTTGCACTCGATTTGTTGGTGGCGTTGGGCTGAAAAATGCAAAGCGAACTTCAAAATTCTCATCATCCCAATCATCTGGACCAGCGCCCCCGGTTAACTCGCTAAAGCGTTTCTTGCCACTCTTTGAAATGGCATAAACAATTCGCGAGCGCCGAGATTTAGGTGACGCCGAACTCTTGGTCTCCTCGATTAGTCCCGCTTCTAACATTCGTCGAAGCTGGGGGTAAAGGACTGAGAAAGAGAGAGCCCGAAAAGGTCCATACGTGGTGATAAGACGTTTGCGGAGTTCATATCCATGCAAACTTCCCTGACTGAGCAGACCAAGTAGAGCGAATTCCAGAGCTTCAACACGTGAGCGCATAAGTTCATCCCTTTCCTAGATCGCCTGCCCTTATATATCTTTTCGATATATCGTGGCGATAGTTAATCCGATATATCAAGGATACGCAAGTTGAAACGCCCACGCAGGTAGGCTCATCCAATGAATTCACTTGTAGTTGTTCCATCGCGGCTCTGGGAATACTGCATTGCGGCCATCATCATTATTTTGGCCCCTGGGCCATCAGTTCTCTTCGTAATCGCCCGAGCCATCGCCTGGGGCCGCGCTACAGCCGTTGCCACTGTCGCCGGTAACGTTATGGGGGCCTTCTCGCTATCGGTTGTGGTCGCTGTTGGTCTTGGACCGATCCTTCAGAGGTCAGATTTAGCATTTACCAGCGTCCAGGTTTTGGGCGGAAGTTATCTCATTTATCTCGGGTTCACGGCAATCAAGCACAGCCAAATACATGCCAGCGATATGACTAATCAAGGTGATGTTCGACCATCGAAGTGGAAATCAATTCGCGAAGGTTATTGGGTTGGCGCTCTAAACCCTAAGGGAATCGTTTTCTTCGCTGCAATCTTGCCGCAATTTGTAGACCGCGAAGCAGGAAATGTAACTTCGCAATTAATTCTGATGGGCGCAATTTTTGCCATCTTTGCTTTCTTCTCTGATGGTGGGTGGGGAATTCTTGCCGGGACGATTCGAAATTGGCTAGCCACAGAGATCCACCGTTTGGTGCGAATGCGTATGACTGGCGGAATTGTGATGATTGTCCTTGGACTCTTTACGCTTTTTACCGCGATTCGCGGCCGATAAAACATTCATTGTCAGTGCCATAGCCCAGAATAGGAACAATTATGGAACCTATAACTCTCTCTAAAGATGCCCGAGCATTTATCAGTCCCAGCGATTTAACTTTTGGTTGGGATAACTGTCATCGCTGTTTATGGCTTTATTACAACCACCAGGTAAAGGCTCCGATGTTCATGCCACTTGTTGGTGAACTTGCTGAGATGCAAGAGCTTTCATGTATCGGAAAAACTTCCACTGAATTAAATACAAATATGCCGGATGGCAAAGTGTTTAAGCATGCCGGATGGGTTGTATCTAAACCAATTATCGTTGATGGCGTTGAAACACCATTTGCAGTGCGTGGGAAGTATGACTTATTGATGGAGCACCCAGATGGCACCTTTGGAATCGTTGATTGTAAATTCCAAGCCAACCCGAGCGACAAATCTAAGTTTTATGCAGTGCAACTTGAGGCATATGCCTTTGCACTTGAAAATCCAGCTAAAGATGCGCCAATTAAAGTTTCGACTGCTGGGCTGCTTGTCTGGACACCAGTAAAAGTTCGTGGAAACTCAGCTGGAAATTTCGGCCTAGAACTCTCCTGTAATTGGTTTCCTACTGATCGCAGTCCAGAGCTAATCACCGCACGCTTAACTGACTTTATTAAAATGATAACTGGCCCAGTTCCTGCGGCTAAAGCCAACTGCGAACAGTGCAAGTACATCGATAAGCGAGTAGATATTCTAAAAGAGATTTAAATTAATCTTCGTCCTGCTGCAATTCTTTAGCTGCTTTAGCTTCTTCGCGACGTTGCTTAATTAGAATTAACTTTGCCTCAGAAGCATACATATCTACATATTCTTGACCAGAAAGCGCTTGTAGTTTCTGCATAATCTCATCTGTTATTTCACGAAGTACTTTCAAATCAGATGTATCACCTGTGTAATAAAGAGGTTCGCCGAAAATCATTTCAACG
>CAIQHM010000009.1 GCA_903871555.1 uncultured Actinomycetes bacterium | reverse complement strand
ATCACTTGGTTTTAAGACTCGTCCTGGTGCAACTGCATAGGGACTTCCAGTTCGAATTAAATTTATCCCTGCGGCTTCGACTCTGGCATCACGCGCAGCGCCATATGGTTCAAACTCTTGGCTGATGTGAACTTCACTTACCTCATATCTGGAAATCAAATTTTGCAGAACATCAACTTGATCGCCAACCAGTACATGAAGTTTGTTATTTAGTGATTCATCAAGTGCGCGAAGTGATTGACCAAGATAAGCCAGGCGCTTACTGCCGCTCTGCTTTATTAATTTTTCATCTAAGATGAAAATAGGAATAAGTTCATCGCTATTTGCGATTGCAGCAAGAAGTGCTGGGTTATCAGTTAGACGCAGATCTCTTCTGAACCAGAAGATATTGCGTTTAGTTGTGGAGCGAGTGGACAGACTCATCCCAGCCCTGAACGTCACTAACTTTACGTGGAGCTGGACCAACGTAGCGTGCTGATGGGCGAATGATTCGACCAGTGCGCTTCTGTTCAAGAATATGTGCCGACCAACCAGCGGTGCGTGCCGCGGTAAACATTGAGGTAAACATATGTGAAGGAATTTGCGCGAAATCTAGAACGATTGCGGCCCAGAATTCAACGTTAGTTTCGAGAACTCGATCTGGTTGACGTTCATGAAGTTCTTTTAGCGCAGCCTTTTCAAGTGCTAGCGCAACTTCATAACGAGGAGCATTTAGCTCTTTTGCAATACGTCGTAGTGTGCGCGCACGTGGATCTTCTGCGCGATATACCCGGTGACCAAATCCCATCAAACGTTCTTTACGATCTAGGACGCCCTTTACATATTCAGTTGCATCTCCAGATTTTTCTACGCCTTCAATCATGCTAAGTACACGCGCAGGTGCGCCACCATGTAGCGGTCCTGACATTGCGCCGATTGCACCAGATATTGATGCAGCGACATCTGCGCCAGTTGATGCAATTACGCGGGCAGTAAATGTTGAAGCATTCATTCCATGTTCTGCTGCTGAAACAAAGTAAGCATCTACAGCACGAACGTGAAGTGGATCAGGTTCTCCGCGCCAGCGAATCATCATTCGCTCGACAACAGTATGTGCCTTATCAACTTCTGATTCTGGAATTGCTGGTGCAGTTCCACGTGCTGCTTGCGCAACATAGGAAAGAACCATTACGGATGTGCGAGCAAGTTGTACGCGCGCTTCATCATCTGTTGTATCTAAAAGTGGTTTGAATCCCCAAGCTGGCGCAAGCATCGCAATTGCAGATTGCACATCGACGCGAACATCACCAGAGTGAACTGGGATTGGGAAAGGTTCTGCATCAGGAAGTCCTGGATTAAATTCGTTATCTACTAATAAGCCCCAAACATTTCCGAAAGTTACTCGGCCAACTAGATCTTCAATATCAACGCCGCGATAGCGAAGGGCGCTACCTTCTTTATCCGGCTCGGCAATTTCTGATTCGAATGCAATGACGCCTTCAAGACCGGGTTTGAAACTATCTGGCACGACGGGCTCCTTCAATTAGTTGCCCATATTCTCCACACTTTTACGGGTGAAACCAAACCCGGGAAAGGTTAAATCCTAAATGTGCACGCGGGGCGAAAGTGAAGTTAGATACAACTATGAGTGAAATCAACCGAGAGACCATCAGGGCCATGCGTCTGTCTTATGGTCTGGCTGGCCTAAGTGAGAGCGATATTGCCGGCGATCCAATCGAGCAATTCAAAAAATGGTTGGCCCAGGCAAGTGAAAATATTGTGGTGGTCGAAGCAAATGCCATGGTGCTTTCTACAATCACCGATGGCGCTCCGATATCCCGTTCAGTGCTCTTGAAAGATGTTTCTGTCGATGGCTTTACCTTCTTTACGAATTACTTGTCGCGCAAAGCAAAAGCAATCTCTGAAAATCCAAAGGTTTCACTTCTATTTCCTTGGTATGCGATGGAACGTCAAGTGATTATTACGGGAAGCGCTGAAAAAGTAAGTGCACAAGAGAGTGATGATTATTTCGCAACTAGGCCATGGTCAAGCCAAATTGGTGCAATCGCAAGTGCGCAATCATCAGTATTGGAATCTCGAGAAATCCTTGAAGCTCGCTATGCCGAGATCTCTGCAAAATATCCAGAAGGCACATTCGTACCACGACCAGAATATTGGGGCGGATATTTGGTGCGACCAACAAGTATCGAATTCTGGCAAGGGCGACATTCAAGATTGCACGACCGCTTGCAATACCTGCGCTCTGATTCACAAGAAACCGATTGGCAAGTTAAACGCCTCAACCCTTAGGCTCTACCCATGAGCGATATTAAGATTCCAGATAATTTAAAGCCGGTTGATGGTCGTTTTGGTTGTGGCCCATCAAAGATTCGTCCCGAAGCACTTGCTGCACTTGCAAACAGTGGGACATCAATTCTTGGAACTTCGCACCGACAGAAACCAGTAAAGAACGTAGTTAATCGTGTTCGTACCGGGCTTACTTCATTATTTAATCTGCCAGAAGGTTACGAAGTTGTTCTTGGTAACGGTGGCTCAACCGCGTTCTGGGATATCGCAACATTTGGTTTAATCGAAAAGAAATCACAACACTTAGTCTTCGGTGAATTCTCTTCAAAGTTCGCAGCCGCAGCAAAGGATGCCCCTTTCCTTGATGATCCAACAGTTATTAAAGTAGAACCAGGTGCACATCCAGTTGCTATTGCCGAAGCTGGCGTAGATGTTTATGCACTTACACATAATGAAACCAGCACTGGTGTTTCAATGCCAATCATTCGCCCTGCGGGTACTGAAGGCGCGCTAGTTCTTGTTGATGCAACTTCAGCAGCAGGTGGACTTGATGTCGATATCTCCCAATGCGATGTTTACTATTTTGCACCACAAAAATCATTCGCATCTGATGGTGGACTCTGGATCGCAATCATGAGCCCAGCAGCCATCGCCCGCGTTGAAAAAATCAAAGCAAGTGGCCGCTTTATTCCAGCATTCTTCGATCTAACAATTGCAATTGATAATTCACGACTCGATCAGACATACAACACCCCAGCACTTGCAACGCTAATTTTGTTAGCTGAACAAATTGAATGGATGAATACAAATGGCGGGCTTAAATTTGCCGCTGGTCGTTCTGCCGAATCATCAGGACATCTTTATTCTTGGGCCGAGAAGAACGATTACACAACTCCATTCGTGGTTGATCCCGCAATGCGCTCAAAAGTCGTCGGAACAATTAACTTTGACGATGCAATTGATGCCCTTGAAATCGCAAAAGTTCTTCGTGCAAATGGCATCGTAGATACCGATCCATATCGCAAGCTCGGCAAGAACCAACTTCGAATCGGTATGTTCCCGGCTGTTGATCCAAGTGATGTTAAGAAGCTCACCGATTGCATTGATTTCATCGTTGCTGAAATGAAGAAGTAATTTCTTTGAGCTACAAAGTTCGCAGACTTGTAACCCTTGCCGTGCTTATTGGCGTAACCCTTCTAGTTGTAATTTTCAGAGGTTAAGCAGAATGATTCATTTACGAAGTGCAATCACCGTAATCATTGTCGGCATTGCGCTCTGGTTTATTGCGCTAATTGTTGCAATAGGAATTGATGCCAGCACAAATGCAATTTGGATCTGTGGTTCTGGAATTGCGCTAGGAGTTGTCGGACTTCGTTACACAATTAGACGGGCAAAGCGCGAGCAAATTTAATTAATAATTAGCTCTCGAATTGTCCGGCAATACCGCGTAAAACTTTAGCCAAACGTTCAGCATCTGGTCCTGATGGATGGCGGCCGTGGCGCAAACCATTTCCGACCTTATCCAAAATCTTTATAGTGTCTTCAATCATTGTTGCAAGATCATCATGATTGATTCGATTATTAGCAACAACTGAAGCAGGTTCGTCAATGACACGAACTGTCATTGCTTGCGGACCTTTCTTGCCTTCGATAACACCAAATTCAAGTTTGGTACCTGGCTTAACAGTTGCAACACCGGCAGGTAGAGCTGAAGATGCTAAATAAACATCGGCGCCCTCTTCGGATTCAATAAAACCAAAACCCTTTTCCAGGCTGTACCACTTCACGCGACCTATAGGCATTGGTAACTCCTTTTTTCCTTTTACTTCGCTTTACATCTGTTGATACAAGAGGGTTAGTTTAACTTACGAATCGAAGGTGCTGTTGCCTAATTTCGTGCGTGAATTGCGGCTAATCAGTGACGACTAGCGCCTCGGAATGTGCTCCGCAGCCATGGTCGACTGAAACAACGCGGGCATCATCGGGCGACAAAATATTTGCGCAAACTCCAAATGCAGATCGAAGTGATCCGGCAATTGGAATAAAGAAACCACAAGAGTTACATGGCTTTGGTGCTTGTTGTGAAATTGGATTGTTTGGTCCGCGATCTCCGGCATACCAACGTTGTGCTGCTAAATCGCGACCTGTAATTGAAAGTACTCGTGCGCGACCAAGTCCGAATTCAAAGTGTTGTGCTAAATCTAATTCTTCATCGCCAGGAAGCGATGCATAACCAGGAACTAAACGCTCATCATCAGCGGAAGTCGGAACGATATCGCCAGGGCCAACATCACCTGGAAGTAAGCGATCTTTATATGCAACCCATTCTGGCGCAAGAAGAGATTCGGTACCTGGAAGAAGTACTACATCGCAAATTGTTGGCGAACTTGAATCATCAACTTTCGCGACGGTTACTGCCCAGCGCCATCCAACATAAGCTGGGATTGAAGCTTCAAAGAGATAAGTTGCAATACGCGCATCACTTGAATCGCCGGTTTCATCATAAGAAATTGAAACTAATTCGCCAACTTGTTCTGCCTTTGGCGCATCTTCAAGTGCAGCAGCCCTTGCTAATTCAAGGGCGCTGAACTTGTCTTCAATCTTTGCTGAACTCATGTGGCTATCTTAATATGGATTTAGAAATCCATATCCCCGCCGCCTTGTGGCATAGGCGCAGCTTTTGGCTCTGGCTTATCCGCAATAACAGCTTCGGTAGTAAGGAATAGCGCAGCGATTGATGCTGCATTTTGTAGTGCAGAACGTGTGACTTTAACTGGATCAATAATTCCAGCTTTAATCATGTCAACGTATTCTCCAGTTGCTGCATTCAATCCAGTTCCTACTGGCTTGTTGCGAACAGCTTCAACGATTACGCCACCTTCAAGTCCGGCATTAATTGCAATCTGCTTTAGTGGTGCTTCGATTGCAACTTCAACAATATGTGCACCAGTTGCTTCTTCGCCAGTTAACTTTAACTTTTCGAATGCAACCTTCGCTGCTTGTAGAAGTGCAACTCCGCCGCCGGCAACAATGCCTTCTTCAACTGCAGCCTTTGCATTTCGTACAGCATCTTCAATACGGTGCTTACGTTCTTTAAGTTCAACTTCAGTAGCTGCGCCAGCCTTGATAACTGCAACGCCACCGGCAAGCTTTGCAAGGCGTTCTTGCAACTTCTCGCGGTCATAATCTGAGTCTGACTTTTCAATTTCAGCACGGATTTGATTTACACGGCCCTTAATTTGTTCCGCATCACCAGCACCTTCAACGATTGTTGTTTCTTCCTTAGCAACAACAACTTTGCGAGCGCGGCCAAGTAGATCCATCGTTGTGGCTTCAAGCTTTAAGCCAACTTCTTCAGAGATAACAGTTGCACCAGTAAGGATTGCAATATCTTGCAACATTGCCTTACGACGATCACCGAATCCTGGCGCCTTTACAGCAACAGATTTGAATGTTCCGCGAATCTTATTCACAACGAGAGTTGCAAGTGCTTCGCCTTCAACATCTTCAGCCAAGATAACTAAGGTCTTACCTGATTGCATTACCTTCTCTAAAATTGGTAGCAAATCTTTGATATTTGTAATCTTAGAATTTGCGATCAAGATATATGGATCTTCTAGAACTGCTTCCATACGATCAGTATCTGTTGTGAAATAAGGAGAGATATAACCCTTATCAAAACGCATACCTTCAGTAAGTTCGAGTTCTAACCCAAAAGTATTTGACTCTTCAACAGTGATAACGCCCTCTTTGCCGACCTTATCCATTGCTTCAGCAATCATTTCGCCGATAGTTGTATCAGCTGCAGAAATAGATGCAGTAGCTGCAATCTGTTCCTTAGTCTTTACTGGATTAGACATCACTAGTAATTCTGCTGAAATCGCTTCTACAGCTTTTTCAATTCCGCGCTTTAGCGCCATTGGGTTTGATCCGGCAGCAACGTTACGCAGACCTTCGCGAACAAGTGCTTGTGCCAAAACTGTTGCAGTAGTTGTTCCATCGCCAGCGACATCATCCGTCTTCTTAGCAACTTCCTTAACTAGCTCTGCACCAATCTTCTCCCAAGGATCATCTAATTCAATTTCCTTAGCGATTGAAACACCATCATTAGTAATGGTTGGTGCTCCCCACTTCTTCTCGAGAACAACATTTCGTCCACGAGGTCCAAGCGTGACCTTCACAGCATCTGCGAGTGCGTTCATTCCGCGCTCGAGACCGCGACGGGCCTCTTCATTAAAAGCAATCATCTTTGCCATATTTGTATCTCTCTCTAACCTTTAACGATTATCACTCTAACCACCCGAGTGCTAACGCCAAATCTAGAGCAGGGGCGAAGCCTCGGCAAATCGAGCAGGGTTTTAGCTTTTACTATTTTGGGTTTTGGGGCGGGCCCGCCGGCGAGTAACTGTTTGTTGCGGCGCGAGCGGTGGGTTCGCCCCAAAACCGCCTAGAGAGAGCGGGCGTTTGTGCGAGCTTCGCGCAGACGGCGAAGGCGCTTTACGAGCATTGGCGATGCGAGAAGAGCGTCATCGCGATCGATCAAGTTATTGAGAAGTTGGTAATAAGCAGGTGGCGTCATGTCGAAGAGCTCTTTAATTGCGCTCTCCTTGGCCCCAGCAAACTTCCACCATTGGCCTTCAAAATCGAGAATCTTGGTTTCTAATTCGGTTAGAGATGTCGCCCCGTGTTGCGCAGCGAATTCCAAATTCTCCATTCGAGAATCATACGAGAAGCGAGGAGGAATTTCAGGGATTTAAGCCTTTTTTATCTGCACTTCTAATTAGATTTGCCAGCATTCTAGGGAATATCAATACATGAAATGGTGAGATTGCGAACCAATAAAGTTGACCACCAAGTCCTCGTGGCGAGAAGGTTGCATCCTGCGAAATCTTTCGCAATTTCTTTCCCTCAACAATTACCTCTTCAATTCTAAATTCCAACCAAGCTTTTCCCGGAAGAATCATTTCGGCATAAAGTTTTAGTGAAACTCCTTGCTCTAAATTTTCTACCCGCCAAAAATCTAAACTGTCGCCAATTCGTAAGGTGTCCGGGTTGCGACGGCCACGACGAAGACCTACGCCGCCAAATGCACGATCTAAAACTCCGCGCGCCCACCAGAGAAAATCTGCGCCGTACCAACCGTGGTCGCCACCAATCTTTTCAACGCTCTCCCATAGGTTCTCTTTACTTGTTTCAACAATTTTTTCACGATGATCTCGATAAATTGTTTCACCTGCCCAAGATGGATCACTCTGTGCTTTCTGCCAAGGCGCAGTTGGTTGGGTTGCATCAGACCAACGAGATTCAACTTGATTCTGTGTTGTAAGTGAAAGTGCAAGTTCAATTGCCTTATCAACTTGTAAGAGTCCTTCTGGTGGCGGCGGAATTAAAGCTGAAATACTCTTATTTGGATCTGCAACAACTTCGCTAATCAAAGATTGCACAAGCGGTCTTGCAAGTGCAGTCGGGACTGGAGTTACCAAGCCAATCCATAAACTGGAAAGTGCTGGTGATAGAACTGGAACTTTAATTATCCAGCGCCGAGGCAAACCAGAAATTTTCGCAAACATTTGCATCATGTCGGCATAGGAAAGAACGGCAGGTCCGCCGATATCGAAGATGCCACCGACTGGTTTTTCAAGTGCAGCCGCGTGGGACAAATACCAGAGCACATCGCGGATTGCGATTGGTTGAGTTAAGTTTGAAACCCACTTGGGAGTTGTCATGATTGGCAAGCGATGCGTTAGATGGCGCAACATTTCAAATGATGCAGATCCTGAACCGATAATTATGCCGGCGCGCATTTCAATTACTGGAACGCTTCCGTTAGCAAGTTGGCGTCCAGTATTTGCCCGAGATTGCAGGTGTTGGCTTATCTGCTTATCGTTTGCAATTCCACCTAAATAAACAATCTGGCTTACACCGGCCTCTTCTGCCGCCTTCGCAAAATTACGAGCCATCTCTGCTTCAAGTTCATCAAAATTTGAACCCAAATTTATCGAGTGAAGTAAATAAAACGCAGTATGAATTCCAGTTAACGCGCTTCTTACGGCTTGGAAATCATTGGCATTGCCCTGTGAAATTTCAACTCGATCAAACCAAGGCTGCCCTGAAATCTTGTTCTTGTCGCGCACCATAACTCGAACAGTGAAATCCTGACTTAACAAATGTCGGACTAACCTTCCTCCGACATACCCGGATGCACCCGTAACAAGAATTTTACGTTCGTGGTTTGGATTATCGGCAGGAACATTCATGTATTAACAGTAGACTTCAACCCTGATTCACGAAACTTGAAATTCAATACTTTAGGAAATAACAGAGGAAATTGATGACTAAGCGCATTAAGCCCCGGGTTGTAATTCTTGGTGGCGGCTTCGGCGGGATTGCTACCGCAAAAGCTCTAGGCAATAGCGCCGATATAACTGTTGTTGATCGCCACAATTATCAGACTTTCTTGCCACTTCTATATCAGGTATCAACTGCTGGACTTGCCGCAGATCATGTTGCCTATCCAATTCGCGGCGCACTGCGATCTTTCAATGGAAAATTTAGAATGGGCAGCCCAATATCTGTCGACCATAAGAATAAAACCGTGAAATTAGATAGCAGCGAAGTTCTGCCTTTTGACCATTTAGTTATCGCAGTCGGTTCGGTTACTGCTGACTTTGGAACTCCGGGCGTTGAAGAATTTGCACTCGGTATGAAAACTATTCATGAAGCGCTTTCAATCCGTGCTGAAGTTATGCGTCGCTTCGAAGATTTATGTCGCTTCGAAGATGACACCAGACTTTCTGTTGTAGTCGTTGGTGGTGGACCAACTGGAATTGAAATGGCAGGGGCGCTTGCTGAACTTGTTCGCGGACCTTTGATGAATGATCAAAAACATGCGGCCAGACATATTGATGTTTACTTAATTGAAGCTGGACCAAGATTGCTTCCAAGTTTCTCGCCTTCATTATCTGCAAAGGCAAAGGTTTCTCTTGAGAAGTTGGGGGCGATTGTCTTGCTTGATACCGCTGTTAAATCTGTTAAGCATCGCGAAATTGAATTGCGCAATGGTTCAACAATCCCATCCGAAGTTACTATTTGGGCAGCTGGCGTAAAGGGTGCTCCTGTAATT
>CAIQHM010000008.1 GCA_903871555.1 uncultured Actinomycetes bacterium | reverse complement strand
TGCAAACTTGCAGTCAATTGTCCCTCTATCTTTCCGGCAACATCAATGAACTTAGCGAAATCTGCGCGAATGATCACAGTTGTTGGACCAAAGTGTTCTTCAAGAAGTTCGTGGTTTTTAAAGGCGTCGGCCCAATCAACAACGAAAACAGTTGGTGTTACACCAAAACCGCCATCAGTTGATTTGCCAGCTAAAACCTTGAGTGATGAACTCTTTGAGAGATCTGAGATTGCTGAACTAAATCGATCTGCAATTCCCTTATTTAATAGCGGTGCTACTGCGATAGTTGTTAAATATTCTTCGATAGCCGAAATAAATGAATCACCTTCGGTACCAGTAGGAACAATTAGAATTCCAGGCTTTGTGCAGAACTGACCAGAACCAAGAGTTGCAGAATCAATTGCCGCCTTTGCCAAGTCTGCCGCCTTATCAGCGAGAGCATTGGGCGAGAAGAAGACTGGATTTAAAGATCCCATTTCGGCATAGACCGGAATCGGAACTTCGCGCTTTGCACTTATCTCCAGCAAAATCTTTCCAACTTTTCCAGAACCGGTAAAACCAATTGCGGTTATATCTGGGTGGCTTGCAATCCAATGGGTGATTTCAGGATTGATGCCTTCAACTAGTGCGAACGCATCTGTTGATAGTCCAACTTTTTTAAGTCCAGCAACAACTGCGGCGCCCATGAGGCGGCAAGTATTTGGGTGTGATGGGTGTGCCTTAACTACAACAGGGCAACCAGCTGCAAGTGCAGATGCACTGTCGCCACCGATTACAGAGAATGCAAATGGAAAATTACTTGCGGCGAAAATTCCAACAACACCAAGTGCTTGATTAGCTTTTCTGATATCAGGGCGAGGGGCAGGAACCCACTCTGCATTTGGGCGATCAATAATCGCTTGATAGTGCGCACCAGATTCAACCAACTTTGCAAACTGTTCTAATTGAAAAACTGTTCGGGAAAGTTCGCCAGTTAAACGGCCATTTGGCAGTGCAGTTTCGCGCATTGCAACTTCGATTAATTTTTCGCGTCGAGCTTCAATTTCGCTACCAATTGCGCGAAGCGCAGCCGCGCGTTCTTTTGGCGTTGTAGCAGCAAATGCACTTTTAGTTGCGACTGCTTTAGAGATTAAACCTGAAACATCTGATGCAGACATCTCGGTGATTAGATCACCAAAGCCCGATCCAGTAGTCGGGTCAACGGCCTGAAATGTCGATGCAGTCATGTGCAAACTCTAGCGCGATAGGGGTGGCACTCGACAACGTGTATTTACCGCCTTTCGTATCTGAAAGGATTAGGTATGCGCACAATTTCGATTGCCGAATTCAAACGCGTCCTTCTGGATATCCCAGATAACCCCCGTGTCTTAGCATCTGGAAACTTCGCCACTCCAACAACAATTCTCAACGCTTTTGATTCAGTTATTCCCAAGTACACCCTTCATATGTTGAACGCCCAAGTTGGAATTCCTAATCGCGAAGGTGTTACCTACGAGAGCGCATTTGTTGGTCCCGGAATGCGTAAGTCTCCCCGCTTAAATTATGTGCCATCACGCTTAAGTTTATTGCCGGTATTAATTCGTGATCATTTGATTCCAGATATTGTTTTGATTCACACATCTGCTCGAAGATTCGACACTGTTTCACTTGGCACCGAAGTAAATATTTTGCCTGCGGCAATTGAAACTGTTAGGGCGCGGGGTGGAATTGTTGTTGCACAATCAAATAAGAATATGCCTTACACATATGGCGATGCCCAAATTTACGAAAATGAAATTGATTATTTGATAGAAGTTGATGAGCCACTTCTTGAACATCATCTAAAACCAATTACCCCTATTGCAAAAGCAATTGGACAGAAAATTGCAGAGCTTGTGAAAGATTCTTCAACTCTGCAAATGGGCATCGGCGCTGTGCCTGATGCTGTGCTAGAACTTCTGCAGAACCGAAGTGGTCTACGAATCTGGACTGAAATGTTTAGTGATGGTGTTTTAAATTTGCACAAAGTTGGCGCCCTGGATGACGAAGTTCCGATCACGGCTTCATTTCTCTTTGGTTCACGCGAACTTTATGACTGGGTTAATTTGAATCGCCGGGTGCAGATGCTGCGCACCGAGAAAACTAACGATCCAAGTCTGATTGCAAAACAGGCGCGTATGACTTCGGTTAATGCCGCTCTTCAGGTTGATTTATATGATCAAGCAAATGCATCCAGAGTTAACGGTGTAATTCATTCTGGATTTGGTGGCTCTACCGACTTTATTGTTGGTGCGCTGCATTCGCGGGGTGGGCATTCCTTTATGGCACTTCCTTCGTGGCATAAGAACACAAACAAATCGACGATTGTGCCGTTGATTGATGCCGCTGTTACTAGTTTCCAACATTCTTATGTTGTAACCGAAAATGGTATCGCTCGCTGCTTTGGCAAATCACAGACCGAACAAGCACAGAATATTATTAATTATGCAGCCCATGTTGATGCCAGAGAAGAGCTCGCAGCAGCAGGAAAGAAGATGGGTCTCTTTTAATTATTTGCGGCGCGCAGTTGTAAAGCGTGGGCGATCAGTTAGATCACGGTGCAGCGCAATAGTTTCAAAGTTGCTCCCTAATTCATCAGCAATAAGTGGACCTTGAAGTTCATTATGTTCAATCGCGAATAGACCACCAGGCTTTAATAGCCTTATTGCAGCTTCGATAAAGAGAAGTGGCGTACTCATTCCATTTGCAGGTCCACCAAACAGAGCTTCTGCTGGCTCGAAATTTAACTCTTGTGGAATCTGGGCTCCATCTGGAAGATATGGTGGATTTGCAACAACCACATCACATTTAATTCCATCAAGTGCTGTGGCAGCATCGCCCTTAACCACGCGCACATTCACATCATGCTTTGCAATATTTCGTTCGAGCCAAGTTATCGCATCCGCCGACTTCTCGACAGCAACAACATGAACAACTTTCTTGCCTGCAGTCTCAGATGCAATTGAAATAGCGATTGCGCCAGTGCCCGAACCTAAATCAACCAGACTTACTGGATCGGCAAAGGTATTTAATTGATGCAAAACTTCATCGACCAAACTTTCAGTTTCAGGTCTTGGGATTAAGACACCTGGACCAACTTCATATTCTAAATATCTAAATGGCGCGCTTCCGATTATGTATTGCGCGGGCTTACCGGTTAAGCGCTCTGCAATCGCCTGGGTATAAATCTCTTGAACCTCTGTTGCTTGTTCATCACTTAACTCAATGGTTCGACTATGAAGTTCCATGCGGTTTACGCCAAGAGCATGAGCCAATAAGAGTTC
Organism: uncultured Actinomycetes bacterium; assembly: GCA_903871555.1. Taxonomy (GTDB): domain Bacteria; phylum Actinomycetota; class Actinomycetes; order Nanopelagicales; family Nanopelagicaceae; genus AAA044-D11. Next base: position 27,452 of record CAIQHM010000008.1, on the reverse strand, counting down.
GGCTTCGACCGGTGCAATATTTTTTGTTGCAAGTTGGTCTTTACCCAACTTCAAAAGATCTTTAACGATCACCTGATGCCAATTTCGCAGTCTTATCAGCTTCCAACAGCGCCTCAATTACTGGATCGAGATCGCCATTTAATACTGCATCCAAGTTATTTGATTTGAAGTTAACGCGGTGATCGCTAAGTCTGTTTTCGGGAAAGTTATAGGTACGAATTCGCTCAGAACGGTCAACGGTACGCACTTGAGATTTACGTGCTGCCATTGCTTCCGCATCGGCTTGCTCTTGGGCATGTGCCAAAAGGCGGGCGCGCAAGATTCGCATCGCTGATTCTTTATTCTGTAATTGTGATTTTTCGTTCTGGCAAGAAACAACAACCCCAGTTGGAATATGGGTGATTCGAACTGCAGAGTCAGTTGTATTAACGGATTGTCCGCCCGGACCTGATGAGCGATAAACATCGATACGCAAATCTTGTTGGCGAATTTCAACATCTACTTCATCAGCTTCGGCAAGAATTAGAACACCTGCAGCAGAAGTATGAATACGGCCTTGGGATTCAGTCTCGGGAACACGTTGCACACGATGCACTCCGCCTTCAAACTTTAACTTTGCATATGGCGACTTACCTGGTTCGGCGACACCCTTTGATTTAATCGCCATTGAAATTTCTTTGTAGCCGCCCATTTCAGAGTCGGCGTAATCAATAATTTCAGTCTTCCAGCCTTGGCGCTCGGCAAATCTTTGATACATGCGCAATAAATCGCCAGCGAACAACGCTGATTCATCGCCACCGGCACCGGCTTTAATTTCCAAAATAACATCGCGATCATCATTGGGATCACGTGGCAATAACAACTCTTCTAACGAGGTTTCAGTCTCTTGTAGCTTTGCTTCAAGTGCAGGAATTTCACTCGCAAAATCTGCATCATCTGCCGCCATCTCTTTACCTGCTGCTAAATCTTCAGTTGCAGATTTCCAGGCGCGGTATCCCGCAATTACTGGTCCAAGATGCGCGTAACGCTTTCCAAGTTGGCGAGCCTTACCTTGATCAGAGTGGATCGAAGGATCTGCCATTTCTTTCTCTAATACTTCATACTCCGCTAAAAGCGCATGGACGGATGCGAAACGATCTGGTGTGTTATCTGATGCCATTTCACTCCCCCTGTTCCTCTAGTTTCTTACTTAAGCAAAGAAATAAAAAAGACCGCACGTATTCACACTGAGTGAACACACTGCGGTCTCTTAAGAAAGCTAGTTAGTTGTTGCTGCTCCGAAACGCTTTTCGAACTTGGCTACGCGGCCACCAGTATCGAGAATACGTTGCTTGCCGGTGTAGAACGGATGGCAAACTGAACAAACTTCAACGTAGATTGAACCTGATTCTTTTGTGCTGCGGGTTGTGAATACTTCACCGCAACCACATGTAACAGTGGTCTCTAAATAATTTGGATGAATCTCGTTCTTCATTTTCGTATCTCCTAGGTTTTGACTGGATCGGTGATTAACCGTGAACCAGCGCGAGGTTGAAGGATAGCCCGATAGGACCGTTTTTCTGAAATTGCCTGAAATATGGCCTTAGCTGCCGTTGGTAGAAGTGCCGCCCTCAGAGGTTGTGGTCTTCTGGATCTGCATCAAGAACTCCACATTCGACTTAGTGCCCTTCATCTTTTCAAGGAGAAGTTCAAGAGCTTGTTGTGGCTCGAGTGCATGAAGCACGCGACGCAAACGCCAGACAATATTAAGTTCTTCAGTTCCCATAAGAATTTCTTCCTTACGAGTACCAGAAGCAACAACATCAACTGCTGGGAAGATTCGCTTATCTGCAAATTTACGGTTCAAGATAAGTTCCATATTTCCAGTTCCCTTGAACTCTTCGAAGATAACTTCATCCATCTTCGAACCAGTATCAATAAGAGCTGTTGCAAGAATTGTTAGCGAGCCGCCATTTTCAACGTTACGAGCTGCACCGAAGAACTTCTTTGGTGGATACAGCGCTGCAGAATCCACACCACCAGACAAAATACGTCCTGATGCTGGGGCTGCAATGTTGTAAGCACGACCGAGTCGAGTAATTGAGTCAAGAAGAACAACCACATCGTGGCCGAGTTCAACCAAACGCTTTGCACGTTCAATCGCAAGTTCGGCAACAGAAGTGTGATCATCAGCAGGGCGATCGAAAGTTGAAGCAATAACTTCACCCTTGATTGAGCGCTGCATATCGGTAACTTCTTCTGGGCGCTCATCAACTAGAACAACCATCAAGTGACACTCTGGATTGTTTGTAGTGATCGCATTCGCGATTGATTGGAGAACCATTGTCTTACCAGCTTTTGGTGGCGAAACAATAAGTCCACGTTGGCCTTTACCAATAGGTGAAATCAAATCGATTACGCGAGTTGTGAGAATATTTGGTTCGGTCTCTAAGCGCAGACGTTCTTGCGGATAAAGCGGAACTAACTTTGCAAATTCGACGCGCTCTTTTGAACTCTCTGGATCTGCGCCGTTAACGGTTTCAACGCGAACAAGTGCGTTGAACTTCTCTTTACGTTCGCCTTCATGAGGCTGGCGAACTGAACCAGTGATTACATCGCCCTTGCGAAGTCCATAGCGACGAACTTGTTGCAGTGAAACATAAACATCGTTAGGGCTAGCCAAATAACCACCTGTGCGAATGAATGCATAATTTTCGAGAATATCTAGTAAGCCACCTACAGGAAGCAGAACATCATCTTCGGAGATAACGATTTCGCGCTCTTCGCGATTTCCGCGATCACGGAAGCGGTTATTGCGATCGCCACGATCATTGCGATCGCCACGGTCACGACGATTGTTGTGGCGGTCATTGCGATCATTGCGATTGCTGTTTCCGGCGCCGGTCCATTCCTTCTTATTTACATCAGCATCTGATGCATCATTTGGATTAGAACCTTGGTTCTCGCCATCTTCTGAATCATCCTGATTATTATTCTTGGAATTGTTATTTGAATTCTTGTTTCCACCTTTGCGGCGGGCATCGCGTTCAGCGCGACGTGCTTCGCGTTCAGCCTTTGCGGCATCGCGGTTTGCAGCTTGTAGATCACCAATGGCCTGAACCAAGTCAGGTTTCTTCATTGTCGTGGCATCCTCGATACCAAGTTGGCCTGCAACTTTCTTTAGCTCAGGAAGGAGCATTGCTGAAAGTTCGCCAGATTCTTTTGCACTAGCTTTTGTAGTTGCCATATATTTTTTACTTTTTCATTTCTGTGTTTGCGCTAAAGGAAAGAGTTTTGATTTAGCGAATTTTTTGATATTTGGATTATCTAGATTTACTTACCGACGAATTTCTCGGCTACCAGATGAGGGAAAACTTAGCATACGGCCCTAGCTACGAGCAAAATTAGGGTTACTCGACTCCGTGTGTTGAAATGCCCAATTTTTGAGCGGTAAATGAGCCAGCACCAACCTTTATAACAGCCTCAACTTCGAGGTCATCAAGAGTATGAAGTACCAACACAGATGGACCAGCGCCGGAGATCATTGCTGGAACGCCTGCTGCACGAAGCTTTGTCACGAGTGCCATCGACTTTGGCATCGCATCTGCACGGTAATTTTGGTGCAACAAATCCTGTGTTGCTTCTAATAATAAATCTGGTCGAGATGAAATTGCGTGAACTAATAGCGCAGCTCTAGATGCATTTAGAACCGCATCATGATGAGGAATTGATTCAGGCAATAATTTGCGAGCTTTAGATGTTGCAAGATGAGCTTCGGGAATAAAGAGCAGCGCCTTTATCTTTGGATCTACTTTTATCCCAACAGCATTACCAATTCCATTTTCCATCCAGGCAATAGTTGCACCGCCAAGTACTGCTGCTGCGATGTTATCTGGGTGGCCTTCTAATTCAGTGCCGAGTGCAATCATTTCCTCATTTGTAAGTAATTGATCCCCACCAAGAACTAGTGATCTAGCAAGTGCAAGTCCGCCAACAATTGCTGCAGCTGAAGAGCCAAGACCGCGACCATGTGGAATGACATTCAATTGGCGCAGCGCAATTCCCTTTGGCTTCTGTCCCATATGTTCAAAGCCATGGAGCATCGCCTTAATAACTAAATTATTTTTATCCTTCTTAATGTCAGCGTTGCCCTCACCTGATACATCAACATCAAATGTTGCGTCGTCTAAAACTTGCGCGGCATAACGATCACGTAGATCAAGAGCAAGGCCAAGAGAATCAAATCCTGGTCCAAGGTTCGCGCTTGTTGCAGGAACACTTACTTGTGCCAACGTGGCCTTGAAAGTTAAACGGCTCTTACTTGCAGACATCAGGCGAGTCCAATCACTTCAGCAGCGCGCTTTACATCAACTGGAATAACAGTTGGTGATTCCGCATGATCTAATACCCAACCAACATCCTTCAAACCATTTCCAGTAACAGTAATAACAATGCGCTTATCTTTCGGCAATTTACCTTGGGCTTGCTTCTTTATAAGCCCAGCAATGCCGGCAGCGCTCGATGGTTCAACAAAGATTCCCTCTTTTGCTGCAACTAAACGATAAGCCGCAAGAATTTCTTCATCAGTAACAGAATCAATGAGCCCACCAGATGAATCACGGGCATCAACTGCTTGCTGCCATGATGCTGGATTTCCGATGCGAATAGCAGTTGCAATTGTGTCTGGATTCTTAACAATCTCACCTAAAACAATTGGCGCAGCGCCTGCTGCTTGAAAGCCCCACATTTGTGGCAATTGCTTTGCAATGCCATCTTTGAAATATTCTTTGTAGCCCTTCCAATATGCAGTGATGTTTCCGGCATTACCAACTGGAAGTACATGCAAATCAGGAGCATCGCCCAACATATCTACAACTTCAAAACTTGCTGTTTTTTGGCCTTCAATTCGAAATGGATTAACTGAGTTGACGAGTGCAACTGGATATTTTTCAGATAGTTCGCGGGCTAAATTCAAGCAATCATCAAAGTTGCCGTCGACTTGTAGAAGTGTTGAGCCATGCGCTATTGCTTGCGCGAGTTTGCCCATTGCAATTTTGCCTTCTGGAACTAGAACAACAGGACGCATTCCAGCCTTTGTTGCATAAGCCGCAGCACTCGCTGAAGTATTTCCAGTTGATGCACAGATAACAGCCTTTGCGCCATCTTCTGCTGCTTTAGAAATTGCCATTGTCATTCCGCGATCTTTAAATGATCCGGTTGGGTTTGCACCTTCAACCTTTAGCCAAACATCGTTATCTAACATCGCAGATAAAACGCCGGCAGATACCAGCGGAGTTCCACCTTCGCGAAGTGAAATTACAGGTGTCTTTGCAGAAACCGGCAGGCGATCACGATATTCATCGATCACACCTCGCCATTGATGTGCGCCTTTTTTCTTGAAAATACTCATGCGCTCATTCCTTCAACTCTAATAACACTTGCCACATCTTTAACGGCATCCAAACTTGAAAGATCGGCGACAGTTGATGCAAGGGCCGCATCTGATGCCTTGTGTGTCATAACAATTAGCTCTGCATTATCCCCGCGACCAGTCTGGCGCACAGTTTGAATTGAAACTTCGTGTTTTGCAAATGTTTGCGCGACCGCAGCCAATACACCTGGGCGATCTGCAACATCTAAACGAATTAAATAACGAGTTTTTGTTGATCCCATTGGCGCGATTGCTAAATCAGCGTAATCACTTTCGCGTGGTCCAAGGCCACCACTTATGCGATGTCGTGCAACTGCAACTAGATCTCCGAGAATTGCCGAAGCTGTTGGTGCGCCACCTGCGCCGCGACCATAGAACATCATTGCGCCAGCAGATTCGGATTCAACAAACACTGCATTGAAAGCTTCGCGAACTGAGGCCAGCGGATGGCTTCTAGAAATCAAAGTTGGATGAACTCGAACACTTATTTTTCCATCACTTGTAAGTTCTGCGATTGCCAACAACTTAACGACTAAATCAAGAGATTTAGCGACAGCAACATCTGTGTCAGTAATTTTTGTAATACCTTCGCGGAAAACATCAGCATCAGTAACGCGTGAATGAAATGCTAGACCAGCCAAGATTGCAGCTTTGGCTGCAGCGTCAAAACCTTCAACATCAGCAGTTGGATCGGCTTCGGCAAAGCCAAGTGCTTGTGCCTCTTTAAGTGCATCGGCAAAGGCCGCACCTGATTCATCCATTTTAGTCAAGATAAAGTTTGTTGTTCCATTAACAATTCCCATGACACGTTGAACGTGATCGCCAACAAGTGATTCGCGAAGTGGGCGCAGGATTGGAATTGCACCGGCAACCGAAGCTTCGTAATAAAGATCGACACCGCACTTATCTGCCGCTGCAAAGAGTTCGCCACCATGTTTGGCGAGCAAGGCTTTATTCGCAGTCACTACTGATTTGCCATTCGTAAAAGCTTCTAGAATTAAAGTTCTTGCTGGTTCAATGCCACCGATTACTTCAATAATTAAATCAATACTCGCATCTTTGACGATTGCTTCAAGGTCTGTTGTTAATAATTCCTTGGCAACATTGGCTCTCTTTAGATTACGGACGCCAATTTTTACGAGTTCTAACTTGGCACCAGATCTTGCTGCTAAATCAGATTGATTAGCAACAATAAGACGTGCGACTTCGCCACCAACGACACCGCAGCCGAGCATGCCGACGCGAAGAGTTTTCTGCGAATTCATTGGGCTATTCTCCCCTATTTTTAACCGAAGCCGAACGCTATTTAAGTGCGCTTCCCTAATTTATGCTGCGGGGCGCCTCAACAACATCTAGTGCCAATAAATCAGCCTCAACCTCGCGGCGCAGAATTACCCGGGCGCTGCCATTTGCTACGGCAATTACTGCAGGCTTCAACATATGGTTGTAATTACTTGCCATGCTGCGGCCATAAGCCCCAGTGGCCGGAATTGCTAATAAATCTCCTGGGCCAATATCGCTGGGTAGCGCGATCTCACGAATAACAATGTCGCCTGATTCGCAATGCTTTCCGACGATTCGAGAATTAATTGGCGCAGAATTTGAAGTTCGGTTAGCCAATAAAGCGCAATATTCGGCGCCGTAGAGTGCTGGGCGAACGTTATCGCTCATGCCGCCATCAACTGCAATGTAACGCCGAGATTTACCGCCATCTAATTCCACATCTTTCGTCGTGCCTACTTCATAAAGAGTGGTTGTAGTTGGACCAGCTATTGCGCGGCCAGGTTCAATAGAAATCTTTGGAACTTTGAGATTGTGGCGTGCACATTCACTCTTTACTAATTGTGCAAGTGCAGCCATAACTTTATCTGGATCAAAGGTTGTATCTCCAGCAACGTATGCAATTCCGTATCCGCCACCCAAATCTAACTCTGCTAGTTCACGATTAAATTCATCGCGGAATTTCGCCGCAACTTCAATTAAGCGAGTAGTTGCAAGAATGAAACCTTCATTCTCAAAAATTTGCGAACCGATATGGCAATGCAGGCCTTCAAGTGAAATATTTGAAGCCGCTTCTGCTGCAGCAATCGCCTTTGATGCTGCCCCACTTGCAATAGAAAAACCAAACTTCACATCTTCGTGGGCAGTTGAAATTGCCTCGTGAGTGTGGGCTTCAACGCCAGGTGTAATTCGCAATAGAACTTTGACAACTTTGCCAGCAGCTTTCGCCAAGCGGTCTACGCGCTCAATTTCTTGCATTGAATCAATAACTATCTTGGCCACACCAACACTTATTGCTCTCGAAATCTCAGCTTCAGATTTGTTATTGCCATGAACTTCAATGCGATCCGCTGGAAATTTTGCAGCCAATGCAACTGCGAGCTCGCCACCAGTGCAGACATCAATTCCAATATCTGCTTCAAGAATCCACTTTGCAACTTCAACTGAGATAAAAGATTTTGATGCATAATAAACTTGGCCAGCACTGGCCCCAAAATTATTAGTTAGCGCACTCTTCCAGCCATTAATTCTTGACTTGAAATCGCCTTCATCTATAACAAATAGTGGAGTTCCAAACTCCTTGGCTAGTGAGGTTGATTTGCAACCACCAATAACTAATTCTCCAGCAACCATCGCAGAATTAATCGAAAAGACTTCCGGTAAGAAATTCATCACTTACATCTTTTCTGGTGCGCTGACACCGAGTAGTTCTAGGCCATTGGCAATAACTTGAGCGGTTGCAGAACATAAGGTAGCGCGGGCGCTATGTAGCTCGCTTGGAGTTTCATCGCCAAGTGGGAGCACGCGACAATCAGAATAAAAACGGTGGTAAACCCCAGCCAACTCTTCAACATATCTAGCTACGCGATGGGGTTCCCGAAGATCGGCCGCACCAGCAACAACTCGTGGAAATTCGCCTAGGGCGCCAATCAATTCGCGTTCGCGTTCATGAACAAGCAATTCTGGATGAATATGTTCGCCACCAAATTTAATTCCGATATCTGCGGCATTTCGTAGCACTGCACAAATACGTGCATGTGCATATTGAACATAATAAACCGGATTCTCATTTGTTCTGCTGCGAAGAATGTCTACATCCATGACCATTGGCGTATCTACTGGGTAGCGAATCAAGGTATATCTAGCAGCGTCAACACCAACTTTTTCTACAAGTTCTTCCAAGGTAATAATTGTTCCAGCGCGCTTAGAAAGTTTTACCTCTTCTCCGCCCTCCATAATTTTTACCATCTGTCCGATTAATACATGAACGTTATATTCCGGATCATCACCATTGCACGCTGCAAGTGCTTTTAAACGACCGGTATATCCATGGTGATCGGCACCCAACATATAAATACAAATTTCAAAGCCACGTTCGCGCTTTGAGATGTAATAAGCAGAATCAGATGCAAAGTAAGCCATCGAACCATCAGACTTAACCATTACGCGATCTTTATCATCACCAAAATCTGTTGTACGTAGCCAAATTGCGCCATCAAGTTCAAAGACATGGCCCTTAGCTTTCAAAACCTCTTGGCAGTGCGCAAAGAAGTTGTTGTCATACAAACTTTTCTCTGAGAACCAAACTTCAAAGTGCGTGCCAAATCTATCTAAAACACCTTGTTGTTGCGCAAGTTGTAGGCGATAACCTAAATCGCGAAAAGCAAAAGTTTGTTCCTCGCCAGATAACTTTAAAATATCGGGATTTATAGAAACGATTTCATTTGCTAAGTCATCAATATATGCCCCGTGATAACCATCCTCTGGGCGGGGTTGTCCTAGAGCGGAAGATTGAAGTGATGCGCCGAACTTATCCATTTGTACGCCGCGATCATTTATATAAAATTCGCGCGTAACTTTTGCGCCAGCGGCTGAAAGAACTCGACCAAGTGCATCTCCGACTGCGGCCCATCTGGTGTGACCAAGATGTAGTGGACCAGTTGGGTTTGCGCTAATAAATTCTAAGTTGATTGCAACACCATTTAGTTTGCTGCCATGGCCAAAAGTTTTTCCGGCTGCCAAGATATTTGCAATGACTCCGCCTTGACTGCTCTTTGCAAGAGTTATATTTACAAAACCTGGACCAGCAATTTCGACTGCCGCAATATCAGGACGGGCCTTTAGCCCTGCTTCAATAATTTCGGCAATTTTACGTGGTGCTAAGCCAGATGGTTTTGATAAGGCAAGTGCGATCGAGGTTGCATAATCGCCGTGGTCACGATTTTTTGGGCGATCCAAAGTAAGTGAAGTTGGAATCTCACAATTTAATTGTGAGTGCGCATCACGCAAGACTTCCAGAATTGCCGCACTAATTTGATCCTGAATACTCAGGTTGCTTTGTGCGGCGCTCATCTAGCGAAGTTTACAGGTTTAAGTGAGTTTAAAGGCCCATCAAGTGTTCAATAGCTAATTGATCGATTGTCTCGTATTGATATCCACGAGCGGCCAAACCATCGACATCAACATTTACTGAAGTTAAATCCTTCCAACTTTCGCCCTTTGCAAGTGTTGGAACTTCAAGTTCGTTGATTCGAGAATCTTCCATTGCTGCTTTAACCCGAGGATCTGCGCGAAATGCCAGGGCGCGTTCCTTAAGTGCAAGATAGGTGCGCATATTTGATGTCGCAGAAACCCAAACACCGCGATCATCTTCTGTACGGCCTGGCTTGTAATCAAAGTGCTTTGGACCGGCGTACTTATAACGCTCTAGAAGATCAACTAAGAAGAAGGCTGACTTTAGATCGCCATGACCGAACACCAAGTCTTGATCAAACTTTGGACCGTGCTGACCATTTAAATCAATATGGAATAACTTCTTATGGAATAACGCTTGCGCAATTCCATGAACAAAGTTGAGGTTAGCCATCTGTTCGTGGCCAACTTCTGGATTAACGCCAACCATTTCTGGATGATCAAGTGAATTAATAAAGGCAAGTGCATGTCCAATTGTTGGCAAGAAGATATCGCCACGTGGTTCATTTGGCTTTGGTTCAATTGCAAATTTAATGTTGTAACCCTTATCGATTACATATTGCCCCAGAATATTGAAACCTTCGCGATAACGTTCCAGCGCTACATAACCATCTTTCGCCGCATCAGATTCGGCACCTTCACGACCACCCCAACAAACATAGATTTCAGCGCCGAGTTCTGCAGCTAAATCAATATTGCGCATAACTTTTGAAATTGCGAAGCGGCGGATATCGCGCTCATTCGCTGTCAGTGCGCCATCTTTAAATATTGGGTGGGAAAATAAATTAGTTGTTGCCATCGGAACTTTCATTCCGGTATCAGCAAGGGCTTTCTTAAAGCGCGAGATGTGTGCGGCACGATCAGAATCATTTGAACCAAATGGAATTAAATCATCATCATGAAATGTCACACCGTATGCACCGCGCTGAGCAAGTTCGGTAACACTTCGTACTGGATCAAGTGCGCCGCGAGTCGCATCACCAAATGGATCGCGCGCTTGCCAACCAACAGTCCATAGACCAAATGTGAACTTATCTGCTGGGGTTGGTGTTAATGACATCTTGGCTCCTAATTAATTGAATGAGGCTCTAGTTGATTGCCCTAATTTAATCCCAGTTTGGTGCTTTTGCCTAAGTTCCCTTAATCTTCTCTCATCTCTCCAGCGGGAGTGGTGAAATGGCAGACACGCAAGTCTTAGGAACTTGTGTCTTCGGACGTGCGGGTTCAAGTCCCGCCTCCCGCACCAGTTAATTTATTTAATAGCAGCCATTAGCTTTGCTAAAGCAGGCACTTGCTTCATAACCTCAACCCAAATCTTTGGCCCACCGTGATTCTCGCCAGGACTTAATTTTAAAATACTCTTCCCTTTGAGGGCCTTAACTTTGCTATCGAGTTCAATCGAATCGTATTTGCTGACCGAACAATCTGCAGTTCCATGGAAAATAAAGAAACTTGGCAGACTTTTATTCTTTGCAAGAAATGGATAAAGATTTGCAGAATCCACTTTTTCACGATTTTCAGGAAGCGTTACATCGCCAAACCAGATACTCATTTTTGGATCAAGGCCATAAGCAAAATCACTTTTATCTTGACATGGGTACTTAATTTTATTCTCAGTCATAGTCAAAACATTTGTGTTTCCGAAGAGATCGAATACAGCCGAAACACTTGCTGAAGTTTTTAAGTTTGGATCAGCCGAATCATCAAAAAGTGATTTCTGATTACCGGTAATTGCTGCCATTAAAGATAGATAAGCACCAGCCGAATCCCCACCAATTGCAAACTTCTTTGGATCGAAGCCATATTTTGCAGCGTTTGCCCGCAGGTATCTAATTGCGGTCTTAATATCTTGTCCGCTTACTGGATATGGGACTTCAGTTGCCAATCGATAATTTACGGATGCAACTGCGATTTTATTTTTAATTAAAACTTCGAGCAGTTTGGCACCTTCGTCATATTTGATTGTGTTTTCATTACCAAAAATCATGCCCCCACCATGAACCCAGATCATTAGTGGTGGTTTTGCAACACCTTTCGGCAAATAAACATCTAATCTCATCTTTGAATCAATTGCCGAATAACTCTCATCTTCAATCACTTTCATCTTCGCAATCGATTTCGCTGGTAAGAAATAAGTGTGCTTAAACCCTGGAGGCATATTGTCCTCTGAATTACCAGCCGGACTTGAATTATTTGTATCACTTGATTTAGTTGGAGCTGCTGGCTTTGCTGGTGCGATCGGAAGTGGTTCGCCCTCAATCCACCATTTCTTTACGCCATCAATCAACGTGCAAATTAAAACTTTACCGTTGAACTCACTAACTTGTTTATTGCCTTCATCATTCATAGGGCAGGTTCGCCCAGGTGCTGCTTGTCCCTGCGGATATCCATCACCTGGATTTGCAGCGCTTGTGGTTGGAACTATTGAAACCGATGCGACTAGAAGCAAAATCCCAAAAGTTAGGAGATTTTTTTGACTAAAGCGCATCGACAATGCCTTGAAGTTGGCCCGCATGCGCCTTGCTGTGTCCTGCTGCAAGTGAAACCAGATCTTTAAGCGTGATAACTCCGCGCTCGACATGCACTGAAGTTCTTAGCCAATCGCTCTCCGGAATTGTTGAAAGAATATTTGAAGTTGCTAAATGAATTCCCGCAATCGCTGCCAACGAAGCAGCAGGATCGCGCTTTGCATAATTAATTCGGTCAGGATAAATATCTTCATTAAATGGAAATATATCGGGGTTTACTTCCGCTAAATTATTTAAATATCTAGTAGCGAAATGTAAATCGCCATCGCATAAATGATGGATAACAAATGCCGCAGACCATTCACCCGCAATAGGTGTCTTTGCTAAATCAGCCGGCTTAATGGATTTTGCTAAGGAGATGAAATCTTCGCCATTCTTGATGAACTCTGCCAAGAGTTCGCGTGAATTCTTTTGTGAATCGCTCATGCCGCAATTCTAAGCGCGCAGGTGGCGGCCAGGCTAGGGAACTCACTCATGGCACTCACCCCGCCCTCTGTTGTAGGGTTGCCGAGGTAGAAATCTTGTAAAAACTGGCGCTAGTTAAGGGGTCAAAATGGCTGAGAAGAAATTCCGTTCTTGGGTTGGGTTCAAGGAAGAAAGCGTTGCTGTGCCAACCGAAAATGCCGTGGAACGAATTCGCCAATTAGAAACTCAACTTGCAGATCTGCGTTCGCGCCGTGACATCACAAGTCTAAGTAAAGAAGAATTTGAAATTCTTGCAGGCGAGACTGCAATGAGTTTGATTAAGACCGCTCAACAACGTGAATCCCGCGCAACTGCTTCAGCTGAACAGACCGTTGCCGAGGCCGCCCGCATTACTAAGGAACGCTTGGATTCATCCGAGGCGAAGGCAAAAGCAATTTTGACTGGCGCAGAATCTCGTGGCCGCAAGTATTTAGAGGCTGCAGAATCTGAAGCGGCAGAATTCCGTGAGAAAGCAATTCGTCAGGCTGAACACTTACTTACCGAGAGCAAGCGTGAATCATCAGCCTTGGCCTCTGCTGCAAAGCGCGAAGCTGAAAAAATTATCACAGAAGCAACAGGTGAAGTTGGCGAATTTCGATCATGGCTAACAAGTGCAATTTCAGAGTCTGAGCGTTTGTATCGCGTTCAAACTCAATCTCTTGCTGCTGCGGAACATGCAATAAGTGAGACAAAGGTAAGACTAAAGCAAGCTTTCGAGCGACTTGCAGCTCTTCAAGGAGACATCGATGCGAATATTGATGAAAATAATCGGCCAGTTAAGAAAACTTTTGTTCGTCAAGGTGCCCGTACTCCAGCAGCTCCTGCCGAAGTTGTAACTGCAAAGAAAACTGTTAAGAAGCCTGCGCGAAAAGCAGTTAAGAAAAGCACAACCAAAAAACGTAAGTAACCAAGATGCAGCGCGCATCATTTACAACTAGTCACATCCCAGCGATAGATGGGTTGCGCGCACTCGCAGTTATCGCAGTTGTTCTCTACCACTTAGGCATCAACTGGATTCCTGGCGGCTTTCTCGGGGTTGATCTATTTTTTGTTATATCTGGATATGTAATTACCAGACTTATTTTGGATTCAATCGAGAGCGCAAATGGATTAGATATTAAAGAATTCTATGCTGCTCGAATTCGTAGATTGCTTCCAGGGCTATTAGTCCTATTAGTAGTTACTTCCGTTGTTATGGCTCTTTTTGCGCCGGATTCTGTACGTAGATTTGTAACCGATGTCCCCTTTGTTCTTTCTGGTTCAAATAACTGGCATCTAGTAGCAATGCATCAAGATTATTTTCAAGCTATCGGTCGCCCACCATTACTGCAACACACGTGGTCTCTTGCGGTTGAATTTCAATTCTATTTAATCTGGCCAATTTTATTACTCTTTATTTGGCGCAGATTTGGTAAGCGAATTGTTCGTAGAGCAGCGCTATTAATCGCTACTTTCTCTGGAACTGCCTTATTCCTCTTCTCGATTCAAGCAGACAATGCAACTGCTGGTCGGATAAGTCATATCTATTTCGGTACCGATACTCACAGCCTCGGTTTGTTCTTAGGTTCAGCGCTTGCCGTAAGTTGGATTCCCAGAAATTTAACACCCAATATCTCGCAACGTGCCCAAGATTTTATTGACGGCATTGGGGTATTTGGATTTCTTGGATTGCTTTGCATCTTTCTTTTCATCGATGAAACAAATGCAACGCTCTATCAAATTGCATTCCCGCTTGCTGGATTATTTGGGTGTGCGACGCTAATTTCTATTGTCCATCCCGCTTCTCGCTTTTCGCCAATTCTGTGCAATAAAGTTTTTATCTGGATCGGTCAGAGATCATATGGAATCTATCTCTGGCACTGGGTGGTTTTCCAAGTTACAAGACCAGGTGCAGATTTAACTGGTTCACCACTGGCGTTAAATACAGCACGAATTCTCTTAGTGTTGGCCCTTTCAGATATCTCGCTTCGAGCAATCGAAATACCAATTCGCAAAGGCATAGTCCAGGATTGGTTTAGAGGAATTAAATATCGCACAAAAGTAATGCAGAAACGCCAACGTATTTTCATAGCTTCCGTCACAACTTTCGTCCTATTACTGACTGGCTCTTCAATAGCAGTTGCTTGGCAGCGCGATCAATCAATCATCGTTGAAGTTAAGCCCGAACTCGAACTTCCTCAAACAATTATGTCGGCGAATAAAACCGGGCTTTGGGTTACTGGTGATTCTGTGATTTTGGGAATCCGAAATAAATTAGCAGCCACTGAAGATATTGCCCTGATAAACGCGCGAGTTGGCCGGCAAATTCAAGAGCTAATCAAGGCTGTTGAGGAAGATAAGCCAAAGGTTTCAAATTCCACTGTAGTTTTAAATGTTGGCAATAATAATTCGGTATCCCACGAAGATATGTACAAATTAATGGAATTACTAAAGAACCAACCGAAGATAATTGTTGTAAACACTGCAGTTCCTAGAACTTGGCGCGATGGAAATAATAAAATTATTCGAGAAGTTGTGGCTAATTATCCAAACGCGATTCTGGTCGATTGGGGTCAGATAGCAGAAAACCACCCGGAGTTTTTCGCTCCGGATGGTGTCCACTTAGTTGAAGCTGGTAGTGATGTTTACGTTGCATCAATTCTTGATGCATTAAATGGTAATTAAATATTTAACTACTTACGACCATTGTCCGGGAAGTCCGAAAACTTTTCCGCCATCTACAGTGCCATCTTCAAGTACTGATGAAACTCTAAATGATGCCCATCCTGATGTATCGCCTTTAGCAATATCAATTGAATATTGCGTTCCTGGAACAGTTGAAATTAATTTCCAAGCGCCACCGTTAGAACGAATTTCGACGTTGTAGTTTGCGGCTGTTGCGCCATTTGCTGGAGTTTTCCAGAAGATAGTTGCACCTGTTGCTGTGTATTGCGCAACGATGCCGACTGGTTGGCTTCCGCCTTGATCGACAACAGTTGCATCGCTGGCAGCACTTGCCTCAGCACTTGCCTCTGTTGTTGGCTCTGCTGATTCTTCGGTAGCACTTCCCTGCGTTGCTTCTGCCGAAGCTGTTGCTTCTGGTGCTGCAGATTCAGTAGTTGTTGAACCATTGCGAGAAACAACTAGTAGCGCGATCAATACAACTGCAATTACAACTGCAGTAACCACGCGCTTAGAAGATGATGCATTTGCTGTTCCTGATTTAGCAGATGCAGGGACACTTGCGCCAGGAGTCTTAGCTGGACGCGAAGTTACTGATGAGCTCTGAAAGTTAGAGCGAATAGTTGAAGCGGGAACCGCTGGAACAACAAATGTTGACGAAGCTTTCTTCGCTGTCTTCTTAGCCGATTTCTTAACAGCCTTCTTAGCTGAAGTTTTCTTTACAGCCTTCTTAGCTGAAGTTTTCTTTACAGCCTTCTTAGCTGAAGTTTTCTTTACAGCCTTCTTAGCTGAAGTTTTCTTTACAGCCTTCTTAGCTGATTTCTTTGCGGTTTTTTTAACTGCCACGGTTGTGCTCCTTGGTTTGTAATTGAAAAATAGTTTTAAAACTCAATAGCGAAAGGATACCCCAGAGCCCAATAAAACCAATAACAACTAGAGCAATTCCTTGATTCGTGGTGCAATCGCCCGCAGCGCAATTCCGCGATGACTGATTTTGTCTTTCTCGCCATGCGCGAATTCACCAAGCGTTAACCCCATTTTGGTTGATTGATTGGCTGGTTGAAAAATAGGGTCATAACCAAAGCCGGCGCTTCCGCGTGGTGCAAGGGTGATAAATCCTTGCAATTTCCCGCTTTCTATCACCTCTTGATCTTCCGACTTGTGGCCCTTTGGAAATACCAACGCAACTTCGCAAAGAAAATGTGCGCCTCTTTCCGATGCAACTACACCATCGAGTTGTGCCAAAACTTTGTTGATATTCGCTAAATCATCACCATGAGTTCCTGACCATCTTGCGGAGTAAATTCCTGGATCGCCATTTAAGAAATCAATACAAAGTCCGCTGTCATCTGCAAGTGCTGGAAGGTTTGTATAAGCACAAACTCCACGCGCTTTTAAAAGCGCATTCTCGGTAAATGTTTCACCGGTTTCAGCAATGTCTGGCATTTCTGGAAAATCTCTAAGGCCTAGTACTTGAATATCCTGTGCAAATTGGGCAAGCAACCTTTCAAATTCAGCAATCTTGCCTTGGTTCTGGGTTGCTAAAACTATCTTGCGCACTCAGTTACTTACTCTTAAGCAAGGATGTTCTGTTGCAGTTTTGAAAGTTGATTGCAACCAGATACGCCAAGATCGAGCAAACTATTTAGAAGTGCACGATCAAAAGGCTTTCCTTCAGCGGTTCCTTGAACTTCAACGAAATTTCCATCTGCAGTGCAAACAATATTCATATCAGTATCTGCGGTTACATCTTCTTCATAACAAAGGTCGAGCATCGGTACACCGCCAATAATTCCAACACTTACTGCAGAAACTCCTTGCGTAATTGGGTTACGTGTGGCTGGAATATGGCCCTTACTCTTTGCCCAAGTAATTGCATCTTGCAGCGCAACGTATGCTCCGGTTATTGCAGCAGTTCTGGTACCACCATCAGCTTGCAGAACATCGCAATCGATAACAATTGTGTTCTCGCCAAGTGCGGCTGTATCAATTACAGCGCGAAGTGAGCGACCAACAAGACGTGAAATTTCTTGAGTGCGGCCACCAAGTTTTCCTTTAACACTTTCGCGATCAGATCTTGTATGAGTTGCACGTGGCAACATCGCATATTCACTTGTTACCCAGCCACCGCCCTTGCCAACTAACCACCGAGGCACACCTGATGTAAATGATGCGACGCAAAGAACGCGGGTATTTCCAAATTCAACTAAAACCGAACCTTCAGCATTGTTTAACCAATTACGAGTGAATTTAATCTCTCGAAGCTGATCTGGTTTTCTACCATCAATACGTGTTCTTTGTTCTGTGTTTTCAGGTGACATTTAAATCCTCGATTCGACTCGTGCTACTTCTGGCCCAAGGAAACGTCTAGCAAGTTTGCTAAATAATTCACTTTCTCCAGTAGAAACAAATTTGTGCGTTGGGTTTCCAGATGTATTCAACATATCTTTTTCGACAAGAATTCGGTAAAGGTCTTTCGCTGTCTCTTCGGCACTTGAAACTAGTGTTACTTCATTTCCCATTACATAAGAAATTACGCCAGTTAGCAATGGATAATGCGTGCAACCCAGAACTAAGGTATCGATATCTTTAGCGACAAGAGGTTTTAAATAATCGTTTGCAACTTTTGTAATTGCTGATCCTGATGTTTCGCCACGTTCAACATATTCAACAAATAGTGGGCATGCCACAGAAGTTATTTCTAATTGTGGGGCGGCTGCAAAGGCATCCAAGTAAGCACCGGAATCGATTGTCGCATTTGTTCCTATTACGCCAATACGACCACTGCGGGTTGCGGAAACTGCTCTGCGAACTGCGGGTTGGATAACTTCAATTACTGGTACTGAATAACGCTCACGGGCATCGCGCAACATCGCTGCACTTGCAGTGTTGCATGCAATCACAATCGCTTTGACTCCGGATTCAACTAATTGATCGAGAATTTCAAGTGCGAATGTACGAACTTCGGCTAGTGGTCTTGGACCATATGGACCGCGCGCAGTATCGCCAACATAAAGAATTGATTCACCGGGAAGTTGATCGATTATTGATCTTGCAACAGTTAAGCCACCCACACCAGAATCGAAAATACCGATTGGTGAGTTCTTGGATGAATTAGCGGCTGACATATACCCAAGCCTACCTTTAGAGAAGAGTTAAGCCCAAAGCTGGCCATCCAACACTTCAGGATCACCGTCATTTCCATATACGCCAGTAGATAAATACTTCCAGCCAGCATCACAAACTATGAATGCAATATCTGCGCCAACTCCAGCATCTACGCACTCTTTAGCTATGCCAAGGGCCGCATGCAGGATTGCCCCCGTCGAAATTCCAGCAAATATTCCTTCAACTTCAAGAAGTTTCTTTACCCCACGAACTGAATCTTCTGCTCCAACTGAAAATCTACGAGTAATAATTGATGCATCATAAAGTTCTGGAACAAAACCAGCGTCAAGATTGCGTAGCCCGTAAACAACTTCACCGTATCTAGGTTCGGCAGCGATGATTGCAATATTTGGATTCTTCTCGCGCAAGTATTTACCAGCGCCCATAAGCGTTCCAGTTGTTCCAAGTCCCGCAACAAAGTGAGTAATAGTTGGAAGATCCTCGAAAATTTCTGGTCCAGTTGTTTTGTAATGCGCCAAAGTATTTGCTGGATTTCCATATTGATAGAGAAATACCCAATCTGGATTTTCAGTAGCAAGTTCTTTTGCTACGCGAACAGCTTCATTTGAACCACCAGCAGCAGGTGAATAAATGATCTTGGCGCCCCACATCTCCAGGATTTGAGTCCGTTCAACGCTGGTATTTTCAGGCATCACACAAATCAATTTATAGCCACGAACTTTTGCAATCATTGCAAGTGATATTCCAGTATTTCCACTTGTTGGTTCCAAAATTGTGGCACCAGGTTTTAGCTTCCCGGTTCTTTCGGCATCATCAATCATCGCAATTGCAGTGCGATCTTTAATAGAACCTGTTGGATTACGATCTTCCAGCTTTGCCCACAAGCGAACCGGTGGCTTTCCATCTTTAGATTTTGGTGAAAGTTTTGGTAGACCAATTAGCGGTGTGTGACCTAGTGATGCTTCTAGTGATTCGTATCTTGTCACTAGCAACCGCCAGCTACGGCAGGCAAAATTGTTACTGAATCACCAGCTTTTAGTGTTGCGGCAAGAGATCCCATGAAACGAACATCTTCATCGTTGATATAAATATTTATAAAGCGGCGAAGCTCGCCATTCTCAAGTAAACGTTCGCCAAGCCCGACATATTTATTATCTAGCGCTGAAATTAATTCAGCCAGAGTTAAAGCCTCTGCTGTAACTACTTTTTCGCTATTTGTGTATGGGCGAAGAATTGTTGGGATTCGAACTTCAATTGTTGGTGCAGACATGTGGCTAAGTATCCTAGAAGCTCGCCATACTTACCAATTGGGCCTGACCTATTTAAAACTAGCTAAGAATTACAACCTCTTCTTCAGTGACAATGCCATCAATAATCCGATATGAACGAAACTCATTCTCAGGTGCAATCTCTTTGCGGGTAGAGACCAGAACGTAATGAGCGCTTGGTTCAGATGCGTAAGAGATATCGGTGCGGGATGGATAAGCCTCGGTCTCAGTATGCGAGTGATAGACAACAACAATTTCCTGTGACTTCTCATCAAGCTCGCGATAAAGCGCCAATAAATCCTTGGAGTCGAACTCATAAAAAGTTGGCGAATGGGCTGAATTAACCATTGGCTTAAGTACCTGCGCGCTGTCGCTACCCTCTGGGCCAAGAATTACACCACAGCATTCATCTGGATATTCAACGCGTGACTGTTCAAGAATTGCTTCAACCTGCGCTGCACTGATGTGGAGTGTCATAGGAGTAACCCTAACAAATTTTCTTGCAACCAACCTAACCAGAAATAAACTGCGTAAACCGGTTTTTGTGGATCTTCATCAGGCAACATTTCAAATTTGTCGAAACTGTTTTCATCAATCTCTAATCGAACCGATAGGGCTATCCGCAAATCATTTAGTGCCTTCAACCACACATCCGCATTTAACTCTTCAATAACCCCGCCATGATTTTCATCTACCAAAATTGTTAACTCTTCACGAACAAGTCGCAGATTCTTCTGCTTGGAACCACGTAACTGTGGTTCGGTATATCTTCGAAAATCAGATGCTGCTTCTGGGTCAGCATAAGCATTTGGCAACAACCTAAGTAAAACTGGATCATCAGGCGTAACAATTTCAGATGGCATGGCAAGAAGTTGTGCAAGTGGATCATTGGAATCATAGTGATGGAAGAAATCGCCTTCGCCAAGTAATTCTAATAATTGTTCAACTAAGTTAATAAGTATGTGTGCTTCATCAAGTGTGAGATCTAGCGAATAACCTTCGCCAACTTTTTCAAAGCTAGACATCAGATTTTGTCATCACGTTGAAGAGTTGCCCATAAGCCATGCTCGTGAAGCCTTTGAACATCGCGCTCCATCTCTTCGCGAGTGCCAGTTGAGACAACCGCCCTGCCTTCATTATGAACTTGCATCATTAATTCTTGTGCGCGTTCTTTAGAAAATCCAAAGAGCTTTATAAAAACATGGGTCACATAGGTCATAAGATTTACTGGATCATCCCAAACGATTGTTATCCATGGGCGATCAATTAATTCACTGATATTTACTTCTTCTTTTGTTAGCGTCTTTGACATTTATTTACCTATATCTACCTAACGGACCAAGACCGAAGTAAATGCGCTCTTTGACCCAATAAAACCGGTTTCCGGTTCAGTCACTATTCTGAATTGTTTTACGCCAATTTTTGTCGCTGTAACCACGATCTCAAATTTTCCATCAGCCAAAGTTTCTGCAGATGCCAAAGCGTTTCCATCATCTAAGGAAACTTTTATTCCCGCAATTCTTGGTTGGATTTGTCCGGTTACTTTATAGGCAACTCCATGTTTCATTGAAGCCGGAATATTCCAGGAAATCACTCTAGAAATCCCAATGATCTTCTCCGGCGTAATACCCAGTGTTCGATCCCAAGTTTCATCGGTTGTAAATGAAATATTTGTTGATTCACCAAGTAAGACCTTTGTTTGAAAAGTGCCATCGGGCCCGGTCTGAGTGATTGGTTTGCGGGTGTTTCCAGATGGCCGCTTTAGTTCAATAAAGACTGGCACATTAACAACCGGCCTGCCATCTGCAAGTTTGAAAGATCCATTAAATGTAATTCCTTCACCATAATTAATATTTTCGGCGCTCGCCGTTACATCTCCAACTACCTTGTCTTGCCCCATTGCGATTGCAACCTTTTTAACTTCTTCAATCGCTAAATTATCGCCATACCCAATCTCCCACTCGGAAATTCCACCCAATCTATATTTCTCAACGAGTTTGGCTCGTGCGTTATATCCACGTGCATCTAAATACCAGGCGGAATGATTTACCTTGCAACTTGTTGGGGTGCTTGACTTGTTTACGCCATTAAATTCGGCGGTGTATAAAATATTGGTCTCCCCATATTTTTCATTATATGTAGCCACTGCGCCAGGTTTATCTAATATGGCTTGCGCTTTAAGTTGATGAATAATCGCAGCATTGGAAGATATTTTCTCGGATGCTGGGGTATTAGTTGGACAAACTCCAGTTACTTTTGTTACCCAGTTGTATCCATAATTTGGCGTACCGATATAAATCTTCCAAGGCGCAACAGATTTCAAAGCATAGATAAGTGAAGGTTCAAACCAATTTATCGGGCCAATAGGTCCCGCCGCAGTATCGAATTTGTGATAATCGTAAGCCATAATATTTAAGCGATCGATGTAATTTGAAATCTCTGGCCAAGCATAAAAGTAATAGCCTTTCTTGCCCGTAATTGGATCAAGTAAATATGGCGTTGTCACTGACAATAATTTACTTTGAGCATGAAGAGTTGTAGAAAGTTCGGTAATGAACTTAATCCACCTTGGTTGAATTGTCGGCCAAGTTGCAATTTTGTCTACAAAGGCGAAACCTTCGAAATCCAAATCAATACCATCATAATTATTTACAGTGACTAAATCCGAAATACTCTTTATCAAAGTAGCTCGGTTGGCATCATTGCCCATAATCTTTGAAAGAGCGCCTTCGGCCGTGCCATCGGTGATTGTTGGGATTACTTTAATTCCCAAACTTTGCATAGTCGAGATAGGAATTGCTTTATCAATTGAATTCTGCGTTACATATTTATCTTTAATTGTTGTGGAGCTTGTAAGTGTGTACCAAAACGGGTGAACCTGCGCGAACATATCTGCATGTGCAACAACAAAATCCATCGCTTGAATCTGGCCTTTTGTGGTGTCGCCATAAGTGCTGTAATCCGTCATCCATCCAGAGAATATTTTGCGAAGCGCTCGGTCTTCAGCGTTTGCCAAATTGATGGAAGTTATATTCAAAGAGAAGAGCCCAATAAGTAGCAGGCCGATGATTCGTTTTTTCATTCCTTCTTCAGGCCATCAAATATTTTCTTGCAGATCGGACAGATAGGAAATCTCTCGGGATCGCGGCTTGGAACCCATTTCTTGCCACATAGGGCTCGGACAGCTTTACCGGTTACTGCAGATTCAACAATTTTCTCTTTTCGTACGTAGTGCGCAAATCTTTCGTGGTCACCATCTTCATTTGTCAGCCGAGTATCTTCTTTTTCAAGTACATCGGTAAAGGGCGCAAGATCACTCAAGCCTGGAGTTGATTTAGGTGTTCGAGTGAAGATTCCCATGATGCAAATTCTACCGAGGCAGCCTCGGTTATTGGGTATTATTCAATGATGAAGGATCTATTGCGCACCGAACATCTCTCCAGGAATGATGTTGAACTCATTCTTGATACTGCTGCGCAATTTGCAAAGAATCCATTTCGCTCTAAAGATGCGCTAGCAAACCAAACAGTCGCTATCTATATGACCAAATCCTCTACTCGTACCAGATTGGCATCCGAAACTGCAGTCGCCCATCTTGGTGGTACTCCAATATTTCTTCGTGGTGATGATTTACAAATTGGTCGCGGCGAAACTATTTCAGATACTGCAAAAATCATCAGTGGCTTTGCGAGCGCACTTATAGTTCGTACTTTTGCACAATCAGATGTGGATGAACTTGGTGCGCACTCTTCGATTCCAGTACTAAATGGTTTAACAGATACCGACCATCCAACACAGTTACTTGCAGATTGGTTAACAATTCGCGAAGTCTTTGGTTCAGATATTAAGGGTCGCAAATTTACCTATGTTGGTGATGGAAACAATATGTCTCATGCTTGGTTAACTATGGGTGCCATCATGGGAGCGCATGTTGTTGTGGCTACACCACCAGGAAAATGGGCGCCGTCAGATTCCGCAATTGAAAGTGCAAAAAGCATTGCAAGTAAGACTGGTGCAACTATTGAAGTATTAAATGATCCAGAGATTGCCGCAAAAGGCGCAAGTGTTTTATACACCGATGTTTGGATGTCCATGGGCGATCCCGAGGAAGTGCGAAGCGAAAAACTTAAAGCCCTTGCTCCTTATGCGATTACTAATAATTTGATGGCGCTGACTTCATCTGATTCGATATTCATGCACTGCCTACCCGCCCATCGCGGCGAAGAAGTTGAAGCCGAAGTTATCGATGGTCCTAAATCTGTGATCTGGCGTGAGGCGTATCACCGCCGCACCACGATTCAAGCAATTCTTTACCACTTAGTCCGTGGTGAGATTGAGGGCAACCACTAATTGCTCTTCTGTTGGCTAAAAGTTCAACGAAATTGGCAGACATCCCACATTTGAGGCACTAATCTTTCGGAATGCGAATAGCCGTAGCTAAAGAGATCCGGTCTGGCGAAGCACGTGTAGCTCTCGTTCCAGACATCATTTCAAAATTAACAAAAGCTGGCCTTGAGGTCGTAATCGAATCCGGAGCCGGTGTTGCATCGGGCTTCCCGGATAGCGAATTCACGGCAGCAGGCGCCACTGTAAAGAGTGGCAATGTTATTAGTGATGCTGATGTAATTGCATCCGTTACCTCTCTATCTCCAGATCAGATGAAGTCACTTAAAAAAGGTGCACTTACTATCTCTTTCCTCTCGCCCACAACAGGCGTTGATTCGATAGAAGCCGCCGCAAGCGCTGGAGTAACCGCCCTCTCTCTTGAATTAGTACCTCGTATTTCTCGCGCTCAATCAATGGATGCCCTGACTTCACAAGCGCTTTGTGCGGGATATCGCGCTTCACTTGTTGCAGCCGAACTTTCACCACGATTCTTTCCGCTTCTTATGACTGCGGCTGGAACTGTGACTCCCGCACAAGTTGTAATTCTTGGTGCAGGTGTTGCTGGTTTACAAGCAATTGCAACTGCAAAACGTCTCGGCGCAGTGGTTAGTGCGTATGACGTTCGACCATCGTCAGCCGATGAAGTTAAATCGATGGGTGCAAAATTTATTACCTTAGAACTTGAAGCTCTTGAAGGAGCCGGCGGTTATGCCCGCGAAATGACTGAAGAGCGCGCAGCTAAACAACGCGAACTTCTTACTCCTTATTTAGCTGCAGCTGATGTTGTAATCACAACCGCAGCAGTTCCTGGAAGACCCGCACCAAGACTTGTTACTGGTGAAATGGTTGCCGCAATGAAATCAGGTTCGGTAATTGTTGATCTTGCAGCAGAGACTGGCGGAAACGTTGAAGGTAGCAAGCCTGGCGAAACTCTTACAACTTCAAACGGAGTTCTGATCTGGGGCGGAAAAGATGTTCCAAGCCAGTTGCCGTATCACGCATCGATGTTGTTCTCGCGAAATGTTGTAAACCTCTTGTTGCTAATGACCAAGAGCGTTGATGGCAAACCTACTGGTGATGTAATTCCTGACTTCTCAGATGAAATTATTGATGCAGCAACACTTACTCATGGCGGCTCTCGTCGCACACCGGAGGGCAAGAAATGACAACGATGGCAATTCTGACAATATTCGTTCTATCGGTATTCGTAGGATTTGAAGTGGTTTCAAAAGTTTCAACAACACTTCACACACCACTTATGTCTGGTGCAAATGCGATTCATGGAATTATTTTGGTCGGTGCAATTCTCGTAGCCGATGGTGCAACAAGCACCTTAGAAACTTCATTGGCAATTCTCGCAGTTGTGTTAGCAACAATAAATATGGTCGGCGGCTTTGTTGTAACAGACCGCATGCTGGAAATGTTTAAAGGGAAGGGCGGTAAGAAATAATGAATTCAAATCTTTATGCTCTCCTAGGTCTTGGTGTTGCGGTCTCCTTCGTTATGGCCCTAAAGGGTCTATCGGCTCCTAAAACAGCTCGCCGCGGAAATCTAATCGGTGCTTTCGGCGCAACAATTGCGACCGTAATTGTCTTCTTTGATCCATCTTCTACTAAGCACCACAACACACTTTTAATTATCGCTGCTATCGCATTCGGTGTACTAGTTGGCGTTCCTGCGGCTCGTAAAATTCAAATGACACAGATGCCTCAACTAGTTGCACTATTTAATGGTGTTGGCGGTGGCGCTGCAGCACTTGTAGCAATTGTTGAATACCTAAATCTAAGCGCTGAAGGAAAGCCTTCTACCGCGAACTTAATTGCGACCGTCTTTACCGTAATTGTTGGGTCAACCTCTTTCTCAGGTTCTGTAATTACTTTCTTGAAGTTACAAGAGTTAATGACAACTCGACCAGTTGTATTTCCTGGCGGCCGCTTTGTTATCGCCGCAACCCTTGTCGGAGTTTTAGCATCAGGTGGTTGGACCATTTCTTCAGGTGGAAATACCCCACTTCTAGTTATGGGCATACTCGCACTTCTCTTTGGTGTCCTCTTCGTACTTCCAGTTGGCGGAGCAGATGTTCCTATCGTTATCTCACTCTTAAATGCATTTACTGGACTAACAGTTGCTGCTAGCGGATATGTCTTGCAATCTACTTTGCTTATCGTTGCTGGAACACTCGTAGGAGCATCCGGAACAATCTTGACTCGCAAGATGGCAGAAGCTATGGGACGTTCACTCTTTGGAACTCTCTTCGGTGCATTTACTGCAAAGCCACAAGCTGTTGCTGAAGGCGGCGAAGCCCGTAGCGTTAAATCAGGATCGCCAGATGATGTTGCAATTCTTCTTAATTATGCCCAGCGCGTTGTGATCGTTCCAGGTTTCGGACTTGCAGTTGCGCAAGCTCAGCACACTGTTCGCGAACTTGCAGACATACTTGCTGCGAAAGGCGTTGAAGTTGCATATGGAATTCACCCTGTTGCTGGTCGTATGCCTGGTCATATGAACGTTCTTCTTGCAGAAGCAAATGTTCCTTACGAACAACTCGTTGAAATGGAAGAGATCAATCCAACATTCCCACAGACCGATGTTGTATTAGTTGTTGGTGCTAACGATGTTGTTAACCCAGCAGCAAAGACCACCCCAGGTTGCCCAATCTATGGAATGCCAATTCTTGATGTTGCAGGCGCTGGAAATGTTATTTTCCTAAAGCGTTCAATGCGCCCAGGTTTTGCTGGTATCGAAAATGATCTTCTCTACGATGCCAAAACAACGTTGCTCTTTGGTGATGCGAAAGATTCGCTAACTAAAGTTGTAAGCGCGCTAAAAGCTCTTTAAAACTAATCGAAGCTAGTTACCTTCGATTACTTCTTGTGGCGCGCCATGCACGCCAGTTATATCTGCTGCTGGAATAGTTCCGAGCAGCCCCTTTTGGAAATCATCAAAGGCCTTTAAAACTTCAGCCTTGGTATTCATTACAAATGGCCCCATCCAGGCAACAGGTTCTTTGATTGGTTGACCACCAAGAATTAGTACATCCATCTGTGGAGATCTAGATTCTTGAGTTAAATCTGCTTGAACAACCAAGGTATCGCCCTCGCCCATTACAGAAAGTTGTCCCATTTGAACTGG
>CAIQHM010000007.1 GCA_903871555.1 uncultured Actinomycetes bacterium | reverse complement strand
GAGTGCAAATAATCGCTGGAATAACACCGTAGCAATTCTTACCGGGGACTATTTATTTGCAAAGACTTCACAACTTCTAGCAGACCTTGGCCCAGAGGCCGTGCGCTTGCAAGCACTGACTTTTGAACGTTTAGTTATCGGACAGATAACTGAGACACAAGGTTCAAGCGAAGGCAAAACTCAGCTAGAACATTACCTAAGCGTTGTTGCTGATAAGACTGCATCTCTTATTTCTGCCAGTGCAAGATATGGCGCAATGATTTCTGGCGCGGATGTAAAAATTATGGATGCATTAACTAAGTTTGGTGAAGAAATTGGCACCGTATTTCAACTTGCTGATGACATTATTGATATCGCGAGTGATTCAAAAGAATCTGGAAAAACACCAGGAACAGATCTTCGTGAGGGAGTTCCAACTCTTGTGACACTTTTCATTCTTGAATCGGATGATCCTACCGATGCCGAACTAAAGAAAATTTTATCTGCGCCAATTACGGATGAGACGATCGTGCAAGAAACGATTGCAACACTTCGTAATCACAGCGCACTAACCAAATCACGCGAACTTGTGGCTAAATACGGTCTATCCGCACAGAAGCATCTTGAAACCTTGCCAGAAGGTCCAGCAAAGGCAGCTCTAGTCGGGTTGAGCCAGGCTGTTATCTCGCGGACTTCCTGATTTTATTAAGTCATAACCAAGAGTTATCAGTGCGATCCAGATAAAGACAAAACCAAACCATCTTGCGTTAGGCATTGGTTCGTGACGTAAAAAAACCGCCAACATAAATTGAATTGTCGGGGTCAAATATTGCAGCAGCCCAATCATCGTAAATGGAATTCGGGTTGTTGCGCCGTTAAATAAAAGTAATGGAATCGCTGTAACAAGGCCTGCGCCTATTAGTAGTGCGGTAAGTCCAGCCCCATGACCAAATTGACCTTCACCACGTTGGCCCAGCCAGATTAAATAGCTGCCATAAAATACTGATGAAATGAGAGTCTCAATTGCCAAGCCCTGCAGCGAGCCCAAATTGATCTTCTTCTTAACAAAGCTATAAGAACTCCAAGAAAATGCTAGAGCAAATGAGATCCAAGGTGGACGCCCGTAATCGATAGTCAAAATAATTACACCAATCGTCGCCACAATAAATGCAATCCATTGGATTTTTCGCATCTCCTCTTTAAAAGCGAGAATACCCATAAGCACCAAGAGAATTGGTTGCATGTAATAACCAAGTGAAGCTTCAACAATCTGCTCGTGATTTACTGCCCAGATATATGTAATCCAATTTATTGAGATTAAAACTGCGGCTAGAGTGAAGCGCCAGAAAATTCCGGGAGAAATCATTAGGGCAAATGTAGATTTAAGTTGGTGACCTATCGCTAAGGCAATTAAACAAAATACTAGAGACCAAACAGCGCGGTGCGAAACCATCTCAAGGGGAGTAGCCGGTTGTAGCAGTGGCCAATAAAGCGGGAATAAGCCCCACATTGTGTAGGAAGTAAATCCATAAATTAAACCGAGGCGATATTTACTCATCAATTAGCGGTAGTTCGTAAATTGAACTGCAAAATCTAACTTCTGTTCTTTAACCAATGCCATCGTGGTCTGCAGATCATCGCGAGATTTACTTGTTACGCGAAGGGTCTCGCCTTGAATTTGAGTCTTGACAGATTTAGGACCATCATCACGAATTATCTTTGCAAGCTTCTTGGCATTCTCAGTTGAGATACCCTCTTTTAGAGTGCAAGTTATCTTGTAAATTTTGCCACTTAGTTCTGGATCAGTAGATTCTAAATGCTTCAATGAGACCTGACGCTTGATCAACTTGTCCTTAAATACTTCTAGGACAGCTTTTGCCTTCTCTTCCGATTGTCCTTCAATTGCGAATTTTTCGCCAGACTTTTCAATCTTGCTATCGGTATTCTTGAAATCAAAACGAGTGGCTATTTCGCGGTCTGCTTGGTTGAAAGCATTATCAACTTCCATATGATCAACTTCAGAGACGATATCAAAACTTGAATCAGCCACTTTAAAGACCCCTTTATTTGTAAATTATTTATCGCTTATTCTAATGAGCGCAATTGTAGGGTAAATTGGCCCCATGATTCGGAGCACTCGTAAATTCCCGAGCCTCCCATATTTTTGGTCGCTAATCGATTGGACCATACCTTCATTCAATCCTTATAAAGGTAAGTTGCAGCGCGCCCAGAGCGTCGCAGATCTAGCGAAGATTGCGAAGAAACGAACACCTAATGTTGTCTTTGATTATGTTGAAGGCAGCGCGGTCGATGAGATTGCATATGCCAGATCCCGTGGAGCTTTCTCTAGGATTGAATTTAATTCTCGCGTTCTTCGTGACGTTTCTAAAGTCGATACCAAAGAGAGAATCTTGGGAAAGCTTGTTGATATCCCAATCTGCTTCGCTCCGACTGGGTATACCCGTCTTATGCATCATGTTGGCGAACCAGCCGTAGCAAACGTTGCCGATAAGAAGAATTTAATTTATGCACTCTCAACTATGGGAACCACTTCACCAGCAGAACTTGCAGCCGCGGTTCCTAATTCACGACGTTGGTTCCAGCTTTATATTATGAAAAATCGCAGTGATAGTTTGGCAGTGATAAAACAAGCAAAAGAGAACGGTTTTGAAACTCTAGTTTTAACTGTTGATACCCCAGTTGCTGGCCTGCGTTATCGCGATAATCGAAATGGTTTGACCGTTCCGCCGAAGATCAGGATAAATACAGTTTTTGCGATTGCCCGCAAACCCATCTGGTGGCTTAACTTATTTACAACTGGAAAGTTAGAGTTCGCAGCATTTCGGGGATGGGATAAACCCCTTTCACAACTTGCCGCATTGATTTTCGATCCAGCTACAACAATTAAGGACATCACTTGGTTACGTTCTGTTTGGAAGGGTCCGATAGTTATAAAGGGAATTCAAAGCGTTGAAGATGCAAAAGCAGTTGCAAAACTTGGAATTCAAGGAATCATTCTTTCTAATCATGGTGGCCGCCAATTTGATCGCGGTCCAGTACCACTTGAAATACTTCCTGATGTTGTTAAAGCCGTTGGTAATAAAGTTGAAATATATATCGATGGCGGAATCATGTCGGGGCTAGATGCACTTGGCGCAATTGCACTAGGAGCCAAAGCGGTATTTATTGGGCGCGCTTATCTATATGGCGCAATGGCAAACGGAGAAGCTGGCGTCGAACAAGTAATTGAAATTATGCGCCGAGAATTTGAGAACGGTATGGCACTTACTGGTGCAACAAACATTGCTGAAGTTCGTAAAAATGGCGCTCGGATCAGGGGACTATAAATGAGCAAAATTGCAATCGTTACCGGTGGAGCCAAAGGTATTGGCTATGGAAGCACTAAACGCCTATTAGATGACGGTGCCACAGTAGTTATGTTTGATCTAGATGCAGTTGGTTTAGCAAAAGCTCAAAAAGAGCTTGCGGGTTATGGCCCTCCTATCTCTGGAATGAAAGTTGAT
>CAIQHM010000006.1 GCA_903871555.1 uncultured Actinomycetes bacterium | reverse complement strand
GCAGCGATGTGCTTCTTGGCATCGGCAGCCTTTGTGAAGAAACCTGTTGACTCGATAACAATGTCAGCCTCTACTTCGCCCCAAGGCAAGTTTGCTGGATCGCGCTCTGAAAATACGCGAATTGTCTTTCCATCTACGGTGATTGAATCCTCCGTGTATGTAACTGGAAGACCAAGGCGACCCAAGATTGAGTCGTACTTTAGAAGATGAGCAAGAGTTGCATTGTCTGTTAAGTCGTTGATACCTACGATTTCGATATCTGCACCTGATTGAAGTGCGGCGCGAAAGAAGTTACGACCAATTCGTCCAAAACCATTAATTCCGACACGTACCATTTATTTGCCTGCCTCAGATTAGATTAATTAAAGCGAAAATTTATAAACCACAACGTTGTAGATGGCGAAATCCTATCAGCCGAGTACTACCAAGGCTCCCCGTCGGGGCCTGGCTATCCCTTATTCCGCTAATAAATCTGGGCTAAGGCCAGCTTCAGTATCGGGAATTCCTAAATCATGAGCGCGTTTATCGGCCATGGCAAGTAATCTGCGGATTCGCCCTGCTATCGCATCCTTGGTCATTGGCGGCGTTGCAAGTGAACCTAACTCTTCAAGACTTGCTTGCCCGTGGTTAATGCGAAGTTCACCTGCCTGTTTCAAATGATCTGGAATTTCGGCTCCCAGAATTTCCATGGCACGCGCAACTCTTGCCGAAGCAGCGACTGCCGCTCTTGCTGATCTGCGTAAATTTGCATCATCAAAATTTGCTAAACGATTTGCAGTGGCTCGAACTTCACGGCGCATCCGACGCTCTTCCCAAGCTAGAACACTTTCATGCGCGCCAAGCCTTGTCAGTAGCGCACCAATTGCATCGCCATCGCGCAAGACAACTCGATCAACGTTTCTAACTTCGCGAGCTTTTGCAGTAATGCCAAGTCTTCTTGCAGCACCAACTAAAGCCAGAGCCGCTTCGGGTCCAGGACAAGTTATTTCTAGCGCTGACGAACGACCAGGTTCTGTTAAGGAACCATGCGCAAGAAAGGCTCCGCGCCAGGCAGCCTCAGCATCACAAATTCCTGCTGAAACTACTTGTGGTGGCAGACCTCTGATTGGTCGATTGTTTGCATCAATTAAACCAGTCTGACGTGCAAGTGCATCACCATCAGATGTAACTCGGACAACGTATCGACTTCCTTTACGCAAGCCGCTTGGTGATAAAACCGCTAGCTCGCTCTCATGTCCAAAGATTTCCGAGATATCTTTGCGCAATCTACGTGCGCCTTGCGCAGTATCTAATTCAACTTCAATTGCGATCTTGCCCCCGGTGATATGCAATCCACCAGCGAATCTAAGAACTGCCGAAACTTCAGCTTTGCGACAGCATGGTTTTGAAATTGAGAGTCTGCTCAATTCATCTTTTACTGCCGAGGTCATTGCCATGGGCGCTATTTAAGCAGGGTTGGCCCGAAAATGTGGCTGAAAACTGAACTCATTTTCGCGGCATCATGATGATTTCTATCCGAATTCTTCGCTACATCGCGCACAATTAGTTCACCGCCGTACTTTGCAACCAAAGTTGCTAGTCCATTTCCCTGCGAAAGTATCGCTGGGTCTGCTATGGCGATATCAATTTTGAAATCCGGTGCATGAGCAAGTACTAATTCCAGATGCTCCTCGGGAGTACTTCCAGCAAACTCATCGGCTCCATCAGGTTCTGGCAGATTGAAAATCATAATCTTTTTTGCAGGGCTTGCAGTTATTGCATTAGCTAAATCTGGCAGCAAAAAATGTGGCATAACACTGGAAAACCATGAGCCCGGACCAAAGGTCAACCAGTCCGCCCCAGATATTGCTTGCAAAGCCTGTGGTGTAACTCTCGGATTTTGTGGAAGTAATCGAAGTGAATGCAATTTACCTTTTGCGGTTGCTACTTCAATTTGACCACGAATAACAGCTTCGCCACCACCGATAGTAAAGACACCTTCGATATCTAATGGATCGAGGGACATCGGAAGAACTCGGCCGACAATTTTTAATAACTCGCCAACGCGATCTATACCCGCGACCAAATCATCTGAACTATCCCAGAGCGCCGCCATTAATAGATTGCCAAGGGCGTGACCATTTAATGGACCAGCGCTTGTAAATCTGTGTTGAATTATCTGTGCCCAATTCTGTCCCCAAGAATCAGCGCTACAAAGCGCTGCAAGAGCCATGCGTAGATCACCTGGAGGTAGAAAATTAAACTCATCTCGAATCTTTCCGCTCGATCCACCATTGTCTGCGACTGTAACGATGGCAGTAATTTCCGGAGTTACATCTCTAAGCGCAGTAAGTGTGGCCGCAAGTCCGTGACCGCCACCAAATGCAACTACTTTGGTCTGCCCAGAAGACATTAAACTTCGCGGCCCAAATCTCGATGTACTGCTTGAGCCGAAATATTTTTGCCATTAACCGGATGCAAAGTTGAAAATCGCTTTGCAAGTTCTTCGGAAATAGCAACGCTGCGATGTTTGCCACCGGTACATCCAATTGCCAGTGTTAAATATTTCCGTCCCTCTTGGATAAATCCAGTTGCCATAGTTTCAAATAGCGATTGGTATTTGCTTAAAAAATCTTGCACATTGGCGCTTGCTAATACGTTTTCAGAAACTGGTTTATCCAGCCCAGTCATTGGCCGTAGCTCTGGAATCCAATGTGGGTTGGCAATAAATCGGCAATCCATAACTAGATCAGCATCTACCGGAATTCCGTACTTATAGCCGAAGGAGAGAATATTTACGCGCAGATCCGAATCCGATGCGCTGCTAAATATCTCATCAATTTTCGCCTCTAGTTGATGGATGTTTAACGCTGATGAATCAATAACAAAATCAGCCGCAGATCGAACATCTGCAAGTCGGGCACGTTCCTTAACTATGCCATCAAGAATTCGATCTGGTCCTTGTAGTGGGTGCGGGCGTCTTGTCGCTTCAAATCTACGAACTAAGACATCATCTGAGGCATCAACGAAGAGGATGCGACGTGCAATATTGCGTTCAGCCAAATCTGCAAGAGATTTAGTTAGATCATCAAAGAATTGACCGCCTCGAACATCAATAACTACCGCGATTGCAGCAGGTGATTTAACTGCCATCTCGCAAAGATTAGCAATCATCGAAGGTGGCAAATTATCTACAACATACCAACCAAGGTCCTCGAGAGCGTGTGCAACTGTTGATCTTCCAGCACCGCTCATTCCGGTTATAACAAGAACTTCATTAGATCCCATGGCTCAATCCTCTCAAGTTATCTCGCCAGTTTCCATGTTTATCTGCTGGCTACTTGGCAATTCATCACTCAAATAGTTCACAATTAACTCTGCAATGTTGCTTCCAATACCTGGAATTGCCGAGATATCAGCAACTGATGCCTTACGAATTGCAGTAACTGAACCAAACTTCTCGAGTAAAGCCGCACGCCGTGACTCCCCTAATTTTGGAATATCGTCTAGCAATGATTCAAGCATTACTTTCGAGCGCTTGCTGCGGTGGAAAGTAATTGCAAACCTATGGGCTTCATCTCGAATCCGCTGCAATAAATAGAGCCCTTCGCTATGTCTTGGGAAGATAATTGGCTCTTTGCTATCGGGTAGCCAAACTTCTTCCAACCTCTTTGCTAGTCCGCAGAGTGAAATATCTGAAATTCCTAGCTCTGCCAAAGCTCTTGATGCTGCTGCAACTTGTGGCGCTCCCCCATCAACAACAATGAGTTGTGGCGGATAAGCAAATTTTGGTCTCGCCCCGCCAAGTTCGGCTATCTCTGAATTATCTATTTCTCGCTCAGCTAAATATCTTTTAAGTCTTCTAGTTAGCACGTGGTGCATCGCCCTTGTGTCATCAAATCCTGCTTCATCATCTATCGCGAACCTTCGATAATCGCTCTTCTTAATCTGTCCATCTTCAAATACCACCATGGATGCGACCATGTGTTGACCTTGGATATTTGAGATATCAAAACATTCGATTCGCAGAGGCAATTCGGGTAAATCCAATAAGTTGGCTATCTCCTCCAGAGCCCGACCAGATACTGCGGCATCGTTGGATCGCTTACTAAGATGCTGAATTAAGGCCTGATTAGCATTTCGCTTAACAGTGTTTATAACTTCAAATTTCTCACCACGTAAAGGCTTAGAAATACTTACCCGAAAGCCCGCTTTATCTGTCAACCAATTCTCAATGGTTTCTAAATTATCTGGTAATTCATCTACAAGTATTTCAGATGGCGCATCAAGTTCAGAATAAATCTTTGAGATCATCGCTGCGATAACGCTCTCATCTTCTAGAACATCAGCCCGATCCAAAATCCAAGAGCGTGAACCAACCACTCGTCCATGCCTGACAGAGAACATAGTGACTGCCGAATGCGTAATTTCAGAGTGTGATGCCAGTAGGTCGGCGGAGAAATTCTCATTTAAGAAGGTCCCTGAAGTTTCAGCAGATCGTTCGATCGCAGTTATTTGATCGCGAATCTTTGCAGCCTGTTCAAATTCCTCACGTTCTGACGCTGCCGACATATCTTTGGCGAGAGCCGAGGCAATATCCCCCGAACTTGTGTCAACAAATTTGATTAATTTCTTAGCCAAGTCGTGATGATCTTCCTTGGCGATCCATTCAACACAAGGTGCACTGCACTTACCGATATCTCCCAACAAACATTGACGTTTGCTCTTAACTGCTCTTGCGAAGTTTGATTCACTGCAGCTGCGAATCGGATACAACTTCTGAATAACATCGAATGAGCTGCGTAGCGCCCACGCATGTGCATATGGTCCAAAGTACTTAACTCCAGCGCGACGTTTCGCTCTTGAAATAAAAAGCCTAGGAAATTCATCTGCAACGCTGACCGCTAAATACGGATATGACTTGTCATCTTTAAACTGAATGTTGTACTTTGGATTCTCAGTCTTAATCCAAGTAAATTCAAGTTGCAAAGCTTCGATTTCGGTATTAACTACCGTCCAATCAACTCGCACGGCAGTATTGACCATCCGATGCGTCTTCTCCTGCAAATTTTTCTGGAAATATGAATTAAGGCGATTCTTGAGATTTTTTGCCTTCCCCACATAAATTACTACGCCCTTCTCATCAAAGAATCTATAAACTCCGGGATCCGTGGGAATAGATGTGGGGCGATAACTTTGTGGGTCTGCCATTGAACTAACCTTTTAGCGATGTCGCTAAGAATGTTCCGGTATAGCTCGCCTTGTTCTTGGCAACTTGCTCGGGAGTACCTTCTGCCACAACCACTCCGCCACCAGAACCACCTTCTGGGCCCAAATCAATAACCCAGTCCGCAGATTTGATAACGTCGAGATTATGTTCGATGACAATCACAGTGTTGCCCGTATCAACCAGACGATTTAGTACTATCAATAATTTTCTGACATCTTCGAAATGCAAGCCTGTGGTTGGTTCATCCAATACATAAATGGTGCGGCCAGTCGATCTACGTTGCAGTTCTGTAGCAAGTTTTACCCGTTGTGCCTCGCCGCCCGAAAGTGTTGGTGCAGATTGACCAAGACGAACGTAACCCAACCCAACATCGTTGAGCGTTTTTAAATAGCGGGCAATTGCTGGGACCGATTCAAAGAAAGTATGCGCTTCTTCGATAGACATATTTAGAACTTCAGCGATTGTCTTACCTTTGTAATGGACTTCAAGAGTTTCGCGGTTATATCTAGCGCCATGGCAAACTTCACATGGAACATAGACATCGGGCAAGAAATTCATTTCGATCGTTATCGTGCCGTCGCCCGCACAATTTTCGCAGCGACCACCTTTAACGTTGAAGGAGAAACGACCCTGCAGATAGCCACGTATTTTCGCCTCTGTTGTTTCAGCAAATAGCGCGCGAACCTTGTCGAATACGCCCGTGTAAGTGGCCGGGTTGGATCTTGGGGTTCGCCCGATCGGCGATTGATCCACGTGAACAACCTTGTCTAAAAGTTCTAATCCAGTAATAGTTTTATGGCGACCTGGAACAATTCTGGCGCCATTCAATTTATTTGCTAGAACCGAATACAAAATATCGTTCACTAAAGTTGATTTACCAGAACCACTAACGCCAGATACCGCGACAAATGCACCTAGTGGAAATGAAACATCAATGTTCTGTAGATTATTTTCGCGTGCGCCCTTAACCGTCAAACTGCGTTTAGGATCTAGTTTGCGTCGCTCTTTAGGTATTTCAATCTTCGTACGCCCTGAAAGGTAAGCCCCGGTTATTGAATCTTTCGCCGCTATAAGTGCCGCATAATCTCCCGAAGAAACCACATGGCCACCATGCTCACCGGCACCTGGTCCAATATCCACGATCCAATCGGCTGTGCGAATCGTGTCTTCATCGTGTTCAACAACAATTAAGGTGTTTCCAAGATCTCGAAGTCTGGTCAACGTATCAATTAACCTTCGATTGTCACGTTGATGCAGGCCAATGCTTGGCTCATCCAATACATAAAGAACACCTACAAGGCCAGAACCTATCTGCGTCGCAAGTCGAATTCGCTGCGCTTCTCCCCCAGATAAAGTTGCAGCTGGACGGGCTAAAGATAGATAGTCCAAACCAACATCCAGAAGAAAACCTAATCGTGCATTTACTTCCTTTAAGACTCGCTCTGCAATCTGCTTCTCTCTAGCACTTAAAGAAATCTTAGATAGAAATGCTGCACAATCTTTAATCGATAATTCGCAAATGGCAGCAATGCTCTTCTCCCCGATTGTTACCGCAAGAACTTCTGGCTTTAGGCGTGATCCGTTGCAGACCGGGCAAGGAGTTTCACGCATATAAGCTTCAAATTTATCGCGAGAGAAATCGCTATCAGTTTCAGAATGACGCCGTTCAATGAATGAGACAACACCTTCAAATCCAGTCGAATAATTACGATCCCGGCCATATCTATTCTTGTATTTCACATGGACTTCAAAATCCCAGCCATTTAAAAGTGCATCCTTTGCCTTCGCGGAAAGTTTTTTCCACGGTGTATCCATTGAAAACTTAAGTTCACCAGCCAATCCTTCAACCAGTCGTGCCCAATAACCACTCGATTGGCCACCGGCCCAAGGGGCGATTGCTCCCTCGTTGATAGAGAGATCTTCATCTGGAACTACTAATTCCACATCTACTTCAAGCTTGGTACCAATACCGGAGCAATCTGGGCATGCGCCAAATGGTGAGTTAAAAGAGAAGGATCGTGGCTCTAACTCTTCGAAAGAAAGACCACAGTCATGGCAGGCCATATGTTCGCTGTAAGTGCGCTCCTTATCTGGAGAACCAGCTTTCACATCAACAAAATCTAAGATAACTAGCCCACTTGCAAGTCGCAGCGCTGTCTCGATTGAATCTGTAAGTCGTGTTTTCGATTCCGCCTTAACAGTCAACCGATCGACTACTACCTCGATTGTATGTTTCTCTTGCTTTTTAAGTTTAGGAATTTCGGCGATTGGATACACAGTGCCATCGACGCGAATTCTCGAAAAACCTTGAGTCGTGTAGTCCTTGAATAGATCTAAGAACTCACCCTTGCGTGCCCGAATAACTGGGGCAAGCACTAGGAATTTTGTATCCACTGGCATCGCCAGAATTTGATCAACAATATTTTGTGGTGTTTGTTTCGCAATAGCTTTGCCACAGCTTGGACAGTGCGGACGACCAGCACGTGCGAATAAAAGACGGAGGTAATCATAAACTTCGGTAATTGTTCCAACCGTTGATCGCGGGTTTCGGTTAGTTGATTTTTGATCAATAGATACAGCTGGTGAGAGCCCCTCGATAAAATCAACATCTGGCTTATCCATCTGACCCAAGAATTGGCGAGCATATGCTGAAAGTGATTCCACATATCGACGTTGGCCTTCAGCAAAAATAGTGTCAAAGGCAAGTGAAGATTTACCAGAGCCCGAAAGACCGGTAAAAACGATCAAGGAATTGCGCGGCAGATCGATTGAAACATTCTTTAAATTGTGTTCGCGCGCTCCTCTGACAACTAACCGATCAATGCTCAAGTTCCCGCCTCTTCCATTCCGCGAAGCTCTTTTTTAAGCTCTCGAATTTCATCTCTAAATCTTGCTGCAAGTTCAAACTGCAGATCGCTGGCAGCTAATTTCATCTGATCAGTGAGGGATTCTATGAGACCAATCAGCTCCTGTCTTGGCAAGGAATGATTTACTCGGCTTATTCCAGATGATGGGAGCTGTTTTCCTAGCCCAGCCGTATCTTCCGCTTCCTTCGTGATTGAATCGGTGATATCTGAAATCTTCTTACGGAGTGGAGTTGGGTCGATACCATGTTCAGTGTTGTAGGCAACTTGCTTTGCGCGACGCCGATTCGTCTCATCAATTGCTTGTGCCATCGCTGGCGTGATGCTGTCCGCATACATATGAACTTCTCCTGAAACATTTCGCGCGGCGCGGCCAATCGTTTGTATAAGCGATGTCGCAGAACGTAGGAACCCTTGCTTATCTGCATCCAAAATTGCGACGAGTGAAACTTCCGGCAAATCCAAACCCTCGCGAAGTAAATTAATACCAATTAAAACGTCATATTCGCCAGATCGAAGTTCGCGCAAAAGTTCAACTCTTCGCAGAGTATCTACTTCAGAATGCAGATATCTGACACGTATCCCAAGTCCCATCAAGTAGTCAGTTAAATCCTCAGACATTTTCTTGGTCAGTGTTGTAACCAAGATGCGTTCATTCTTACTTGCCCGCAGATTTATCTCATAAACCAAATCATCGATCTGGCCCTTAATCGGCTTCACAACAATTTGCGGATCGACTAATCCAGTAGGGCGAATAACTTGCTCGACGAACTGCCCGCCAGTTTTCTCTAATTCGTACTTGCCAGGCGTTGCAGATAGATAGACGGTCTGTCCTTTTCGTTCCACGAACTCAGCAAATCTAAGTGGTCGATTATCCATCGCAGATGGCAGGCGAAATCCATGTTCCACAAGAGTGCGCTTTCGCGAAGCATCGCCCTCATACATCGCACCTATTTGTGGGACCGTTACATGGGATTCATCAATCACAACCAGAAAATCCTCTGGGAAATAATCCAACAAACAATTGGGAGGTGAACCTGCACCGCGTCCATCAATATGTCTGGAATAGTTTTCGATACCAGAACAGAATCCAAGTTGTCGCATCATTTCAATATCAAAGGTTGTTCGCATTCGAATTCGTTGAGCCTCTAGTAATTTGTTCTGTCGCTCAAATTCATCAACCTTGATCTCCATCTCAGACTCGATGGCACTAATTGCGCGATTCATAGTTTCCGGACCTGCGGAATAATGGCTAGCTGGGAAGATATACATCTCGGTTTCTTCGCGAATAATTTCCCCGGTCAATGGGTGAAGAGTTGTTATGCGTTCAATCTCATCGCCAAACATCTCTATTCGAAGAGCCAACTCTTCATACATCGGAATAATTTCAATCGTGTCCCCACGTACCCGAAATGTTCCGCGTTCAAAAGCCATGTCATTTCGTTTGTATTGGATATCAACAAATTTGCGTAGAAGTTTGTTCCGTTCTATCGAATCACCAACCTGCAACTTAATCATCCGATCAACATATTCCTGCGGCGTACCTAAACCATAGATACAAGAAACTGTCGCGACAACGATTACATCTCGTCGGGTAAGAAGTGAGTTTGTTGCCGAGTGGCGCAAGCGTTCGACTTCGCTATTGACGGAGCTATCTTTCTCAATGAAGGTATCGGTTTGCGGAACATATGCTTCGGGTTGGTAATAGTCATAATAGGAAACGAAGTACTCAACTGCATTGTTCGGCATTAATTCACGGAATTCATTTGCAAGTTGTGCAGCAAGAGTTTTATTCGGTGCAAGGACCAGAGTAGGGCGCTGTAATTTTTCGATTAGCCAAGCTGTTGTCGCCGACTTACCAGTACCCGTTGCACCCAATAGAACAACATCCTGCTCCCCCGCATTAATACGGGAGGCTAATTCCGCAATCGCTTTCGGCTGGTCA
This sequence comes from uncultured Actinomycetes bacterium, assembly GCA_903871555.1. Lineage (GTDB taxonomy): Bacteria > Actinomycetota > Actinomycetes > Nanopelagicales > Nanopelagicaceae > AAA044-D11. The sequence continues at coordinate 20,119 of CAIQHM010000006.1, read as the reverse complement.
CCAGATGGTATGTAGTCGCTGATAACTTCAAAGGGATTTACCTTGCGTTGTAGCTCTGTTATCGGTCGCATAACTTAATTGGCACTTGCCTTTGCGCGAGGCAAGAGAACATCCTCGTAAATATTCTCCACTTGCCGCAAGAGTTGATCTGCATCACCATCATTATTAAATACCGTGTCAGCGATTTTTGCTCGCTCTTCATCTGTCGCTTGCGCTTGCAATCTTGCTTCTATTTCGTATCCTTTTAAGCCGCGCTTTTTTAACCTAGAAATACGATTATCTAAAGTTGTTTCTACCGTAATCACATAATCAAATCGATCTTGCGAATTCGTTTCAACGAGAATTGGGATTTGATAGATTATTACTGCATCTAACGGACTAGATTCGACAATTTCATTGAAGAGATCTTGAACTCTCGGATGAATAATGCCTTCCAACTTGATTCGAGCATCGGCATCAGCGAAGACAATTGCACCGAGTTTCGCTCTATCTAAAATGCCATTACTTAAAATGTCATCACCAAAAGTTGCAACTAATTCATCAAACCCATCAGTTCCGCGCTCAATTGCGTCACGGGCTAATTGGTCAGCATCGACAACAACCGCACCAAGATCTTCAAAGAAATCTCCGGCAGCAGATTTCCCGGAACCGATTCCACCAGTGAGGGCAACTTTTAGCACGTTGGAATCTTATCTTTAGAAATGGAAAGGGCCCCGACCGAAGTCAGGGCCCTCAACGCTATTTTTTATTCGGCAGATGCTTCAGCAACAGCCTCAACTGCAGGTGCATCACCAGCAGCGGCGTCAGCAGCTTTTGCTTCTTCCTTCTGCTTGCGGTGTGCCATGAATCGAGTTTGTGCTTCTGCATATTGACGTTCCCATTCCTCGCGCTGGGTTTCAAAACCTGGGCGCCATTCTTGAGAATCAGCATCGAATCCTTCTGGATAAATGAAGTTTCCTTCTGCATCGTAACGAGCAGCCATTCCATATTGGGTTGGATCGAAGGCTTCGATTTCTACTTCGTGGCCCTCGTTAGCTTGCTTCAATGAAAGTGAGATGCGACGACGCTCTAAATCGATATCAATTATCTTAACGAATAGTTCATCGCCAACTTGTACAACTTGTTCTGGAATTTCAACATGGCGTTCTGCCAACTCTGAAATATGAACTAGTCCTTCGATTCCTTCGAATACGCGAATAAATGCTCCGAATGGAACAAGCTTGGTTACTTCACCAGGAACAACTTGGTTGATCGTATGTGTGCGAGCAAAGGCTTGCCATGGATCTTCTTGGGTTGCCTTTAGGGAAAGTGATACGCGTTCACGTTCGAAATCAACTTCTAGAACTTCAACAGTTACTGCGTCGCCAACCTCAACAACTTCATTTGGATGATCAATGTGCTTCCATGAAAGTTCAGAGACGTGCACAAGACCATCAACGCCACCAAGGTCAACGAATGCACCAAAGTTTACGATTGATGAAACTACTCCAGAACGAACTTGACCCTTTTCTAGTTGGTTCAAGAATGTTGTGCGTGATGCAGATTGTGTTTGTTCTAGGAATGCACGACGAGAAAGAACAACGTTGTTACGGTTCTTATCAAGTTCGATGATGCGGGCTTCAACTTGCTGTCCGATATAAGGAGTCAGATCGCGTACGCGACGCATTTCAACAAGTGATGCAGGTAGGAAGCCACGAAGACCAATGTCCACGATCAAGCCACCCTTAACAACTTCAATAACAGTTCCTGTGACAACTTCGTCACGTTCTTTCTTGCCTTCGATATCTCCCCAGGCGCGTTCGTATTGTGCGCGCTTCTTGGAAAGTATTAGTCGGCCTTCTTTATCTTCTTTAGTGATTACAAGTGCTTCAACGCGATCGCCGACAGAAACGATCTCTGAAGGATCTATGTCGTGGCGGATTGAAAGTTCGCGTGAAGGAATTACGCCTTCAGTCTTGTAACCAATATCTAGCAAAACTTCTTCGCGATCAATTTGAACAACGGTTCCGATAACTAGATCGCCATCATTAAAATTCTTTATTGTGCCTTCAATTGCGGCAAGGAAATCTTCGGCTGAGCCGATGTCGTTTAACGTAATTTGTGTAGGGGTCAAAATTCTCCGGAGGGATAGAAGTAGTAGGAATAGGGCAGTTCATACAATTTATGAATCTGGCTGATTCACGAAGGGCTAAGGCTACTTGCGCTCACACATATGGTCAAAATCGAGGGCTAGAATCGGAAAATGCACGCATATCTCGAACTTCTGAAAATGAAGGGCGTCCAGCAATTACTTCTCAGCTCGATTCCTGCTCGACTGGCCTACGGAATGATAACTCTCGGGATCTTCTTCAAAGTTCAGCAAGCCACATCATCCATCTCGTTAGCGGGGTTGGCTGTAGGACTAAATACTTTGGCCTCTTCAGCTTCCGTAGGGATTCGTTCGAGCTTTATTGATAGATATGGCTTAACTTGGCCGCTTCGAGCACTTGTCCCCTCTTATGCAGCCCTGATTATTTTCTTCAACTACGCCGAAACTAAATTTTCCTTAATCACGATCGCCTTTGTACTTGGCGCTGTTGCACCACCGATAAATCTTGCGGTTAGACCACTTTGGAAAGTTGTTGTTTCAGAAAATAGAGAACGCACAATATTTGCGATTGATACCGCAGTAATGAGTGCTACTGCAGTTATCGGACCAGTGCTTGTAACCTCACTCGCCCTTTCAGATAGTCCAAAAATTGCTCTCAACTCTTGTGCTGCCGCAATGTTGTTAGGTGGCGTTGCCCTTGCCCTTTTAAAAGTTACTCGTAATTGGATACCCGAGAAGAAAGAACAAGGCGCAGATCATTTACTTAAGATGCCTGCGATTAGATTGCTTATTGCCGAAGGAATCTTTATTGGACTTGCCTATGGCCTCTTCGAAACTGGAATTCCGGCCTTCACAACAATAGAAGGTGTCGCCAGCAGAACTGGATTGATATTTGCAGTTATGGCTATCTTCAATATTTTTGGAAGCTTGCTAGCGGGTTTAATATCTAAGAAAGTTTCTCCGCTACTCGCATTCCGCAGAACCTATCTCTTCTGGGTAATTGTCTGTGCGCCTCTTGCAATAACTAATCCTGATTGGACCTTACTAACTATCTCTGCTCTGCTCGGGCTCGCGGGTGGTATGCAGATGGTTTTCTATTGGGAAATTGTTGAAGCGGTGCGACCAAAGGGAACTGCATCATCTGCAATCGGTTGGCTCTGGACTTTCGAAGGCACCGCGATGGCACTAGGAGCTGCGCTAAGTGGATTTATAAGTGAGACATTTTCACCTAGGTATTGCCTGGCTGCGATGAGCACATGTGTACTAATTGGATTCCTGATTATTAGACAAGGCCATAACTTACTTAGCGCTGCTGACCGTCTTCCAACCCAAGCAGAAGATGAAGGCGCAATCAATACTGCACTTGATAAAACAAATTAATGTGCGGCTAAATCCCAGCTAGTTCCAATTCCAATATTTACATCTAGCGGAACCGAAAGATCAAAAGCACTTCCCATCTCTCGCTTTACTAATTTTGTAAGAATTTCTTCTTCACCTTCTGCAACTTCCAGAATTAGTTCATCGTGAACCTGAAGAAGCAGCCTTGAATTCAAAGATTGGGCTTTCAATTCTTTAGCAACATTTAGCATCGCAACCTTGATTATGTCAGCAGCTGATCCTTGAATTGGAGCATTTAACGCCATGCGTTCTGCAACTTCGCGCCGCGGGCGATTATCACTAGTCAAATCTGGTAGATATCTCCGCCTTCCCATGATCGTTTCGGTATATCCCTTATCTCGCGCAACAACTACAACCTGTGCCAAATAATCTCGGATGCCACCGAATCGTGCAAAATATTTATCCATAAGTATTGCCGCATCAGTTGGCGAAAGATCTAATTGTTGTGCCAGACCATATGCCGAAAGTCCGTAAGCCAATCCGTAAGACATCGCCTTAATTTGTCTACGCATTTCACCATCAATGCCATCTGGTTTAACACCGAAAACCAGACCTGCAACAGTTGAATGTAGATCCTCCCCCATTTTGAAGGCTTCTATTAAGTTCGCATCTTTCGATAGGTGCGCCATTATTCGCATTTCAATTTGACTGTAATCAGCAGTTAAGAGTGTTACATAGGGCTTTTGCGAGATAAAACAATCACGGATCCTTCGACCCTCTTCAGTGCGCACTGGGATATTCTGTAAATTTGGATTTGTTGAGGACAATCTGCCAGTCGCAGTAATAGTTTGTTGAAAAATTGTATGAATTCGACCATCGCTTGCGGTTGCATCTATCAACCCATCTACAGTTGTAAGCAACTTGCTGGTCTCGCGAATTCGCAGCAGATGTTTAAGTATCGGATGTTTAGTCTTTGCAAATAACCAATCCAAACTTTCGGCATCCGTCGTAAAACCGGTTTTAATCTTCTTAGTTTTAGGAAGATCTAATTCATCAAACAAAATGGCCTGTAACTGTTTTGGTGAACCTACATTGAACTCTTTACCTGCCTCTTTGTGGGCACCCGCTGTTTCACGATCAACCTCGGCCCGAAAGAATTTGGAGAGTCCTGCCAACTTGGCTGAATCCACGCCGATACCAGTGGCCTCCATCAAAGCTAGCTGCTCTAGAACCGGAATTTCTAAATCACTAAGCAACGATGTCATTCCGCGATCAGCCAACTCTGCAGAAAGAATCGGAACCAATTTCAAGATCGCCGGAGCGCCAATCCCCTCAAATTGTGAGAACAGAGATTCCTCTTGCTCGGCATTAACAATCCCCAAGAAGCGTTCTGTTAAATCTGATAACGCAAGATTGCGGCCACCAGGATTAATCAAATATGCAGCTAGCTCGGTATCGAAAACTAGGCCAGCTATCGTGGTGTTACGAGCAATTTCTTTTGCGCCGTGCAAATACTTTGGCAACTTGGCATCACTAAACCAATCCCCCAAACTTGATTCGCGGATCAAATACACAGTGTTCTCATCTGTTGCAACTGCGTATTCCAAAATCTTGCCCTCTGGGGCGTTGAACTCGACCGCTATTGGCTCTGTGCGATTCTTCAATAATTTATCAAGTTCACTCACACTTATTTCTTTACTTACCAATTTAGATTGTTTTGCAGCAGTTTTTTGCGAAACCACTTCTGTTGAACTACCCCCTAAACCCTTGACGCGATCCTTTATCGCTTTTATTTCTAGGGTATCCAATAATTTATTAAGAACTTCAGAGTTAATGCCGTTCCAGATTAGTTCTTCAATTTTAGTTTCAATCGCCATGTCACTGCGTAAATGTGTGAGTTCGGCATTTAGCTCGACACTTGAAATGTTGGCACGCAAGGAATCGCCAACTTTTCCGCCAACTTTATCTAAATTCGCCATCAGCAATTCAAGTGAACCATATTCTGCAATCCACTTAGCCGCCGTCTTCTCGCCAACTCCGGGAATCGAAGGCAAGTTATCACTTGGATCTCCACGTAAGGCCGCGAAATCTGGATACTGTTTTGGAGTCAATCCATATTTTTCTTCAACCGCGGCAGGCGTCATGCGCGCTAAATCAGTAACTCCGCGCTTTGGATATAGAACTGTTGTGTTCTCATTGATTAACTGGAACGAATCGCGATCACCTGTACATATCAATACTTCAAAACCATCAACTTCGGCCCGCTTCGCCAAGGTTGCGATGATGTCATCCGCCTCGAATCCTTCAACTGCAAAGTGGCGAATTCCAAAACCATGAACCAAATCAAAGAGAAAGCTGGTCTGAGATCTAAATTCATCTGGCGTTGCTGATCGATTCGCTTTATATTCTGGGAAACGCTCAGATCTAAATGTTTTTCTGGAAACATCAAATGCCGTAGCAATATGAGTTGGTTTCTCTGAAGAGATTAAATTAATGAGCATCGAGGCGAAGCCATATATCGCATTGGTATGTTGTCCGGCCGAAGTTACAAAATTTTCAGCAGGCAACGCATAAAAAGCCCGATAAGCCAACGAATGGCCGTCGATTAATAGAATTCTCTTCTTTGCGCTCATTTCCCGCGAGTCTATTGGTTAGACTTACCAACATGGATGATTTCCTTGAGATTCTAAATAAACGTGGCAGCGGCGCTCTCGGGGCAAAAATGGGAATTGAAATTCTCGAAGCCTCGCCAGAACGTTTAGTTGCAAGAATGCCTGTTGAAGGCAACACCCAGCCAATGGGGCTCTTGCATGGTGGGGCTAACGTTGTTCTAGCAGAAAGCCTTGGCTCTATTGGAACCCAATTACATGCCGGTGTTGATCGTCGAATTGTTGGTCTTGATATTAATGCTACTCATCATAAATCTGCGACATCTGGATTTGTAACTGCAACTGCAACTGCCATCTCACTTGGAAAAACTATTTGCTGTTATGAAGTGATTATCGTAAATGATGCAGGGGGAAAAACCTGTACCTCACGAATTACTTGTTTGATTCTTGCAAATAGAAATTAGTGACCAGCAGCGCCAGTGCCAAGATAAGCAGCGCGCACATCTGGATCATTAAGTAAGTCTGAAGCCTTTGCTTCTTTAACAACTTTTCCAGTTTCAAGTACATATGCACGATGAGCGCGTTGCAGCGCTTGCTGAGCATTTTGCTCTACAAGGAGAATCGTTGTACCAAGTTCAGTATTGATGGTTGTGATGATTTGGAAAATATTCGCGATCATCATTGGCGCTAATCCCATTGAAGGTTCATCAAGCAACATTACCTTTGGGCGTGCCATGAGTGCGCGACCTATCGCAAGCATTTGTTGCTCACCGCCAGAAAGCGTTCCTCCTGCTTGTGAGGTTCGTTCTTTTAGGCGCGGGAACAAATGGTAAACGCGATCTAAATCTTCCTTCATTTCGCTCTTGCGATCCTTGCGATTAAATTTACCCATCTCAAGATTTTCAAGAACTGTCATGCCAGGAAAAATTCCGCGACCTTCCGGTGCTTGCGAGATCCCTAGATCAACACGCTCGTGAGCAGGAACCTTTGAAATATCTTGACCGTCAAACAAAATTGAACCGCTAGATACCTTACGAAGACCAGAGATAGTTTTTAGCGTAGTTGTCTTGCCAGCGCCATTTGCGCCAATCAAAGTAACAATTTCACCTTGATTTACAACTACAGAAATACCCTTAATGGCTTCGATTTTTCCGTAGTGGACACGAAGATCTTTAATTTCAAGACGCATCAGCAGGCACTCCTAAATAGGCTTCGATAACTTTGGGATCATTCTGTACTTTGCTAGGCAAGTCATCCGCAATCTTCTGACCAAAATCTAAAACAGCCACCCGATCTGAAATTCCCATAATTAATGACATGTCATGCTCGATCAATAGGACGGTATATCCACGGTCGCGAATCTTCTTAATTGTGTTCGCAAGATCTATCTTCTCCGCAGGATTGAATCCTGCTGCGGGTTCGTCAAGCATCAAGAGCTTAGGCTCAGTTCCCATAGCTCTTGCAATTTCCAACCGCCTTTGATCGCCATACGGCAAGTTTTTTGCTAGCTGATCGGCACGATGATCTATTCCTAAAAATTCAAGCAGTTCGTGTGCGCGGGCGCGACTTTCTTTTTCCTCTCGCCGGGCTCTAGGTGTACCAAATAATGTGCTAACCAACCCTGACTTCTTGTGCACATCTGAAGCGGTGATTACATTTTCAAGTGCCGTCATGTCTCCAAATAATCTGACATTCTGGAAGGTACGCGCCAAACCTGCCTTGACTACTTTATGGCGTTTAAGGCCAGCAAGGTTTTGATTTTCAAATATTATTTCCCCGGAAGTTACCGGATAAACGCCTGTTACAACATTGAATACGGTTGTTTTACCTGCGCCGTTTGGCCCAATTAGAGCGCAAATTTCGCCCTTGTTCACATGAAAGTTAACTTCACTAAGTGCAGTGACTCCACCAAACTTGATAGTCACGTTTTTTAATTCCAGCATTTTTTCGCTCACTATTATTTACTCTTCTCTGAAATCTTCTCGCGCTTCTTACGTGGCAATAATCCATCAGGGCGAAGATTCATCATAATTATTAGAACCAACCCAAAGACTAATTGTCTGTAATCTGTAAGAAATCTAAAACGATCCGGAAGATAAGCAAGTATGCCCGCTCCTAGCATTACACCCCAGATGTTTCCTATTCCCCCAAATACTACGCAGGCAAGAATCATTACTGAGACATCAAACTTAAACATATCCGGTGAGATCACCATTACTTTTGATGCATATAAAACTCCTGCTGCCCCACCAACAGCAGCACCAATAACGAATGCCCACAACTTATAAACAAGAGTATTAACGCCCATAAGCGCTGCAACATCTTCATCTTGTCGAATTGCTTCCCAAGCACGACCAGGGCGCCGAACTGTAAAACGTCGAACCATCCAAACAACTAATAAAATCATAGCTATGACTAGCCAGAAATAGTGTTCGGGATGCATCAAGTCGAATTGAATACCAAGTACGGAAGGTGGATTCGGAATTCCTGAAATTCCATTGGGGCCGCCGGTTGACGTACTGTTAATAGCAATAATTCTGACTATTTCTCCGAATCCAAGAGTAATAATTGCAAGGTAATCGCCACGAAGTCTTAGAGCTGGTAATCCGAGCATTACGCCAGAGATCATTGCGAACATAATTCCAAAGGGAAGTATTTCCCAAGTTTTCCAATCAAGCATGGTTGACATAATTGCTTGGGTGTAAGCACCAATCGCAAAAAATGCAACATAACCTAAATCAAGCAATCCTGACTTGCCGACAACGATATTCAAACCGAGCGCCATCAAAATAAACATTCCCACTGGGTAAACCAAAACATTTTGGAAAGATGTTATCGGTGTATTCAGAAAGCTTGTTGGCCCCCACGAAGCAGAAAATGGTAAAAGACCCGCTAAGAAAATCATTGCAAATACAAAGATTGTTCGCTTTGGGCGATTCCAACCTTCCCAAATCTCCGCGCCTTTATCTCTTAGATTAATCATCATGTCCTCGTTTGCTGGACAGCTTCACCGAAGATGCCACTTGGTTTGACTAACAGAACCAGAACTAAAACTATGAAAACTGTTACAGCTTTCCATTGGGAACCAAGAACTGCTGAAGCAAATTGTTCCAAGAGGCCTAACGCTATGCCACCATAGAATGCACCACGGATATTTCCGATTCCACCAAGCACGGCTGCAGTGAATGCTGCTATACCGAGGTTAAATCCAACATTGAAAATTGTATTTTCATAAACAGTAGCGTAGAAAAATGCGGCAGCTCCCGTGGTAAGACCACCAATCGCAAATGTCAAAGTAATAACCTTATTCAAATTAATACCCATCAAGCGAGAATTCTCTTCGGACATCGACACTGCTCTAATAGCTTTTCCAAGCCTCGAGCGATTTACGAATTGATCTAGAGCAAGAAATATTATTATCGCTGCAACTATCGTAATTATTGTATCGATTCGCAGATTTGCTCCCCATATTGTCCCAAGACTTGTTTTTTCCAAAAGTCTAGGAGTTGTTTGAGGCCGAGAATTGGTTAAATTTCGCATTCCTTCAGATAAGAAAATCGAAGTTCCTATAGCAGAAATTAAACTAGCTAGTCGACTACTACCGTGGAGCCGCAATCTACGATAGGCAACAAGTTCAACCAGCATCGCAAGTAAAGCGCAAACAATCATTGCGCCAAAAAGACTTAAAATAAGCGCTTTCGCAAGAGCAAAACCATGAATTGGTTGACTGGTCACATCGTGATGTAAAAGATTAACCTGGACAACCAGAACCGCGAACGTGCCAATCATAAAAACCTCGGAGTTTGCGAAGTTAATTAAACGTAGTACACCGTAAACCATCGTATAGCCAAGCGCGATGAGTGAATAAATCAAACCTAGGGCAAGTCCCTGAAGGCATAATGACCAGAATTCCGATGTAACTACTGAAAAATTCATTATCCCGATTTCTCTTGAATGCTTGATGAATCCTAACCCAAAATTATTATAAAAGTGGTGACTTTGAATATTCTCAAAGCCACCACTTTTTACTTACTAATTTACCTCGTTAGAAGTTATCCGTTAACTCCACCAAGGTACTTGATTACTCCACCTTTAACTACGAATTCTCCAACTGGAGCTCCGCCTGTTAGGTCGCCGTAACGATCAAACTTAATCGTTCCTCCGCCTACACCTTTGAAGCTGCCGCCAGCTACACATGATTGAATACCAGCACGTGTTAGCTTGCCTGCCTTGATACAAGAAATATAAATATTTGTTGCATCGTATGTTGAAGTTACGTAAAGACCAGGAACCTTCACGCTTGTTGCCTTTGTGAAGGCTGCAAGCTCAGTCTTGCTTACTAGCAAGTCGAAAGGTACATCTGGAGCGGTTAAACGAACGCCTTCACCAGCTGCACCAGCAAGTGATGGGAAGTCTGAAGTATTTACGCCATCGCCAGCAGCAAATACTGCAGTCGATCCGCTGTCGCGAAGCGCCTTAACAAACTTAGCTCCGTCTGTTTGGTAACCACAGTAAATTACTGAGTTTGCCCCAGCAGCCTTTACCTTAGAAGCCACAGATGAGTAGTCATTTGTCAGTTTTGGAACAGAATCTGTTCCAACGATTGTGCCAATCTTTTTCGCAGTTAGCTTGACATCATCGCAAAGTGGCTTGCCGTATGTTGTTTGATCATCAACAATGTAGAACTTAGGTGAAGCAACTTCTTTAGCCGCTACCTTTGCAAGTACTACTGCTTGTGTTGAGTCAAAAGGAACAACACGGTGGAAAATTGGGAAACCGTTTGACTTTGACTTTGGATTTGAAAGATCAACGTTCGTAGCTGATGGTGAAATCATTGTTAAGCCAGCTGGCTTATATGAAGGGAATGAGTTCTTGGCTTCACCTGAACATGATGTTCCGATTACGCCGATTACCTTCTTATTAGCAGCAACACCTGGTGCGATGTTCGCAGCAACAGTTCCATCGCATTGTGAGTCAGCCTTCTCAAGCTTGATCTTCACCTTTGGGTTAGTAGCGTTATAAATTGAAATTGCATAAACAGCACCTGGAAGTTGATCTTGTCCAAGTTGTGCATCTGGCCCTGTTAGTGGACCTTGGAACATAAGAGTTACTTCTTTAACTGCAGCGTTTGCTTGTGATGTTACAACTGTTCCAAATGCAAGAGCAGATGCAGCAACTACAGCAAGAACGCGCTTTGAGTTCTTATTCATGTAGACCTTCCTGTTTTCTGTGTTTCCACAGCTTGTTTATTTCCGTCCCGGGACAGGGAGGAGTGAAGGTTATAGGTGAACTACAGGTGAACTCAAGCGAAATTGAGCGATTTACACACTCTTTACCCGATTGTTACAAATGTCGATACCCCAGACTTGGCACTGGGTTTCTAGCCATTTTGGTGCTCTGGCTACCGTTCTGGAACCGAATCTGGGGAGATAACAGCTTCGGCTACCGCTTTCATACTGATGCGCCGGTCCATGGCTGCCCGCTGGATCCAGCTAAAAGCATCGGGCTCGCTCAGATTCATTGCTGCCATGAGAATTCCTTTGGCGCGGTCAATAATCTTTCGAGTTTCAAGGCGTTCGTGTAAATCTAAGACCTCTTCTTTAAGTGATCTCATTTGCAGGTGCCTACTCATCGCAATTTCGATAGCTGGAGTTAAATCGTTGATGCTGAAAGGTTTTACTACATATGCCATAACTCCGGCATCGCGAGCTCGCTCGACCAGTTCTTTCTGGCTAAATGCTGTAAGCATTAATACTGGTGAAATTTCAATTATTTCTTGCGCTGCCGAAATTCCATCAAGCTCTGGCATTTTCACATCAAGGATTGCAAGATCAGGTTTGAACTCTTTTGCTAGAGCAATTGCTTCGACGCCATTAGTCGCTTGAGCCACAACTTCATAACCAGCTTCGGTCAACATTTCTACAAGGTCAAGTCGAATCAGCGCCTCATCTTCGGCGACAAGAATTCTTGCGATTCTATTTTCATTTCTTTTTTCTGACATGTGCCTCGAGTCGGATTTGAACCGACACTGTGCGGATTTTGAGTCCGCCCTCTCTACCGTTGGAGTACCGAGGCTTCTTTATGGAATTACCCGCCCCTACTTTATCTACTTACGATATGCGGGAGCAATTCCTTCTACCGCATCGCTGACGCGGTGAACTCGCATCGCGTTCGTCGATCCTGGAATTCCTGGAGGTGAACCAGCAACGATAATTACATTATCGCCCTTCACTGCCCGATTTGATTCAATAAGAATTCGATCTACTTGAGCAACCATGTCATCTGTATGGGAGACCATCTTGGTTATTTTTGGTTCTACTCCCCAAGAGAGCGCTAACTGGTTATAGACCGCAGTTTCTGGTGTGAAAGCGAGAATTTGAATTGGCGAACGAAGTCTTGACATCCGACGGGCCGAATCCCCGCTCTGAGTAAATGCGACCAAATACTTTGCTTCAACAATTGCGCCAACTTCAGTTGCTGCTTTTGTAATTGCGCCACCCTTTGTCTTCGGGTCATGTCGAAGAGCTGGGATGCGATCTAACATAGCTTCTTCGGTGCGTTCAATAATCCGCGCCATTGTTGTAACTGCCTCAATTGCGAAATCACCAACACTTGTTTCACCAGAGAGCATCAGCGCATCTGCCCCATCGAGAACTGCGTTCGCACAATCTGTTGCTTCAGCGCGCGTTGGACGAGAACTAGAAATCATGGAATCTAACATTTGAGTCGCAACAATTACTGGCTTTGCTGCTTCGCGCGCAAGCATTACGCAACGCTTCTGTACTAGAGGTACTTCTTCGATTGGCATTTCTACACCAAGGTCTCCTCTTGCAACCATGATGCCATCAAATGCAGCAACGATCTCTTCTAAATTATCAACGGCTTGAGGCTTTTCAATTTTTGCGATAACCGGTCTACGAATTCCCTCTTCATCCATGATGCGATGTACATCAACAATATCGGCTGCATTTCGCACGAATGAGAGTGCAATAAAATCTGCGCCAGTGCGCAATCCCCAACGTAAATCTTCTTTATCTTTATCGGATAAGGCTGGAACTGAAACGGCAACACCGGGAAGATTTATCCCCTTGTTATTGCTGACTGCGCCAGGTTCGATGCACTTTGTTATTACATCATTTCCCTTAACTTCAATAACTTCGACTGTAACTTTTCCATCATCGATAAGAATGCGATCGCCTTTTTTGCAATCCCCTGGCAATCCCTTGTATGTAGTGCCGACACGATCTTTAGTGCCAGGAACCTCATCAGTTGTGATTGTAAAAATATCGCCACGGGCTAAATCGTGTGGTCCATTTTCAAATCGTGCCAAGCGAATCTTTGGGCCCTGTAGATCAACAAGAATTGCAATTGCCACATCAGCTTTAGCAGCCGCTTTTCTGACCGCATCGAATCTGGCTTGATGTTCTGGATAACCACCATGTGAGAGATTTAGTCGAGCCATATTCATTCCAGCAGCGATTAATTGGTCAATTTTCTCTGGTGACTCAACTGCTGGTCCCATGGTGCAAACAATCTTGGCTCTACGCATTTAGTAAACCTTCTCTTTATTCTGACGTTTAATGAAGCAATTGTATGGAATAGATCGACTAAACCATCATTGGACGTGCTGTTGGTTCAATTGGTGCAGGAAGTTGAGTCTGACCCACCAAGAATTCATCTACTGCCGCCGCCGCACTTCTGCCTTCAGCAATTGCCCAAACAATTAGTGACTGACCGCGACCTGCATCCCCGGCAACAAATACACCTTCAATATTTGTAGCGTATTTTCCATCGCGGGCAATATTGCCACGTTCGTCAAATGCAACTTCCAACTGCTTAAGTAACTCTGATTTCTCCGGACCGACAAAACCCATTGCAAGAAATACCAAATCTGCAGGTAGTTCTTTTTCTGAGCCTGGAACTTTTTCAAATTTTCCATCTACCAATTTAGTTTCCACTAATTTAATCGCACGTAGATTTCCTTCACTATCGCCGAGAAATTCTTCAGTCGAAACTGCGAATAACCGTTCTCCGGCCTCTTCATGCGCGCTGCTAACGCGATAGATCATTGGATATGTTGGCCATGGTTGAGAAGTTGGCCGCTCTTCAGTAGGCCTTGGCATAATTTCTAATTGCGTAACACTTGCAGCGCCTTGACGTATCGCAGTACCCAAACAGTCAGCGCCGGTATCGCCACCGCCAAGAATTACGACGTGCTTGCCTGTCGCATTAATTGGAGGTGCCTCGTTAATCTCATTAAGTCCTTGCTTGTTTCCCCACGGTAAATATTCCATCGCTTGATATATGCCCTTAAATTCGCGACCAGGAACTTGAATATCGCGCCAATTCGTCGCTCCTACTGAAAGAACTATCGCATCATATTTAGTGCGCAATTCGCTTCCTGTGATATCTACGCCAACATTGATTCCGCTTCTAAAACGCGTTCCTTCTCCTTCCATTTGCGCGATGCGACGATCAAGAATTGATTTCTCCATCTTGAACTCTGGAATTCCGTATCGTAATAAGCCGCCTGGTTTAGCACCACGTTCATAAACTGCAACGGTATGACCAGCGCGAGTCAATTGTTGCGCAGCGGCTAGACCTGCAGGCCCAGAACCAATAACTGCAATTGTCTTTCCAGTAAGTCGTTCCGAAGGAAGTGGAACAACAGAACCATTTGCAAATGCATCCTCGATAGTGCGAAGTTCAACTTGTTTAATGGTTACAGCGTCGGCATTGATTCCTACTACACATGCTGTTTCACAGGGCGCTGGACATAGTCGTCCAGTAAATTCCGGAAAGTTATTTGTTGCATGTAAGCGATCAATGGCTTCACGCTTTTCACCGCGCCAAATTAGATCATTCCACTCTGGAATTAAATTCCCCAGCGGACAACCCTGATGACAGAACGGGATTCCACAATCCATACAGCGACCTGCCTGCTTTTGCAGTACTTCGAAATCTTGTGCTTCGTAAACTTCTTTCCAATCGCGAATCCGCACATCAACTGGGCGACGAGTCGGAGTCTGTCTAGGAGTAGTTAAAAATCCCTTTGGATCAGCCATTAAGTGCCTCCATTACAACTTTATCTACTGGTAAACCTTCACGCTCTGCACGCTCCATCGCAGCAAGAACGCGCGCATAATCTCTAGGCATAACCATTGAAATTCGTCTCTTGGCTTCATCCCAATTTACGAGCAAAGCTTGTGCGATCGTTGAACCAGTCTCTGCTGCAAATTTGGAGATCAAATCATTAACAATTTTCTCTTGATCTAACGGAAGTGTTAGTACATCGACTAGTTCGGTATTAACTAACGCTGCATCGAGATCCAGAACGAATGCCCGGCCGCCAGACATTCCTGCCGCAAAATTTCTACCGGTCTTGCCAAGTACAAGTGCGATACCACCAGTCATATATTCACAACCGTGATCACCTACGCCCTCGACAATTGCAGTAGCGCCAGAATTTCGAACACAGAATCGCTCGCCTACTTTTCCACGAATCATAATTTCACCTGAAGTTGATCCATACCCAATAACGTTTCCGGCGATTACGTTCTCCTCTGAATTGAAAAAAGCCTTCTCATCTGGGCGAACAATTACTCGACCTCCGGATAAACCTTTCGCAACATAATCATTTGCATCACCATATAACCGAAGCGTTAAACCATTAGGAATAAAAGCACCAAATGAGTTTCCAGCAGTTCCGTGGAACGCGATATTAATTGTGTCTGCAGGAAGGCCACCGCCACCAAATTTGCGGGTTATTTCTGAGCCAAGCATGGTGCCAACTGTGCGGTTTACATTTTTAACCGGCATTTGGATATTTACAATCTCTTTTTTATCTAGCGCTGCACTAGCCAGTTCAATTAATTTATTATCTAAGGCGTTCGCTAAACCATGATCTTGTCTAGTTGTGTTATGTCGTGGTGAATTATCGCCAGAAGCTGGAGCAGCAAGTAATGGCGTTAAATCCAAGCCGCTAGCCTTCCAATGATTTATCGCTTTCTTCGTATCCAAGAATTCAACTTGTCCGATGGCTTCCTCTAAAGTTCTAAATCCAAGCGCTGCTAAGTGCTCGCGAACTTCATCTGCAATATATTCAAAGAAGGTCTCAACAAATTCTGGTTTACCACTAAAGCGCGCACGCAATTCAGGATTTTGCGTAGCAACGCCAACCGGACAGGTATCTAGATGACAAACTCGCATCATTACACAACCGGAAACAACAAGTGGCGCAGTAGCAAAACCAAATTCCTCGCCGCCAAGTAGCGCAGCAATAACTATGTCGCGACCTGTCTTCATCTGACCATCTACTTGAACAACAATTCGTTCGCGCAGACTATTTAACATCAGCGTTTGTTGCGTTTCAGCCAACCCGAGTTCCCAAGGCGCTCCGGCATGTTTCAATGAAGTAAGTGGAGATGCACCAGTTCCGCCATCATGACCTGAAATCAAAACAACATCTGCATGAGCTTTACTTACTCCCGCCGCAACAGTTCCAACTCCGACTTCGGCTACCAACTTCACATGGATGCGGGCAGCGTTATTGGCATTCTTTAAATCGTGAATTAATTGTGCAAGATCTTCAATCGAATAAATGTCGTGGTGAGGTGGTGGTGAAATTAAACCGACACCAGGTGTGGAATAACGAACTTTCGCGATCCATGGATAAACCTTGCCACCAGGCAACTGGCCACCTTCTCCAGGCTTTGCCCCCTGTGCCATTTTGATTTGAATGTCATCTGCATTAACTAAATACTCACTTGTTACTCCGAATCGACCTGATGCAACTTGCTTAATTGCAGATCGACGTGAATCACCATTTGCTTCCAAGACGTAGCGACCTGGGTCTTCGCCACCTTCTCCGGTATTTGATTTTCCACCAATGCGGTTCATCGCGATTGCTAAATTCTCATGTGCTTCGGCAGAAATTGAACCGTAAGACATTGCTCCTGTAGAAAAACGCTTAATGATTGCAGAACGGCTCTCTACTTCTTCAATTGGAACAGCTGGGCGCATTCCAATCTTAAATTCAAATAACCCACGAAGAGTCATTAAACGCTTGGATTGATCATCAACCCGATTGGTGTATCGCTTGAATATGTCATAACGCTTATTGCGGGTTGCGTGCTGCAACGCGAATACGGTTTCTGGATCAAAGAGATGAGGTTCGCCATCGCGGCGCCATTGGTATTCCCCGCCGATTGGTAGGCGCTTAGTTCCAGGAATTTCGCCACCTGGTGGGTATGCAACATGATGACGCTTAATAGTCTCTTCAGCAATCATGTCGATGGAAATTCCGCCGAGTTTTGAAGTTACACCGACAAAATACTCATCTACAACTTCGCGTGATAATCCAATAGCTTCAAATACTTGAGCTCCGGTGTAGGAAGCAATAGTTGAGATACCCATCTTCGACATAACTTTCAGTACGCCTTTGCCGAGTGATTTAATTAAATTTGCGACTGCCTTCTCTGGAGTGATGCCAGTAATAACTCCTTGGCGAACTAAATCTTCGGCAGATTCCATCGCAAGATAAGGATTGATTGCGGCGGCGCCAAATCCAACAAGAAGTGCAACATGGTGAACTTCACGAACTTCACCTGACTCAACGATAAGACCAACTTTGGTTCGAGTCTTCTCGCGAATTAAATGATGGTGAACAGCTGCTGTTAAAAGTAGTGAAGGAATCGGAGCCTCTTCAGCATCACCATCGCGATCTGAAAGAACGATGATGTGTGCGCCATCTTTGATTGCCTGAGATACCTCTAACCGAATTTCAGTAATTCGATTAGCAAGTGCTTCTCCGCCACCTTGGACTGGAAATAATCCGCGAACAACATGCGCCGCAAATCCTGGGTGATTTCCATCAGCATTTACGTGAATTAGCTTTGCGAGTTCATCATTATCAATAACTGGGAAATCAAGAGCAATTTGGCGGCATGATGCTGGACCTGGATCTAAAAGATTAAATTCTGGGCCGACTGAACCAGCAAGACTTGTGACTAGCTCTTCGCGAATCGCATCCAGCGGAGGGTTAGTAACCTGCGCAAACAATTGTGAGAAATAATCAAATAACAACCTTGGTTTGGCAGAGATCGCAGCGATAGGTGAATCAGTTCCCATCGAACCAAGCGCTTCGCCACCTGTTTTAGCCATCGGTGTAAGGATGATTCGAAGTTCTTCTTCGGTGTAGCCAAATGCTTTTTGTCGACGAACAACCGATGAGTGCGGATAAACAATATGTTCGCGGGCTGGAAGATCTTCAAGGCTTACCAAACCAGCATGCAACCATTCACCATATGGCGCAGCACTTGCTAGGCCGTCTTTTATTTCATCATCTTCAATGATGCGACCAGCTTCAATATCAACCAAGAACATACGTCCTGGCTTCAAACGTCCCTTGCTTGCAATCTCTTCCGGCTTAAAATCAAGCACACCAAATTCACTTGCAAGTACAACTAGGCCATCTTTGGTAATCCAATAGCGAGAAGGGCGAAGTCCGTTGCGATCTAGAACAGCGCCAATCTGCTTGCCATCAGTGAAGGTTATGCAAGCTGGGCCATCCCAAGGTTCCATGATTGTGGAGTGAAACGCATAAAAATCTTTACGTAGCTGTGACATCGTTGCATGGTTCTCCCATGCTTCAGGAATCATCATAAGTACTGCATGTGGAAGTGAACGTCCGCCTAAATAAAGAAGCTCAAGAACCTCATCGAATGAACCCGAATCACTACTTGAATTATCAACAATCGGAAAGAGCCGGTTTAAATCTCCTGGAATAATTTCGCTGGCTAGAAGTGACTCACGAGCACGCATCCAGTTACGGTTTCCGCGCACGGTATTTATCTCACCGTTATGCGCGATGTATCTGTAAGGGTGTGCAAGTGGCCAAGAAGGAAAAGTATTTGTAGAAAATCTTGAATGAACAAGTGCCAGAGTCGAAACAACTCTTGAATCTGAAAGATCTGGGAAGAACTCTTCGAGTTGCCCAGTTGTGAGCATGCCCTTGTAGACAATAGTTCGGGCTGAAAGTGATGGAACATAAAGCGGGAATTTATGTTCGATACGTTTTCTGAAACAGAATGCTTTACGTTCAAGATCCAAATCAAATTCATCTTGCAATCCAGATACAAATATCTGCTCAAACTTTGGCATAACAGATAGCGCAGTTTTACCAATTGATTTTGAATCAATAGGAAGTTCGCGCCAACCTAGAACATTTAGCCCCTCTTCAGTTGCAATTGCTTCGATAGCAGCTCGGTCTGAGAAGGATTGATCAACAAAAACTATTCCGGTTGCGTACTTTCCTAAATCTGGAAGTTTAAAATCAACGACTTCGCGATAAAAGGTGTCCGGTATGCAAATAAGTATTCCAGCACCATCACCACTGTCTGGTTCAGCGCCAGTTGCGCCGCGATGTTCCATATTTCTAAGTGCAGTTAGCCCTTGAGAAACTATTTCGTGAGTTGCCTTCTTATTTAACGTAGCAACCATTGCAACACCGCAAGAGTCGCGCTCTTGGGATGGGTCGTATAAACCCTGTGCGGATGGCACTGTCGAAAACAAAGTCACGATGACTCCTAAATTAATTGATTAGGTGCATCGGGACGACAGTGGCCCAAAGAATTTCTTAAGGGTGAAAGGATAGCAACCGAGCGAAGATTTAAATACCCGTCAGATGAACTAATGAGCCGATTCCTGCGGTGATTGCCATGCCCAATGAGCCACCAATCAGAATTCGCATGGTTGTTTTTCCATATGGTGAGCCTGCAGTGCGGGCGCTTAAAATTCCAGTTCCCAATAGCCCCGCAATGGTGAAACCGATGATGCTTATTACTTTGGTGCCCAGAGTCGGAGCCAGAGCGCCAGCGAATGGAACCAAACCACCAAAGGTAAAACTAACTGCCGATGCAACAGCCGCCTGAACCGGCCGAGCCTTGGTGTGCGGATGTTGGCCAAGCTCATCACGCAGATGTGCTTCAAGGGCATCTCGCTCGGTCATTGTTTTTGCAACTTTCGTTGCTAACTCACGATCAAGACCACGTTTCATGTAAATCTCAATTAGCTCTTCAAGTTC
>CAIQHM010000005.1 GCA_903871555.1 uncultured Actinomycetes bacterium | reverse complement strand
CTACTTGCTCCAGTTTTTCAGAGCCACTCAAGTAGTTCTGGAAATCATGGTTTAGCAATTGGTTCACTTTTGATTCACGTCATCTTTATCTCACTTTGGGTTGGTGGAATCATTGTTTTGATTCTTATTTCCCCCGCAGAACGCACGATAGCAATCCCACGTTTTAGCGTATTGGCGCTCTGGTCGGCTATTGCAGTTTGTGTGAGTGGTTCGCTAAATGCTTGGACCCGTTTAAATTTTCAAGCTGCATGGAATTCGCAATACGGAAATCTCGTAATTTATAAAATATTTCTAAGTGCAATTCTGATCTTCATTGGCGTTACTCATCGCAAATATATTATGAAGAAGTTGCACGGAACCAAGCAGGTCTATCAACTATTGGTTGTGGAAGTTCTTGTGATGGTTATGGCGATTGGGGTCGGTGCTTGGCTTTCAACGAGTGCACCACCAGTTCCAGGAAAACCAAGAAAGGTTGGTGTTGCCGAAAGCATTGCGGGAAGTCCAATGCTGCCTGCACCATCACTTAAGAATATTTTATGGACTTATGTTCCGGATGCCGCTTTCTTGGGGATATTGATTCTTATAACAGCGCTCTATATAAGAGGTGTTGTAATTCTTGCTAAACGTGGCGATAAATGGCCGGTCGGTAGAACAGTTTCATTCGCTCTAGCAGTTGCTGCCGCAGATTTCGCTACCAGCGGAGGGCTCGGTGCCTATGCACATTTCGCTTTTTCTTATCACATGATTGCACACATGATTTTGGGAATGATTGCGCCAATTGGTTTTATTTTAAGTGCGCCACTAACTCTTGCGCTTCGCACGTTGCCAATTGGTCGGACTCCAGATGAACGCGGTATTCGTGGAGTTCTAATTGCATTCCTGCATTCAAGATATTTTCTAGTTATCTCTAACCCCGTAGTTGCGCTTTCAATCTTTGATGGGTCGCTCTTCTTGCTTTACATGACACCGCTCTTTGGAAATCTAATGCAGAGTCATAGTGGTCATTTATTTATGAATATTCATTTCTTACTTGCAGGTGCACTCTTCTTCCACGTAATTGTCGGAATTGATCCTTCGCCTAAACGAGTCCCACATATAGTGCGAATAATTGTTTTATTTGCCGCAATGAGCATTCATGCATTCTTTTCGATTGCGCTTTTGTCAGCAACAACCCTGCTTGATGGTGGATATTTCCAGAGTTTGGAGCGACCTTGGGCGACCAACCTTTTAGCTGATCAGAACACAGGTGGCGCTATTGGTTGGGCGATGGGGGAGATTCCTATTCTTATCGCGCTGGTGGCAACTTTTATTCAGTGGGTTCGCGAGGATAGAAAGGAAACTCGTCGAATCGACCGCGCTGAAGATCGCGCCGCTGCAATGGGCGAGGATGATGATTTGGCCAAGTACAACAAATATCTTTCAGAATTACGCAGACTAGACGAGCGCCCAGAAAGTTGAGTTAATTAGCACATGGAAGCTTTGTTCGGGCAAGAGTATGAAGCACTGCGAGATAGCGTGCGCGCACTTGCGATAAAAAAGATTGCACCTTTTGCAAAAGATGTCGATGAAAATTCACGTTTTCCGCAGGAAGCCTATGAAGCTTTGCAGAGCGCAGATTTAGCAGCAGCTCATGTTGATTCTAAATATGGTGGACAGGGCGCAGATTCACTTGCGACCGTAATAATTATTGAAGAAATTGCCAGAGTATGTGGTTCTTCGTCATTGATACCAGCCGTAAATAAATTAGGTTCACTCCCACTTATTTTAACTGGAACCGATGCACAGAAAGAAAAATACCTTCCACAATTAGCTGCTGGAAAAGGTTTTTCATATTGCTTATCTGAATCAGAGGCTGGATCTGATGCCGCAGCGATGAAGACTAAAGCTGTTAAGAGCGGTGACAACTGGGTAATTAGTGGAAGCAAGAAGTGGATTTCTAACGCCGGCTTCTCAGATTTTTACACAGTTCTAGCGCAGACCGACCCAGCGCTTGGTGCAAAAGGAATCACAGCATTCATAGTTGAGAAAAGTGATACTGGTGTTTCATTTGGTGCCCACGAAAAGAAGATGGGCTTTAGAGGTTCACCAACTCGTGAAGTTTATTTCGACAGCGTAACTATTCCTGATGATCGTCGAATCGGCGCAATTGGTTCTGGTTTTGCACTTGCGATGCAGACCCTTGATCACACTCGAATCACAATTGCAGCACAAGCACTTGGAATCGCACAAGGTGCATTTGAAGTCGCAACAAAGTATTCGCACGAGCGCAAACAATTTGGTAAAGAGATTTTCGATTTCCAAGGTGTGCAATTTATGCTGGCAGATATGGCGATGAATATCGCGGCGGCGCGGCAACTCACATATTCAGCAGCGGTAAAGAGTGAACGCGGTGAGAAAGATTTGACGTTTTTCTCGGCAGCTGCAAAATGTTTTACAACAGATGTTGCTATGAAAGTCACAACCGATGCGGTGCAAGTACTTGGAGGATATGGATATGTATCTGATTATCCTGTCGAGCGCATGATGCGGGATGCGAAATTAACGCAAATTTATGAAGGAACCAATCAAGTACAACGCGTTGTGATGGCCCGGCATTTAGATGATCTTAATTAGTAAAACGAACAATTAAATCTGGTGTAGCAACGGCGCTTAATTTCACATCATGGGGCTCGACTGGAAAAGGCTCGACTGTTAATTCACCGCTGTAAATAAGTCCGATTCGCCAGGCTGAAATTTTTACTAGTGCGCGATCATAAGATCCCCCACCTTGACCTAAGCGATGGCCTTCGCGCGTTACATGCAAGGTTGGAACAATCGCAATATCAATTATTTCACCGGAAATTGCGGCGCCAATTGGCTCTAGAATTTTTCCGCTCTTTGCAAGTTCTGAAGAATCACCATTCCAAGAAACCCATTCGAGATCCTTATTTTTTAGCGTTCTTGGCAGCACCAAATTCTTGCCACTTTTAAGTATTAGCTCATTTAAATCTTTTGTTTGTGGTTCTTCCCCATATGAGATGTAACTCGCAATAGTTTTAGCGTCTTTGAATTCTGATGAAGTGAGAATATGAGTCCAAGATTCTGCGAGGTCACGGAGAGATCGCTCGGAACGAAATCGCTTTCGAAGTTCCTGCTTTTCCAAATTCGTTATATCCACGGAATTACTCTAATTAAGAAGTAGGGTTTAGTCATGGAACAACAGCCGAGCGTCGAAGAGCTCTTAGAAAAGCTTCTCGAAATCGCATCTCCACTTGCGCCATTCGATATGCCGCTATTAGATGCGCATGGGGCAACTCTTGCATCAGATATTTATGCCGGTGAACGTTTGGTTCTGCGCAGTGGTTCTCGAATTCGCTCTACTCAAATTGGGCTAGCTGCATCTATCGGATTAGACCGCTTACCAACACTTCCGCACCCACGAGTTGTTGTTATTTCTGCCGGTGATGATTTAGTTGAACCAGGCCAACCATTAGCCGAATCCGAAGATGAGTTTGAAACTAACTCTTGGATGCTCACAACGGCAGTTCGCGAGGCTGGCGCAAATGGTTTTCGAGTTCATACAATTCCAGAGAATCATGAGCAATTAAGAGAAGTAATTGAAGATCAACTTGTACGTGCAGATTTAATTGTAATAAGTGGTGAACGACATGATGAATCATTTGAGTTAATTACTGCTGTACTAAAAGAGCTTGGTGAAATAACAACAGTTCGCCCCAAGATGAGCGAGAGTGGTTTACATAATTTTGGATTGATCGGACCCGATAAGACTCCTGTTATTACCCTTCCAGGCGACCCAGTTGTGGCGGGGATCGCAGCTGAAATATTTGTTCGTCCAATGATTCGCAAGATGCTTGGTTCGCCAAACATCTTCCGCAATCAATTGAAAGCAAAGTTAAAGAATTCAATTACCGCCACAGCTGGCGAAAGTGGATTTGTCCGCGCCACCTTAACTTCCGAAGATGGCGTTGTGGCAACAGCGCTTGAAGAGCAGAGCGATTTGGTTTCACTCTCTGATGCCCACGCTTTAATTATCGTTCCAGAAAAATCTGCTGGGATGAAGGCTGGCCAGATTGTTGATGTGATGATTCTCGAGCGGAGCTAAAAAGAGATGAGCACAAGAATTGATTGGCCAATAAAACTTCGTGATGGCGAACTACATCTTCGCCCGTTGCGAATAAGAGATAAGAAGGCTTGGGATATTTCTCGTCAGCAAAATCGAGAATGGTTATCTCCTTGGGAAGCCACGAGACCAGAAATCGAATCGCATCTACCGCTTCCATCATATTTTGGGATGGTTCTTCAGTATCGCAAAGATGGCGAAGCCCTTAGATCGATCTCATTAGGCATCTGGTTAAAAGATGGCGATTCGGAAATCTTTATTGGCCAGATAACAATGGGCGGGATCGTCTTTGGTGCAATGCGCGGGGCTCATATTGGCTATTGGATTGACCAGAAATACGCGAACCAGGGGTACACCTCTAGAGCGGTTTCGTTATTGACCAACTTTGGTTTAAATCAACTTTCCCTGCACCGAATCGAGATTAATTTACGTCCTGAAAATGAAGCATCGAAGCGGGTCGCTGAAAAATGTGGCTTTATCTTTGAAGGCATAAGACCTAGGTATTTACATATTGATGGAGCCTGGCGCGATCATTTAACTTATGTAATCGAAAACCCAAAAATAAAGTAATACCTTTTAATACAGACATACCGCGTAAATCCCCAAGTTTTACCCCGCCTAGAATTATCGTTCTACTCCATGGCCTCCAGTTTTATCTACCTAATCATCCTTGGGATGTGGGCGGCCTACTTTTTGCCAAAATGGATTACTAGCCATGACGAGGCTTCTGGAAAATCTGCCGAAAGATATAAGAGTGCAATGCGTGTAGTCGGTGAAGCCGGATCAACAGCCCCACTACCAAGTGCTACTGATGGCGCAGCAAAACAGAATCAAATTGCAAATCGTAGAATTATTTTTGGATCATTAACTTTTTCAATGTTGATACTCGGCGGTCTCGCTGCTCTCGGAGTTATTTCAGCGACCTTCCTATTAATTCCAACTTCTGCACTTGCAATTTATATTGTTAATGTTCGCAGACAAATTATTGCGGCACAATTAAAGCAACGCAGATTGATTGCTTTTGAAAAAATTGCATCTGCAACAGTTATTACTGAACCAATCGAGCGAATAACATTCTCATCGCGAGTAGATTTTGTTGTAGAAAATAATGAACACTGGATTCCACTCATCGAGAGAATTGATACGGCAGGAGTTGTCGTAATTCCAAAAGATGGTCCAACTTGGCAACCAACTAGTGTTCCTAAACCAACTTATGCAACGGCGCCAAAGGCCGTACCTTCTAATCGCATAATTGATTTAACTATTCCAGGCGCCTGGAGCGCAGCACAAATAGCAGGCTCGGAAGATGAGCTATTGCCATCACGAGACGAACTATTTGATCAAGAGCTTGAAGAGAACGCCGCTACAAAAAAGTTTGGCGCAGTAAACGAATAATTAGTTTTAGCTAAATCCAACTTGGCAGCCACATATGGTCATGCCAGGAGTTATACGAGATCGGTATGCCCAAGAATAATGGCAAGAAATATAGGAAGTTTGCCAGAACAATTGCGCCAAAAATAATCGCAACCTTCTTCTGATTACGAACTACCTTGCTTAATAAATACACCAAGGTCAGTAATAAGAAGGGCTCAAACGCAATTGCATAAAAACTGAACATTGTGCGCTTTTGAAAGGCAAACCAGGGCAGATAGCTTGCGCCAATTACAATTAAAATAATTTCGGCGTTCCAATCACGTTTACTAAACCAGTATCCAATAGTTATTAGAAGCGCCAAAGTTGCCGCCCACCAAAGAATCGGTGTGCCCATTGCAAGAATTTCTTGTGCACAGTTTGTTGCGCCACAATTCTTTGGTGTTGCATATTCCAACGAGGTTGGTCGACCTTGGATTAACCAGCTCCAGGGATTAGCGCTATATGGATGTGTGTCAGTTAATTTCGCATGAAAGTTAAGAATTTCTACGTGGTAGTGCCAGAACGATTTAATTGGATTTGCCGACCAATTACGATCCCAACCATCCTTTGTTACAAACCAACCAATCCAAGTCGTGAAATAAACAAGTACTGGAAAGATTCCGAATTGTAAGAATCTAATAAGAAAATTCTTCTGAAGCATTTTCCGAAACGGTTGTTCAAGACCCAGATAACGTAATTTGCGATAATCCAGTAGAAGCACATAGAGCGCAAGTGCGACTAATACATAAAGCCCGCTCCATTTGGTAGCAGTTGCTAAGCCAAGTGCCATGGCGCTTAACCAATATTTATTATGCAAAAATGCAAGAACCGCAATCTGAATAAAGAAAAGTAAGAAAATATCTAGAAGAGCAATCCGGGAATGTACTAAATGCAGTCCATCTACAGATATTAGGAGAGTTGCAAAAACGCTGAGCAATTGCTTATCGAATAACTTCTTTGCCGTGAAGTACATAAGCACGATTGATGCCGAGCCAACTATGGCAGCAGCGAAACGCCAACCAAATTCGTTATAACCAAATAGTTTTATTCCTATTGCGATAAACCATTTTCCAACTGGCGGATGCACGATGAATTCGCTCTGACCGGTTTTCGCGTCAATCTCAACGCCATGCATAAGTAGCGAGTGGGCATTTGTCGCATAATAAACTTCATCGAAAATTTTGCCCTTTGGATTTCCAAGGTTCCACAATCTAAGCGCCAAACCAAGGGCGCCAAAGCCAAGAGCGATTACCCAATCACGTGAGATCCGCAGTTGGGTTGTCATAAGGGAAGCCTAAAGCCTGCGAGAATTACCCAATGCTTATTCTCGCTGCGATTCCATTAGGCAATCCTGCCGATGCTTCGACCAACCTGCGTGAAGCAATAGTTTGCGCTAAATACATAGCCGCTGAGGACTCAAGGAAATTTTCGAGACTCTGCTCTGATTTAGCAGTAACGCATTCTGCAAAAATAATCTCATTCTTCGAGGGTAATGAGATTGAGCGCCTTGATGAACTCGTAAAAATAATGGAGAGCGGTTCTGATTTACTTGTAGTTACCGATGCCGGAATGCCTGGAATAAGTGATCCGGGATATCGCTTAGTTCGCGCCGCAATCGCAAAGAATATTAAAATTAAAGTTTTACCCGGACCAAGCGCTGTCACCACTGCACTATTACTATCCGGATTACCAAGCGATCGTTTCTGTTTTGAAGGTTTTGCCCCACGCACAGGCGGCGCCCGCGAGAGCTGGTTTGAAAATTTAGCGAATGAGGAGCGAACAATAATTCTCTTTGAAGCACCACATCGATTATTGGAATGTCTTGCGGATGCGAAATCAGTATTCGGGCCAGATCGTTTGGGTGCAATCTGTCGCGAGATGACGAAGACTTATGAAGAAGTAATCCGCGGCGATCTTGAAACTTTGCATAATTGGGCAGCCACAACGGAAATATTGGGCGAAATAACTTTAGTAATTGCAGGATTTGATCCAGATTCTCGAAAATTCTCTGCGACTGATTTAATTGCCGCGGTATTAAAGCAAGAAGCGGCTGGTATTTCACGCAAAGAAGCCATTGCTGAAGTGGCCAAACTTACTGGTGTCGCCAAACGCGAGGTCTTCGACGCAATGGTTACATTCAAATCACAAGATAGGCTTGCCCCATGACGTCCGAAAAATCTTTCTACTTAACGACGCCTATTTATTATGTAAATGATGCGCCACATATTGGTCATGCTTACACGACTGTTGCTGGAGATGTTCTTACAAGATGGCATCGCCAACGCGGTGAAAGTGTCTGGTTCTTAACTGGAACCGATGAACATGGCGAAAAGGTCATGAATACCGCGGCCGCAAATAACGTTTCACCGCAAGATTGGTGCGATCGGTTAGTTGAAGATGCATGGAAACCAAATTGGACTGCGCTAAATATTGCGAACGATGACTTTATTCGAACTACTGAACCTCGCCACGAAGAACGAGTTCAAAGATTTATGTCGCTCTTAAAAGATAACGGCTATATCTACGCTGGAAAATTTGAAGGACCTTATTGCATTGGTTGTGAAGAATTTAAATTGCCTGGCGACTTAGATGATGGAAAGTGCAAGATTCATGGAAAGCCAGTCGAGATGCTCTCGGAAGATAACTGGTTCTTTAAACTTTCAGCATTTGTTCCACAATTACTTGAGCACTACAAGAACAACCCCGAAGCTTGCGAACCCGCAAGTGCGCGAAATGAAGTAATCGCTTTTCTTGAAAGTGGTGTACGCGATCTCTCAATTTCACGTTCCACATTCGATTGGGGAATTCCAGTTCCCTGGGATACCGATCAAGTTATTTATGTTTGGTTTGATGCACTCCTAAATTATGCAACTGCTGTTGGGCTTGGCGATGATCCAGATTCAGAAGGTGGCAAGAAATTTGCTGCGACTTGGCCGGCTGATGTTCATTTAGTCGGAAAAGATATTCTCCGTTTTCACGCTGTCATCTGGCCTGCAATGTTGATGGCGGCAAATGTAGCGATTCCACGAAAAGTTTTTGCACATGGTTGGTTATTAGTCGGCGGCGAAAAGATGAGTAAATCTAAACTCACCGGTATTGCACCAAGTGATATCACCGATCATTTTGGCGTAGATGCATTTAGATATTACTTCTTGCGCGCAATTCCATTTGGTACTGACGGTTCATTCTCTTGGGAAGATATGTCAGCCCGTTACACAAGTGAGCTAGCAAATGACTTTGGAAATCTTGCATCTCGCCTAATTGCAATGATTGAGAAGTATTGCGACGGCAAGATTCCGGCAAAGGCTACCGATTCCGACTTAGCAAAATTGCTTGAAGAGACGGTCGCTAAGGCAGATAAAGCAATGGTTGCACTT
>CAIQHM010000004.1 GCA_903871555.1 uncultured Actinomycetes bacterium | reverse complement strand
GGGATGGAACAAAATATCCAACCAGCAATTGAACTCCGCCGAATCCAAGTCGACAGCGAAAGGTGCTGCAGAACGGTTAGCAAGCGTTGTTTGGCAAGAGGCCTATACAACTTCTCCAGTAACCACACCATCATCAATCTTTAGTTTAGATTCACCAGATGGCGCGGTCGTATATGTTCGAGTCCGCGACCTTAATTATGATGATATGAATTCTATTTCTTACAATGCGTTGCGCAATTTGATTCTGCCAATAACAACATGGCTAGCAGACCCGACAAAAGCAAATTCGAAATTTGTATTACATGATGATTATGAGAGAGTCGAAAAGATAGCTCGCGGGGTGCGAACTGTTTTCACTTTCGGCGATCCAGCAGGAATTTCGGAGACTGTAGATCAAACAGCTTTAGTTTCAGACGATCGTTCAAGAATTTATGTCTTATTAGTTAGAGCCCCCACTAAATACTTCAAAGAACATGTAAAAGAACTTCAAGCAATTGGTGATTCCTTCACCGTGAGAGGCAATCAATGAGCCAGCAAAGCCGTCCACGCGATACCGATCGCAAGACACGTATTCAGCTCTCGGTTTATGACCGCACAAAGTTCTTGATGCTATTTGCTCTGACCTTCTTCGTCTTAGCTTGGGCAAATATGGCAGATAACCCACTGCTTTCTTTTGCCGATGCGTTGAACCGCACTATCAGTGCAAAAGTTTGGTTAATTGTTCTTGTAGGGATAGAGATAATTCGACAATTGCACTTCGCCTTGGCCGAGCTACTTGCGCCTTATCATGGCATTTGGCTTAAATATTTTGCTCTGGTTGAACGCTTATTGAATAAACTTAGCGATTGGAATCGTTATCGCTTAGGTCGTGTTATCAAATGGTTGCTCTTTGTTGCTCTTCTTTCAGTTGTGCTTGGGGCAATTTATAAGGAGACCCCGGTTCGTGCGCTTTTCTTTGCGCCGAAAGCGCTCTGGTCAGCACTACCAATGCTTGGACAGCTTTTATTTGCTGTGTTCTTTGTCGTTATTCAATTTGCAGCTATTTTCTGGTTCCTTAGCCGTGGTGGTGTTGATACCTATTTCCCGGATGATATTCGAACCAGATTCTCGGATGTCTGGGGTCAGGACCATGTGTTAAATCGGATTCGTGAGAATCTATTATTTCTAGAGACTCCCGAATTAATTGAAAAGCATGGCGGATATGTGCCGGGCGGTATTTTACTTTGGGGCCCACCAGGTACTGGTAAAACTTTGATGGCTGAATCAATGGCTGGCGAAACTGGAAAACCATTCGTATTTGTCGATCCGGGCGCCTTTACTAATATGTTTATGGGCGTTGGAGTTCTGAAAGTTAAAGGGTTATTTAGAAAGTTGCGTAAGTTGGCCCTTCGTTATGGTGGTGTAGTTGTATTTTTCGATGAGGCAGATTCTTTAGGCAATCGCGGTATTAGCAGACCTTCGATGCTTACGACAGAGGCGAATCAAACTGTATTTGGAACTCCGTGTAATGGCGGGAACTATTTATCTGAACCTGGTAAATCTTTAATCACAACTGCGGCTTTAGGCAACAATCAATTTGTAATGGGCGGTGGTGGTGGCGGTGGTGGTGGCGGAACAGGAACTTTGCAGGCACTGCTTACTGAACTTTCGGGGCTTAAGAAACCACGTGGCTTTATAAATCGCGTGGTCCGCCGCGCTCTCGGAATGCGCCCAAAGAGCCCACCGAAATATCGAATCTTGGTTGTTATGGCGACAAATATGCCGGAAGCACTTGATGAAGCGTTGCTACGTCCTGGTCGCATTGATCGGATGTATCGAGTTGGGTATCCAAGCAAAGCGGGACGTGTTAGAACTTACGAGGGTTATTTAGCAAAAGTTTCACACTCTCTTACATCTGAAGAGATCGACAAACTTGCAACAATTACGCCTTATGCAACTGGCGCAATCATCAAGGACACGATTAACGAAGCGCTAATTATGGCCATTAGAAATGGTCGTACCTCGATCACTTGGACTGACGTTATAAAAGCCAAACAGTTGAAGGATTTGGGTCCTGCAGAAGATGTTGAATATATTGAACGTGAACGTCATGCCGTAGCTGTTCACGAAGCATGTCATGGAGTTATGGCGCATCTAATGCGTCAACATATGGCGATTGATCTTGCCACGATTGAAAAAGGTTCAGATTATTTAGGAATGGTCGCAAGTATTCCGCCTGATGATCAATTCACTAGATGGCGTACGGAATATGAAGCCGATATTTTGGTATCTCTTGCCTCGCTAGCAGGAGAGCGAATGTTCTTTGAGGGCGATAATTCCTCAGGAGTTTCTGGGGATTTAGAGAGCGCAACAACTATTGCAAGTTTTATGGAAGGTCATTGGGGGATGGGTTCAACTATCTCCTCGCATGCCTCCAACCGTAGAAATGAAGTTGGTGCACCGGGCGGCAATCGCGGAAAAGATGATGGTACT
>CAIQHM010000003.1 GCA_903871555.1 uncultured Actinomycetes bacterium | reverse complement strand
ATTCAGATTTTGAAGCTGGCCTCGAACCTAAGTGGGATGGTTTCACCAATCCTTACAAGCATTTAACTGTCGGACCAAGCCCACTGGTCCATAGAATTCCTAGAGTTAAGCGGGAACCAAGTTTTGCTGAGATAGGAATTATTCTTGCTGTTAGTAAGAGTAAAAATGAAATTGTTGGTTCAGCTGGTTTCCATGATTTTCCAGATGAAAAAGGAATGATCGAGATCGGTTTTGGAATCATTCCAGATATGCAAAATCAGGGGTTTGGCAAAGAGTTGCTACTGGGTATGTGGCAAATGATTTGCAAGAGACCAGATGTAAAAGTACTGCGCTATACGGTTGCACCTGATAACGCGCCATCAATGCACATAATTAATAAATTGGGTTTTGACAAAGTTGGGGAACAAATCGACCCAGAAGATGGGCTAGAACTTATATTTGAGAAGACTGCTGCAGAATTTCTATCTGGTGGGCGGTGAGGGTTTCGAACCCCCGACATCCTCGGTGTAAACGAGGCGCTCTACCACTGAGCTAACCACCCCAAACGTACTGCCGCACTCTACCTGCAGATTGGCAGTATTAAAAATTCGTTGCGATTGATATTAAAGTGCTGCGAGCGCAGCCTTGTAATCGACCAAATTACGCGCATCTCCGAGGCCATTTACTACCTGCCAACGAAGAACTCCGGCCTTATCAATAATGAATGTTCCACGAATTGCACATCCGCGCTCTTCATTAAATACACCGTAAGCCTTTGATGCTGCGCCGTGTGGCCAGAAATCGGTGAGGACCGGGAAGTTGTAGCCTTCTTTTTCTGCAAATGCTTTCTGTGAAAACATAGGATCGCAGGAA
This sequence comes from uncultured Actinomycetes bacterium, assembly GCA_903871555.1. Classification (GTDB taxonomy): domain Bacteria; phylum Actinomycetota; class Actinomycetes; order Nanopelagicales; family Nanopelagicaceae; genus AAA044-D11. The sequence continues at coordinate 4,851 of CAIQHM010000003.1, read as the reverse complement.
ATTGCGATTAGTTGCACATCATCATTTTGGAATGCAGCTAGATCATCACGAAGTCCGCAGAGTTCGCCGGTGCAAATTCCGGAGAATGCGAATGGATAGAAGAGAACTACAATGTTCTTTGAACCTTTGAATGATGAGAGTGCAATTTCAGCACCATGTTGATCTTTAAGTTTAAATTCTGGTGCAGCTGATCCAATTTCTAGCGACATATTCTCTCCTAATTATTTGCGGCTGGCTTTTCGAGCAACCAATTTAGTTGCGGTCCAATCTGTGCCGATGGAGAAGGATACCGTCTGCGAGAGACCAGCTGTTGGGGCTGCTTCTTGAATATCACTTGGTTCGACATGTCCTTCGCGATTAACTTTGGGAGTCAATAACCAGATTGGTCCAGTCTCTGATAAATATGTAAGTGCATCCATCAAATCATCGACTAGATCGCCGTCACCATCTCGCCACCAGAGTAGGACGGCATCGATTACCTCAGTTGCTGCATCCTCAATAAATTTTGTACCGGTGCGCTTTTCTATGGCACTGCGGAATTCGCTATCACAGTCGGAATCAAGACCGACTTCTAAAATCAACTCTCCTGGTTCAAGAGCGAGACGTTCAACAATCTGATCTACCCCCATCGGGGTTCTTCCTCCTAACTCTAAGAGGAGAAGTCCACCGAACCTTTGCCAATTACGCAAGGGGTTCATGATGGGTATCAAGATATGGACGGGAATTTGAGTGGGAAGTTGAGTGGGAAGTTGGTGGCAAATTCATGGAAAGATACCGCCATGAGCGCAAACGACCAGGCCCCTGACCATTTAATCGATCAGCTGGTCGATACCGATCCTGCCGAAACTGCAGAGTGGACACAATCACTTGATGCCGTTTTGAAAAATGCCGGTCCAGTTCGCGCCCGCTATTTAATGCTTGCAATGCTGGGCCGCGCTGGTGAGAAAAATCTTGGAGTTCCTGCACTTCGTGCAACCGATTACATAAACACTATTCCGCCAAAACAAGAACCTGAGTTTCCTGGTGATGAAGGAATCGAACGTCGAATCCGCGCATACATGCGTTGGAATGCCGCAGTTATGGTGCACCGAGCGCAACGTCCCGGAATTGGTGTTGGTGGACATATTTCAACTTATGCATCATCTGCTTCACTTTATGAAGTTGGGTTTAATCATTTCTTCCGCGGTAAAGATCATGCCGGTGGCGGGGATCAAATTTTTTATCAGGGACATGCAAGCCCAGGAATGTATGCACGTGCATTTCTTGAAGGCCGTTTAACCGAACATCAGATGGATGGCTTCCGCCAAGAACTTTCGCATGAAGGTGGCGGACTTTCTTCTTATCCGCACCCACGTTTGATGCCAGAGTTCTGGGAATTCCCAACAGTGTCAATGGGACTTGGCCCAATCAATGCAATTTATCAAGCACGTTACAACCGTTATTTAAATGGTCGTGGAATTAAAGATACAAGCGATCAAAATGTTTGGGCATTTCTAGGTGATGGTGAATGTGATGAACCAGAAACTCTTGGCGCTCTCAGTCTTGCAGCACGTGAAGGTTTAGATAATCTAACTTTCGTTATCAACTGTAATTTGCAACGTCTAGATGGCCCAGTTCGCGGTAACGGCAAGATCATTCAGGAACTTGAATCTATCTTCCGTGGCGCTGGTTGGAATGTAATTAAAGTTATTTGGGGCCGCGAGTGGGATGAACTACTTGCAATGGACCGCGAAGGTGCATTGGTTGACTTAATGACTAAGACAAACGATGGCGATTATCAAACATTTAAAGCCGAATCTGGTGCATATATTCGCGAACACTTCTTCGGTCGCGATCCTCGTACTGCAGCAATGGTTGCAAATTGGTCAGATGAAAAGATCTGGGCGCTAAAACGTGGTGGCCATGATTACCGCAAATTATTTGCTGCTTACAAGCAAGCTATGGAACATAAGGGCCGACCAACAGTAATTCTTGCAAAGACAATTAAGGGCTGGACTCTTGGTTCGCACTTTGAAGCACGTAACTCGACCCACCAAATGAAGAAGATGACTCACGAAGATCTATTAGCTTTCCGTGACACACTTCAAATTCCACTAACTGACGAACAGATTGATGCAAAGGCACCGCCTTATTACCATCCTGGTGTTGATTCACCTGAATATAAGTACATGATGCAACGTCGCGCGCAACTTGGCGGATCGATTCCATCTCGTCGCAAGGATTCTGCGCCACTTATCCAGCCACCAATTGAAACTTATGATTCTGTAACCCGCGGATCAGGCCAACAAGAAGTCGCCACAACTATGGCATTCGTTCGCCTACTTAAGGATTTATTGAAAGATCCAAATATGGGTAAGCACTTTGTTCCTATTATTCCGGATGAGGCACGTACCTTCGGAATGGATTCACTATTCCCTACGTTAAAGATTTATTCACCGCATGGTCAGACATACACTTCAGTTGACCGCGAACTTATGCTTTCTTACAAGGAATCAACTTCTGGTGTGATTCTGCACGAAGGTATTAATGAAGCGGGTTCAACTGCATCATTTACGGCTGTAGGAACTTCATATTCAACTCACGATGTTCCGATGATTCCGATTTACATTTTCTATTCAATGTTTGGATTCCAACGTACTGGAGACGCGTTCTGGGCTGCTGCAGATCAGATGGCGCGTGGCTTTGTGCTTGGTGCAACTGCTGGCCGCACAACACTTAACGGTGAAGGTCTGCAACACGAAGATGGACATTCACATTTGTTGGCCTCAACAAACCCTGCAATTGTTTGTTATGACCCAGCATTTGGTTACGAACTTGGTCATATTGTTCGTGACGGCCTAAATCGCATGTATGGCGAGAAGAGCGAAAACATTTATTACTACCTGACCATCTACAACGAGCCATATATCCAACCAGCGCAACCAGATAATTTGGATGTTGATGGCTTACTAAAGGGAATTTATCTCTACTCCCCTGCAGCTAAGGGCAAAAAGAAAGTTCAATTACTTGCATCTGGTGTAGCCATGAACTGGGCAGTTAAAGCACAACAATTGCTTGCAGATGATTGGGGCATCGCCGCTAACGTATGGTCTGTCACTTCATGGAACGAGCTTCGTCGCGATGGTCTAACAGTCGATCGCCACAACTTGCTAAATCCAAGCGATAAGAAGAGCGCTTACATCACTAAGAAACTTCGTGGCCAAGATGGTCCAGTAATTGCGGTTAGCGATTTCATGCGCGCAGTACAGGATCAAATTGCGCCTTGGGTTGAACAAGAGTTTTATTCTCTTGGAACAGATGGCTTTGGTTTATCTGATACTCGTGGCGCGCTTCGTCGCCACTTCAAAGTTGATGCTGAATCAATTGTTGTTGCCGCCCTTGCGCAGTTAGCCGAAGCCGGTGAAATTAAGAACAAAGTTGTTCAAGAGGCTCTTGATAAGTATCGCTTAAACGATATCAGCGCCGCTGATCCAGGAAATACTGAAGGCTCTGGCTGATTAATTAAGCTTTTGTTGTGCGACCAAGATGTGAAAACCTCGAGGTCGCAAGCAACATAAGCGCCGGAATCATCAGCGCAACAGTTACTGATGTTGCTTGAGCAACCCAAGAGATAGTTATTTTTACAAAAAAAGTAAGTACTGCTGAAATCAGTCCAAGCTGTGAAACCACAACGCTGCTTGGCAGACTAGATTTCCTAAAGGCGATCCCGAAGAGAGTCGGAGCCAGAATCGATGAACCAAAACCTGCGAGTGCGAATCCAATTAACGCCAGAACAAAACCAAGTTTTGTGTTGTTGTCCGCCACTAGCGTTCCAAGTTGGATAAAAGTAATGAAGCCAAATCCGCCAATTAAGGGCAAGAATTTGAGCAACTGGGCTTCAGAGAAAGCCTTATGTAGCCGCTGGACATTTAGCCTAAGAATAATCATTGCTCCGATGAATACTGCGTAGCCATAAATACTTGCAGAAGCGCTCATCCCTATTGAGTCACGAGAGAAGATCGCAGACCAATCCTGAATTGAGAATTCCATTTGCATTGCCAGAACCATCGAAATTGCAATTATCGGTTGGCTCTTTACTGAAGCAACCAAACCAGAGAGCGAGACTCTTGGAAGGGCGGTCTCGTCATCTGATTTATTAATGAAATATGGCGTTGATTTCCAAATGCCATACAACGTGGCGAGCCACATAAAAAACATAAGAGTATCGATATGCCAAGCAAGAGAGACATATGGCGTAATTGCAATTGCAAGAATTGATGTCAAGAGTGCACCAAGACTCCAGAGCCCATGCAGTTTGGGAAGTATCAATTCACCAATCTCTTCTTGGCGATGGATTGCTTGGCCATTATTTGAAATATGGAAGGAGACCCAAAAGATTGCAATCAAGATATTTGAGATCAACCAAATTTCTGGATTCTTAATATGAGGCACTGCTGCCATCGTGGCAAACATGCCAGTTGATGCGATCAAAATAACTGGCTTAATTCCAACTTTATGAACGATATTTCCAACAAAGATAAATGCAGTCAGCGAACCGATTCCACCAAGAGTCAGGTAGGTACCAAAAACACCGTTATTCAAATGCAGATTGTCGCGAATTTCTGGAAACCTAGTAGAAGTTGCCATCGCTCCGACCCCAAATGGGAGGAACAATAAATTAAGTGCCCAACGTTCAGACTTTGAGAATTTAGATTTCAATATAGGGCGCTCGCAAGCTCTTTGCGAGCCGTGATTAATTCTGGATCAGCTGGGTCGACAAGCGAGAATAGTTGTAGCAAATGTTCGCGGGCAGTCTTCTTATCATCGCCTGCGCTCACTTTTATCAGACGTATCAACCTAGTAAAAGCCTCT
>CAIQHM010000002.1 GCA_903871555.1 uncultured Actinomycetes bacterium | reverse complement strand
GCAATGACCGCCAAGAATATGCCTTACAAAGAGGGCTTCGGACCTTTTGCGAGCGAAATTTATCGAATGCCGATGGCCTATCCATTTAGATTTAATGGCGATGCAGCAACATGTGCAACTGAAACTCTGGACGTTGTCACACATAAAATTGAGAAAGAGATTGGCGCCAAGAATGTCGCCGCAATAGTTATTGAACCAATTCAAGGTGAAGGTGGATTTATCGTTCCACCAAAAGGTTTCTTGCCTGGTCTAGCTAAATTTGCTAAGGAAAATGGCATTGTCTTTGTTGCCGATGAAGTTCAAACAGGCTTTGGTCGTACCGGCAAAATGTTTGCTGTTGAACATGAGAATGTTGATGCCGATTTAATTACTACTGCAAAAGGAATCGCTGGTGGTTTTCCTCTTGCTGGCGTAACTGGTCGCGCTGAAATGCTTGATTCGGTTCATGCAAGTGGTCTTGGTGGAACCTTCGGTGGTAACCCAGTTGCTTGTGCTGCTGCACTTGGGGCCCTTGCAACAATTGAAGAAGAGAAGCTCGTTGATCGCGCAAATGTAATTGGAAAAATTATGGTTGATGCGCTGCAAACAATGGCGAAGAAATATTCAGTAATTGGTGAAATTCGTGGTGCCGGCGCAATGCAGGCTATTGAATTAATCAAACCCGGAACTATCGAACCAAATAGCGAAGCGATGAGCGCCGTAATTAAGTATTGCCAACAGAAAGGCGTCTTGATTCTTAGCGCAGGAACTTATTCAAATGTGATTCGCTTATTGCCACCGTTGGTAATGCCCGAGCACTTATTAAATGAGGCGCTTGGAATTATCGATGAAGCTTTTGCAAGCCTTTAACTTAAGAGTCGAAGCCCAGTCCAAGAGTATCCAGGAGCTTTAGCCAGAGATTTCGCTTGCCTTGATTCTGATCTGATTTATTAATTGACCATTGTGTTAAGCGAATGAAAATAAACTTAAATGGTTCTGGTGGGAATGGCAACGGTTTCTTTCGAACCATACTTAGTTGAGTCCGCTCATTATCTTCACCATCAAGTAGATCCAACATTACTTGAGCGCCAAAACGCGAAGCGCCGACACCAAGTCCGGTATATCCCATTACATACGCGACTCGACCACGATGCGCCTGACCCCAGAATTGGGTGAAGCGAGAGCAAGTGTCAATTGCGCCGCCCCAACCATGGGTAAATTTGATTCCTTTTAATTGCGGAAAAGTTTCAAGAAATGCTTGCGCTAAATGCGCATATGTTTCAGCACTGCTCTCATACTCGTGACGAACCTTGCCGCGGAAGTTATAGATTGCATCGTATCCACCCCACAAAATTTCATTATCTTTAGTCAGGCGGTAATAGTGGAATTGATTTCCCGCCTCAGATAAACCTTCACGATTCTTCCACCCAATTGATTCCATTTGTGCTGGCGTAAGTGGTTCAGTTACTAATTGGAAATCATAAACAGGAACTACATACTTTTTCGCTTGTCTAACTAGTGAACGATAAATATTGGTAGCCAGCGCAACCTTTTGCGCATATACAGTTCCGTAAGGCGTATGAACAATTATTCCCTTGCTTGTTCGCTCGAGCCGAAGCGCACTTGTGTTCTCGTAAATCTGAACACCATTCGCAATACACGCTTGCTCTAGCCCCCAAACAAGTCGAGCTGGATCGACGAGCGCGGTTCCATCTGGATCCCAAAGTCCCCCAACTGATAGCGGAGAATTAACTCGAGATTGCATCTCCTCTTTACTTAGAACTTCAACGCTGTCGCCAAATGAATTTCGTAGATTGGCCTCTTCAATGATGCCTTCCATCTGCCACTCTTCATTTGCAACGCTGATCTCGCCAGTTAATTCAAAGTCACAATCAATTTTGTACTTCTTAATTGTTGCCTCAATACCCTCAAGATTTTCGCGGCCCAAACGTTCAATGATCGCCATCTCGTCTTTAAAGCGACTGTAACCATTCATGAATCCGTGAGTTAGCGAGTAACTGCAAAAACCACCATTACGACCAGATGCACCAGCGCCAGTTTCAAGTTGTTCAATAATAATTACATTGCGTTCAGGATTCGCCTCTTTAGCTAAGAGCGCAGTCCAAAGACCGGTGTAACCAGCGCCTACGATGCAGAGATCAGTTGTTGTCTCACCAATAAGTGTTGGATGAACTTCTGGTTCCAATGGGTCAGCATCAAGCCAATACAAATGTGGTTGCATGTGCGATAGATGTTTTAAATAGGAGGAGTCGATGTTAGCCATCGCGTAATCCGGCCGAAACCGGGATCACCCCTTCAATCACTACTTAAAGTTGGCCCGGGTCCTCCGGAGTCCTACCCCATGACGCAGAACTACTTGCAGTTCTGTTATTCACCATGGAAACGTTAAAAGTTTAGCGCACCTTCCGGCGGTTTACTAGTTGCCCCACGATAACAAGTGTCAGGGCCAGGAAGAACATTGCTGATCCAATTACATTCGCTTGCGCTGGAATGCCGCGTGCTGCTGATACATAAATAAATTTAGGGAATGTAGTTAGCGTTCCGGAATTGAAGTTGGTAATAATGAAATCATCAAATGAGAGACTGAAGGCCAGAAGCGCTGCACCAGCAATACCTGGTGCAACAAGTGGAAGTGTTACTCGTCTAAAGGTTTCGAATTCATTTGCATATAAATCCATTGCCGCTTGTTCGAGTCGTGGATCAAGACTTGCGATGCGAGCCTTAACTGTTACAACAACGAAAGAGATACAGAAAACAATATGTGCAATAACCGTTGGCCAGAAGCCCGGATTGATTTTGAATACTAAGAAGAGTGAAAGAAGTGATGCGCCCATCACGATTTCTGGAGTTGCCATTGGAAGGAAAATTAATAAGTTTGAAGTTGAACGGCCCCTGAACTTATGTCGGCCGATTGCGAATGCAATCATTGTTCCTAAAATAGTTGCAAAGAATGTGGCTAGGAAGCCAATCTTGATTGAGTTTCCGAGTGCTGAACAGACTTCAGGAGCTCCGCAAGGATTCTGCCAATTTCCAAGAGTGAAACCCTTCCAAATCAAGTTGCTTTTCCCGGAATCATTAAATGAAAATGCGAAGGTGTAAGCAACTGGAATAAATAGATATGTAAATGCAAAAATTGCATAAATTCGAATTAAGTTGCGGCCAATCCAACGTTGGATTCGAGCCCCAATTGGAATCGTTGGGATAGTTGCATCTTTAAGTTTCTGCGTCATACCAACTCCTCTGTTCCTGCTTTACGAATATAGAGGGTTACTAGAATTAAAATTGCGGCCATTAAAGTAAAAGAAAGTGCCGCGGCAGTTGGATAATCAACAATCTTGAAATAACGCGATTCAATTACATTACCTAGCATCTTGGTATTTGGATTTCCAAGGATTGCAGCGTTTACATAATCACCGGCTGCTGGAATAAAAGTAAGAAGAGTTCCAGCAACAACGCCTGGCATTGAGAGTGGAAGTGTTACTCGACGAAAAGTCGTTAGGCCGTTTGCATATAGATCGCCAGAAGCTTCAAGTGTTCTTGGATCGATTCGATCAATTGATGCATAGAGTGGAAGCGTCATGAATGGTAAGAAGTTGTAAGTCATACCCATTACAACTGCAAATGATGTGGAGGTAAGGGTTGTGCTCTGACTGATTATTCCAAGTGAACGGAGCGTTGGAACCAAGAAACCCTCCTCGCCTAATATCTGCTTCCAAGCAATTGTTCGCAGAAGAAAAGAGGTAAAGAACGGCGCCACAACAAGCACAAGCAATAGGTTTTTATATTTTCCAGATTTAAAAGCGATTGCATATGCCAATGGGTAGGCAATTGCTAGAGCTAAAACTGTTGCAATGATTGCATATAGGAATGAGCGACCGAATTGCTCTTTATTATCCACAAAAGCATCTACATAGTTAGCAAATCTAAGTGTCTGCTCATATTGTCCAGTATCTCCCCCAGAGACTCTTGTTTGGGTTGAAGTTTGGGCCAAGTTAATAATCGGCAGAATAAAGAAGGTAAATAAAAATCCAAAACCTGGAAGCAGAAGTAAGTATGGTGTGCGGTTCTTACCCATTATTTATTCTTCGTCTAGAACTTCAGGTTCAATTTGAGATCCAGCAGTTACATCTTCATCGCCACGTAATGCAAAGGTAAATGTTGGCTCCCATGAAATGTTTACGGCATCGCCTTTATTAAATGGTGCTACGCCATCATCATTCTGTTCAAAGACCATAAGTTCTTGCCCCCAAGGCATTTCAACTTGATACTGAGTTGAGACACCGATGTAAGAAACATCTTCAATATGGCCACCAGTTAAAACATTTCCGCGGGTCTCGGTATTTAGTAATGAGATACGGAATTTCTCTGGGCGAATTCCGGCATAAGTCGAATTATCAATCGCATGTGAACGGTTCTTAGGCAAGGAAATTTTCTGACCATACAGATCAACGATGAGTGAGTCGCCATCGTTTCCCGAAATAGTTCCTTTAATCAAATTTGATTGGCCAAGAAAGTTAGCGACATATGCGGTTTCTGGATTGTCATAAAGATCGGCTGGTGAACCCATTTGCTCTATTTGTCCTTCATTCATCACCGCAATAGTGTCCGCCATCGTCATGGCTTCTTCTTGATCATGGGTAACGTGCACGAAAGTAAGACCAACCTCTTTTTGAATCCACTTAAGTTCAATCTGCATTTGGCGACGTAGCTTCAAATCAAGCGCTCCGAGTGGTTCATCAAGTAGAAGTAGAGCTGGGCGATTTACAATCGCACGAGCAAGTGCAATACGTTGTTGTTGGCCACCGGAAAGTTGGGTTGGTTTTCGTTGTGCAAGATGTGGAAGTTCTACCAAATTAAGAACTTTTTCAACTGCCTCTTTGACATCTTTCTGGCCGCGACGACGCAATCCAAATGCAATATTTTCAAAGATTGTTAAATGTGGAAATAGCGCATAGTTCTGAAAAACGGTATTAATTGGGCGCTGGTATGGCTTAGTTGTAGTGATATCAGTTTCACCAAGATGAATGCTTCCTGCAGTTGGCTCTTCCAAGCCAGCAATCATTCGAAGCGTTGTGGTTTTCCCACAACCAGATGGCCCAAGTAGCGCGAAGAATGATCCCTTTGGAATAGTTAGCGAGAGATCATCGACCGCAGTGAAGTCACCATAAGTTTTAGTGAGCCTGGTAAGTCGAAGATCGCCTCGAGCTTCTATTGAGGCCTTTACCACTTAGTTTCCTGCAGCCTTTTGGAAAGCTTCAGTCCAAGAAGTTTCTTCTTCTGTAGTAAGTGCGCGGAATACATGCAAGTTCGCCATAGTTTTTTCAGTTGGGAAGATGTACTCGCTCTTGGCAAGCTCTGGATCAATCTTCTCCATCTCTGCTTGCGCGCCCTTAACTGGACAAACATAATTGACGTAAGCGGCAACTTCAGCAGCAACTGCTGGCTCGTAGTAATAGTTGATCATTGCCTCTGCGTTCTTCTTAGCATTTGCTGTAGCAGTGTAAGGAATCACGAAGTTATCACCAGAAATAGTTCCGCCAGATTCTGGGATAGCAAAATCAAACTTGCCTTCATTCTCCGATGCAAGGATGAACATATCGCCAGACCAGCCAATAACAGCGGTTGCATCACCAGAAGTTAAGTCTTCTGCATATTCGTTGCCCTTTACGCCACGAATCCAACCGTCTGAAATCTTTTTCGCCATGAAGTCAACTGCGTTCATGTATTGATTTTCAGTTACCTTAGTAACGTCTACCCCTTGCGCAAGAAGAATTACTCCAATGGTGTCGCGTAATTCAGTAAGCACGACAATCTTGCCTTTGTTCTGTGGTGCGAATAGATCATCTAATGTGCGAATTCCCTTTGGATTCTTCGCAGTGTTCCAACCAAAGCCAGACATAATTCCCTGCCATGGCAGGGTCTGTTCGCGGCTTGGATCGTAAGAAGGAGAAGCTAAAGTATCTAGAACGTTTGAAGCATTTGGAATATTAGCGCCATCGAATTTTTGGGTATAACCAAGTCGAATCCAACGCGCAGCCATCCAGTCAGTTGGCGTAACAATGTCGTAGCCAATATCTTTCTTAAGTTTTAATTGTGCTTGAACTTTGCCGAAGAATTCATCGTTATCGTTATAGTCTTCGAAATACTTTGTTTCAATTCCGGACTTCTTGATAAAAGCTTCAAGTGTTGGATACTTCTTTGTCTTCTCATCAAAATCTAAATAGAGAGGCCAGTTGCCCCATCGAAGTGCTTCGCCACCAGATCCTGAGCCGCCACCAGATCCACACGATGCAAGAAAAGCTGCTGCGCTTAAGCCACCGATACCTGCAAACACACCACGTCTAGAAACTTTCGCTGAAATAAGATCTTTCAATCCTGATTGGATTTCATCGTGGGAGTTTTGGGTTGTCATGGCACCACTTTCTTCTTAGGGCTAGCTCATTTCGAGCAACTGATGAGAACGAGGAAAGTCTAGCCCCACGAAGTTGCGATATCGCAACAAAAATGAGGAAATTTTTTCTAGAATTTGCGCTAGAAATTAGGCGTTCAGGTTTGTCATCACGTGCTTGATTCGGGTGTAGTCCTCGAAGCCATAGCTTGAGAGATCCTTGCCGTAACCAGAGCGTTTGAAACCACCGTGTGGCATCTCGGCCACGATTGGGATGTGAGTATTTATCCAGACACAACCAAAGTCGAAGGCCTTTGCACATCTCATGGCCCGGCCGTGGTTGCTTGTCCAAACACTTGATGCCAGACCGTAGGGAACGCCATTAGCCATTGAGATTGCTTCTGCTTCATCCTTAAATTTCTGAACTGTAATTACTGGGCCGAAGATTTCATTCTGAATCATCTCGTCATCTTGGCGCAGACCAGCAATTACTGTTGGGGCGAAGAAATATCCAGGGCGATCGATTTTATTTCCACCAGCGACAATCTTTGCATGGCTTGGTGTTCGCTCAACGAAACCTGAAACGCGGGCTAGTTGGTCGGCATTGTTCAGAGCGCCGTAAAGCACATCTTCAGTTGGTCCACCTGTAGCAATATTGTTTTTGGCTTGATCCGCTAGAAGTTCTACGAATTTCTCGTAAACGTTCTCTTGCACAATTACACGAGTTGCAGCGGTGCAATCTTGACCAGCATTGAAGTATCCAGTGATCGCAATATTTTCCGCAGCAGCTTGCAGGTCTGCATCATCAAAGACAACTACCGGAGCCTTACCACCAAGTTCTAGGTGGACGCGCTTTAATTCATTTGCTGCAGATTTAGCAACTTCGATTCCGGCGCGAACTGATCCGGTAATTGAAACCATTGCTGGAGTTTGATGTTCAACAAGAGTGCGACCAGTTTCACGGTCCCCACAAATTACATTGAAGACTCCGTTAGGAAGAAATTCTGACATTACTTCTGCCATAAATACTGTAGATGCCGGAGTTGTGTCACTTGGTTTTAAGACGACGGTATTTCCTGCTGCAATTGCAGGCGCCCACTTCCAGACCGCCATCATCATTGGATAATTCCACGGTGTTACTTGAGCGCAAACACCAATTGGTTCGCGGCGAATAAATGAGGTCATTCCACGCATGTATTCACCAGCGGATTTACCTTCAAGATTTCTAGCAGCACCTGCGAAGAAGCGAATCTGGTCCAACATTGGTGGAATTTCTTCTGATGTTGTTAATGAGATCGGCTTACCCGTGTTCTCGACTTCAATTGCGATTAGCTCTTCACTGCGTGCTTCAAATGCATCTGCAATTTTATTAAGTGCTCGCTGACGCTCCGCTGGCGTTGTATCGCGCCATTCGATAAATGCTTTACTGGCTGCACTTAGTGCGCTATCAACATCTTCCGCGCCAGAGATGGGGGCTGTTGCGTAAGCCGCACCTGTCGCCGGATTAATAATTTCACTAGTGGCACCAGATTTAGCTGGCAGGGATTTTCCGTCAATAAAGTTATTTAGCTTTTTCATACCTCAGAGATTATCTCGGACGCGGCCAATTGACCACATGCGCCATCAATTTCGCGTCCTCTTGTGTCTCGAACCGTGACCGGAACTTTATAACCTTCTAAAACTCGAACGAATTCTGCTTCATCTTCCGGGCGCGAAGCCGTCCACTTAGAACCAGGGGTTGGATTTAGTGGGATTAAATTCACATGAGCATTTCGGTTTCGTAATAACCGCCCTAATAAATCTGCCCGCCAGGCTTGGTCATTGATATCACGAATGAGTGCGTACTCAATTGAATAACGGCGCCCGGTTTTTGCTTCGTAGCGATCGGCTGCTGCTAAAACTTCGCGAACTTTCCAACGTGAATTTATGGGAACCAAGGTGTCGCGTAATTCATCATCCGGAGTATGTAGTGAAACTGCAAGAGTTACTGGAATCCCCTCTTCGCAGAGTTTCTCAATTCCATTTACTAAACCAACCGTAGAAAGCGTTACCGATCTGGCACTAATCCCAAGTCCATCTGGTTGGGCCGTAGTTATATTTCTAATAGAACGCATCACAGCGTTGTAGTTAGCCATAGGTTCACCCATGCCCATGAATACAACATTCGAAAGGCGGGTCTCGCCGCCCGGTAATTCACCAGCGGCACAGGTGCGCGCGGCCGCAACAACCTGAGCAGTAATTTCAGCGGCAGTTAAGTTACGGGTTAAACCTGCTTGACCAGTCGCACAAAATGGACAGTTCATGCCACAACCCGCTTGTGATGAAATACAGACTGTTGTGCGATCGGAATAACGCATCAAAACGCTCTCGACCAGCACTCCATCGTGAAGCCGCCATAAATCTTTTTGTGTTCTACCGCCATCGGTAGTTACTGATTTAACGAGCGTAATTAGTTTAGGAACAAATTCTTTCGCCAATGTTTCCCGTAGATCCTTTGGGATATCGGTCCAGGAGTCAGTGTCATCATTAAAATGAGTAAAAAAATGTACAGACATTTGATTGGCACGAAATGCCGGAATTCCAAGTTCAACTGCCAGGGCTTTGCGTTCGACCGGATCTAAATCCGCAAAATGCTTCGGTGGTTTTACCCGTTGCTTTGGCTCATCGAAAACTAATTTAATCTCGGTCATAAATTAAAGTGCTTAATAAATTCGAGGGCGAACCAGACGGCTGGGCCGGTAAATAAGACTGAATCGATACGATCAAGAATTCCACCATGGCCAGGCAAAATTGTTCCCATATCTTTAATTGAGAGATCGCGTTTTACAGCCGATTCAATTAAGTCGCCACAAGTTGAAGTCACAACGGCAACTAAGCCAATGCCGGCGCCAATCCACCAGGTATGGTTTAGCGCGTATTGGAAAACAAGAGCGGATCCAATAGTTGTTGCAATTATCGAACCAATCAAACCTTCCCAAGTTTTCTTTGGACTGATGTGTGGTGCGAGTGGATGTTTCCCAAATAAGACGCCGAAGATATAAGCGAAGGTATCGTTACAACTTACAAGCACTACGAGTGTGAAAATTCGGGCAAGGCCATCTTTATCGTGGGCTAGTAGCAGAATAAATCCACCTAAGAAAGCAAGATAGAAAATTGCAAAGGCCGACGCAGTCGATTTGCGAACAAAATCTTTTGGATCTTTAAAAAGAATATAAACCAGCACACATGGAATTGCTATTGCAATTGCAACGGCAAGTCCAGATACCCGGCCAAACCAGGCAGAAGCAAGAAGTACGGTGACTGCTATCGAGATTGCCCTACTTGGGATTTCGATATTTCCTACTTGGTATGCGCGAATAAGTTCACGAGCCGCAAGAAGAATCGCAATCCATACAAATATTGCAAAAAGAATTTTTGCAAAAGAGATTGAAAGAAAAACAACTGCAAGAATTGAAAGTGAAACCAAAATAGATGGGCCTAACTTGCGCCCAGCTCTGGCATTAATCGCTTCATTTAGCGAATGAAAGTCATCCATAATTTAAACTTCGAGAAGTTCGGCTTCCTTATGCTTCAACAGCTCGTCAATCTTGGCTACGTGATCTGAAGTTATTTTCTCAAGATCTTTTTCACCACGTGCCACATCATCTTTACCAGCCAAGCCATCCTTCTCTAGCTTCTCCATCGCTTCCTTCGCGGTACGGCGAATATTGCGAATTGAGACTCGAGAATCTTCAGCTTTATTGCGAGCAACCTTGATGTAATCCTTACGGCGCTCTTCAGTAAGTTGTGGGAAATTAACGCGGATAACGCCACCATCAGATGCTGGATTTACGCCAAGATCTGATTCGCGAATAGCTTTTTCAATTGATGCTGATGCACCTTTGTCGAATGGTGAAACGATTGCCATACGTGGTTCAGGAACTTGAAATGATGCCAGTTGTGAAAGAGGCGTCATAGTGCCGTAGTAATCAACAACAATCTTGGCAAACATTGCTGGGTGGGCACGTCCGGTGCGAATTGCTCCGAAATCTTCTTTCGCGACTTCTACTGCTTTATTCATCTTTGAAGTTGCATCGCCCAGCGCTGTTGAAATGTCGCTCATGTTATCCCCTTATAAACCTTACGAAACTAAAGTTCCGACGCTATCGCCGCGAACTGCACGTGCAATATTGCCCTTGTTCTTCAAATCGAAAACAACAATCGGAAGGTTATTTTCGCGACATAAACTAAATGCTGCGGCATCAGCAACTGCTAATGACTTGGAAAGTACATCATCAAAACTTACATTCTGATATTTAACTGCTGAAGGATCCTTCTTTGGATCTGCAGAATAAACACCATCTACTCCGCTCTTAGCGAGTAGCAGCGCTTCTGCTGAAACTTCAAGCGCGCGTTGTGCAGCAACGGTATCTGTTGTGAAGAATGGCATTCCAGCACCAGCGCCAAAAATTACAACGCGACCTTTTTCTAAGTGGCGAATAGCGCGACGAGGAATATATGGTTCGGCAACTTGACCCATTGTTATTGCGGTCTGAACGCGGGTATCAATACCCTCTTTTTCTAGAAAATCTTGAAGTGCTAAACAGTTCATAACTGTTCCGAGCATTCCCATATAGTCGGCGCGAGCGCGATCCATACCGCGTTGCTGCAGTTCAGCGCCACGGAAATAATTACCGCCGCCTACTACGATTCCGATTTGAACTCCGCTACGAACAACATCTGCTATCTGAGATGCAACGTCGTGAACTACATCAGGATCAACACCGATGCCCTTTACGCCACCAAATACTTCGCCAGAAAGTTTAAGGAGCACTCTCTTATAACCTTTGCGGGCCATATTTAAGTGCTCCTTTTCTACTACTAATTACCGGTTGCTAGTAAGCGAGATTACTGTCCAACTCGGAATCGGTGAAATGCCGACACGGCTGTCTTTGCCTCGTCCGCGATTTGTTGAACGGTCTTCTTGGCATCCTTGGCGAAGGATTGCTCGAGCAAACTGACTTCCTTAACGAAACCAGTTACGCGACCTTCAACAATCTTGGAGATTGATGCCTCTGGCTTACCCTCTGCGCGGGCAGTCTCTTCAGCAATACGGCGTTCGGTCTCAATGCTTTCGGCAGGAATATCTTCCCGGCGAACGAACTGTGGAGCGAATGCTGCAATGTGTTGTGCAATATCTTTACCGGCTTCAGCTGCATCCTTAGCAAGTTGAACTAATACTCCAACTTGTGGTGGCAAATCTGGACTAGTGCGGTGCAGATAAAGTGAGACTGGAGAACCTTGAAGAACTGCTACGCGGCGAAGTTCAATCTTTTCGCCAAGTGTTGCATTTCCTTCATCGATTGTTTCTTGAACAGTTTTACCGTTTGCCATCTTTGATGCGCTGAACTCTGCGATCTCGCCAATCTTGCTTGAAAGCAAGTGTGCAAGAAGTTCATCTGCAAGTTCCTGGAAACGATCGCCCTTGGCAACGAAATCTGTTTCGCAATTAAGTTCAAGCATTACGCCGACATCGCCTTCAGCCTTAGCAAGCACCAAACCATTTGATGTTGTGCGGCCTTCACGCTTTGTTACGCCTTTTTGTCCCTTAACGCGGATGATCTCAACGGCTTTGTTGTAATCGCCATCAGCTTCATCTAGCGCCTTCTTGCAATCAAGCATTCCGGCAGCTGTTGCTTCACGTAATTTTTTTACATCTTCTGCTGTGTAAGCCAATTTAATTATTCTCCTGTTACTTCAGTAGTTACTGCGACTGGTTCTTCTGACTTAGTGAGAAGTTCTTTCTCCCAATCAGCAAGTGGTTCTGCATCTTTAGCAACTTCAGCAGCTGGTGCCACTTTGTCTGCAGCTGCAGCTGCATTCGCTGAACGTGCTGCAAGACCTGCAACAGCAGCATCTGTAATCACGCGAGTTAGAAGAGCGATTGAACGAATCGCATCATCGTTACCAGGAATCTTGTAATCAACTTCATCTGGATCACAGTTTGTATCCAAGATTGCTACAACTGGAATACCTAGCTTGTGTGCTTCTGCAACAGCAAGGTGTTCTTTCTTGGTATCTACAACCCAAATTGCGCTAGGCAACTTAGTCATGTTACGGATACCTTCAAGGTTCTTAGTTAGCTTCTCGCGTTCGCGACGAAGAACTAGGAGTTCCTTCTTTGTTAAAAGTTGGTCATTTGAATTCTCGAGAAGTTCGAGTTCTTTTAGACGTTGAATTCGCTTGTATACGGTTGGGAAGTTTGTAAGCATTCCACCGAGCCAGCGCTCTGTAACGTAAGGCATTTGCACGCGAGCAGATTGAGCTTTGATTGGCTCATGTGCTTGCTTCTTGGTTCCTACGAAAAGGATATGTCCGCCTTTAGCAACGGTGTCCTTAATGAATTCGTAAGCACTATCAATTAGTGCAAGTGATTGTTGGATGTCGATGATGTAAATACCGTTGCGCTCAGCAAATATGTAGCGCTTCATCTTTGGATTCCATCGACGAGTTTGGTGTCCGAAGTGGACTCCGCTGTCGAGAAGTTCTCGCATTGTTACAACCGCCATGGCGGCACACTCCTTTTTTGCAGATTGCAATTAAGCAAAATGCACTCGGTTGATGACCTAACAATTTGTTTGGTCCCTAGTGTCTTGACACCGACCGTTTTAAATTAAAACGGACCGAAATGGTTAATTAGTTATTAACTTAGAGTTTCAAACTAATAAGACACGTGAAGTCACAGATCTTGCGATTTGTGCTGGGTTAATCCTAAAGGATGTTCGGGGGTGCAAATTACGCAGGTAGTGACGATCAGGCCCGAGGATGAGCCTGCTCATATGCCGTTTTTAGGCGCTCGGGTGAAACATGCGTGTAAATCTGGGTTGTGGCCAGCGATGAATGGCCCAAGATTTCTTGAACGGTTCGCAGATCAGCCCCACCCTCGAGAAGGTGAGTTGCCGCGGTATGGCGAAGGCCGTGTGGACTCATATGAGAACCAATAGATTCCATTGCATCATAAACAACTTCGCGAACAGTGCGTTGATCAATTCGTTTACCGCGAGCCCCAAGAAAGACTGCATCTTGTGAAGTCGAATTAGCAAATTCTGGGCGACCAATTCTTAACCAATTCTGCGCGGCTCGCATGGCAGGCAAGCCGAGTGGAACTACGCGTTCTTTATCGCCCTTACCTAAAACCTGCAAAGTATTTCGCTCCATATCGATATCGCGAATATTTAAGCCGCAAATTTCTGAAACTCGAATTCCAGATGCATAAAGAACTTCGATCATTGCAAGATCTCGAATATTTATCGCAGTTGGTTCCTCCCCTGCCTTTGCCGCGATTGCATCTAAAACTATTTGAGTTTGCGAAAGATTTAGGACTTCAGGCAGAGTTTTATGAGCCTTTGGAATTGCTAAATCTGAACCAATATCAGTTGGGATCCAACCCTGACTCGCCGCCCAATAAGTAAAAGCGCGGATTGAAACAATTCGGCGGGCCAGAGTCGCGCGAGAAATTCCGGTTGATTGTAAGTTTGCAAGCCACGAACGAATATGCGTAATTTGTAGCTCAGAGAATTCAGTTATTCCTAGTTTTGCAATATGCGCTAAAAATGATTCAAGATCACTGACATAACCGCGAATTGAATTATCGGCCAGGTTTCGAACCAGAGCCAAATGCTCTTCATACTTGGCAACTAGCTCGGCGCTCATGGTTGAAGATTACTCGGGTTTTCTACCCTGTCGTAGTAAACCAAAAGTAACTGCATCTTCAAGAGCCATCACTGATGCTGCAATAACATTTTCATGTACGCCGATTGTGTTCCATTCAGCTGTGCCATCACTAGTTTCAACCAGAACTCGAGTTATCGCACCAGTTCCAAGACGACCTTCAAGGATACGAACTTTGTAATCTGTAAGTTCAAGTTTTTCAAGTTCGGGATAGAACTTAAGAAGGCCAGAACGCAGAGCGGTATCAATTGCATTCACTGGACCATTTCCAGATCCTTGCGATTCAATCTGCTTGCCACCTGCTGAAATTGTTAAGAAGGCTTTGGAGGTAACGATATTTTCGGCATCTCGGCTTACCGTTGTATCCCACTTTTCTACCTTGAAGAAACTTGCGCGCTTGCCATCAATCTCTTCTCGTAGCAATAATTCAAATGAGGCATCCGCCGCTTCGAAGGTGAAGCCGCGTGACTCTAAATCTTTTACTCGTTCTACAACTCGACCAAGTACTTCTCTATCTTCGCCAATATCAATACCGAGTTCTTGTGATTTCAATTCGATTGAAGCCCGCCCCGCCATTTCAGATACCAACATGCGGCGATCATTGCCGACAGATGCGGGATCTTCGTGTTGGTACATTGAAGGATCAACTTTTATTGCACTGGCATGCAATCCTGCTTTGTGCGCAAAGGCAGATACCCCGACATAAGGTTGGCGCGCACTTGGTGCAACATTTGTAACTTCAGCAACTGCATGTGAAATTCTAAATGCTTCGCGAAGTGAACCTGGTGGAAGAACTTGTTGCTTCTTCTTTAACTCAAGGTTTGCAATGATGCTAACTAAATCTGCATTTCCGGTACGTTCACCATAACCATTTAGAGTTCCTTGAACGTGTGTTGCACCTGCTGCAATAGCGGCAAGTGAGTTTGCAACTGCGCAACCTGTGTCGTTGTGGCAGTGAATTCCAAGACGCGCACTTGATGCTGCCAATACATCGTGGACAACTTGGGAAAGTTCATCCGGCAACATTCCACCATTTGTATCGCAGAGGGCTATGACATCCGCGCCAGCTTCGGCAGAAACCCGAACAACTTCAAGTGCGTAGGCACGATTAGATTTGTATCCATCAAAGAAGTGTTCTGCATCTAAAAACACTCGTTGTCCTCCCGCACGCAAGAATTCAATTGACTCTTTAATCATTGCCAAGTTCTCATCCAAATTTGTCTTTAGTGCAAGATCAACATGACGATCATGGCTCTTGGCAACAAGAGTTACGCCAGCAGCGCCAGAATCTTGAAGCGCGCGAAGTAGCACATCATCAGCTGCTTTTACATTTGGCCTGCGAGTAGCACCGAATGCCATGAAGGTTGCGTTCTTTAATTTCAGTTCAGTCTGGGCGCGCTTGAAGAATTCAGTATCTTTTGGATTAGCGCCTGGCCAGCCGCCTTCAATGAAACCAACACCAAGATCATCTAAGTGGCGCGCAATAGCCAACTTGTCATGAACCGAGAGATTTAAACCTTCTTGCTGGGCGCCATCTCTAAGTGTCGTGTCATATATATGAAAGTTGTCATTCATTTAGCAGACCTTCACATTCCAACCATGCTTATCTTCGATAGTTCCATGTTGGATGCCGAGTAAAGTTTCTCGAATCTGCTTTGTTATTGGACCAGGATTTCCGTCCCCAGTAGTCCAAGTTCCAAATTGACTCTTGGCTGCACCAACCGCGCTTACAACCGCTGCAGTTCCGCAGGCAAATATTTCAGTGATTTCACCGCTTGCAACGCCATCGCGCCAATCATCAATTGAAATCATTGTCTCTTCAACTTTATAACCTAAATCTTTTGCGACGGTAAGAATTGAATCGCGAGTGATTCCGGGAAGCAGAGTTCCAGTTAGCTTTGGTGTAACAACAGTCGCGTCTTTTCCAGAACCTTTAACGAAGTAAAGATTCATTCCGCCCATCTCTTCAACCCAACGGCGTTCAATGGCATCTAGCCAAACAACTTGATCGCAGCCTTGAGTCGCTGCTTGCTTTTGAGCTACAAGTGACGCTGCATAATTGCCACCGCATTTTGCTTCGCCAGTGCCACCGATTGCAGCACGAACATATTCAGTAGAGATCCAGACTGTTACTGCTTTAGCTGCATTGAAGTATGCGCCTGCAGGTGTAGCGATCAGCATGTACATCGCTTTATTTGAAGGCCGAACTCCAAGTCCAACTTCAGTTGCAAACATAAATGGTCGGATATATAAAGATTCCCCAACTTTTTGTGGAACCCACTTGCGATCCTGCTTTACAAGAGTTGTTACGGTTTCAATAAAATCTGCAACTGGAAGTTCTGGAAGTGCAAGGCGCGCAGCACTTCTGGCAAAACGCATCGCATTTGCATCGGGGCGAAATAACGAGATGCTGCCATCTGGTTGTGAATAAGCTTTCATTCCCTCAAATATTTCTTGACCATAATGAAAAACTGCAGTCGCTGGATCTAATGAGATTGGGCCGTATGCCTTAAGTTCGCCCTCGCTCCAACCATCTGCTTCACTCCAGTCGATTACCACCATGTTATCGGTGTAATACTTTCCGAATCCGCCTGCTTCTATCTTGGCATCGCGGTCCGCATCAGCAACAGGATTAGGATTTGGATTTAAATTTAATTTCATTTTGCACCAGATACGCCAGCTGCTAAAGCATCACCGATTTGAGTTGTGCTGCGTTTGGCTTCGCCACGAGTCAATAAATCTGCAGCAACTGCGCGCTCGATATCAGCGGCAGCATCGCTTAAGCCCAGATGTGTAAGCATCATTGCGACAGACATAACAGTTGCAGTCGGATCGGCAAGTGATTTGCCGGCAATATCAGGAGCAGAGCCATGAACTGGTTCGAACATTGATGGGAATTCGCCAGTTGGATTTATATTTCCAGATGCGGCTAATCCGATACCACCACAGATTGCGGCAGCAATATCAGTCAAAATATCGCCGAAGAGATTATCCGTTACAACTACATCGAAACGTTCTGGATTTGTAACAAAGAACATCGATGCGGCATCAACATGTAAATAATCTGTCGTGACATCGGGAAATTCTTTTGCAACTTCATTAAATGTTCTAGTCCAAAGACCGCCGGCACGAGTCAACACATTGTTCTTATGAACTAGAGTCAACTTCTTGCGTGGCCGCAATTGCGCACGAGCAAAGGCATCGCGAATAACGCGTTCAGCGCCACGACGAGTATTTAAGCTCTCCTCTGTCGCAATCTCATCCTTCGTTCCTTGGGCAAGAACTCCGCCGGCGCCAACATATGGGCCTTCGGTTCCTTCGCGAACAACTATGAAGTCAATTGCGTCAGAATTTACAAGTGGTGACTTAACGCCAGGGTGCAGCTTTGCTGGACGAAGATTTACGTAATGATCAAAAGCAAAACGAAGTTTTAGGAGTAGGCCGCGTTCCAGTACGCCACTTGGAACACTTGGATCGCCAACGGCGCCAAGAAGAATTACATCAGACTTGGCAAGTTCAGCCATTACTGAATCAGGAAGAGTCTCTCCGGTCTTGTGCCAATATTTTGCACCAAGATCATAATTAATCTTCTTAAATTCCACACCATAATTTGCAGCGACAACATCTAAGACTTTAAGTCCTTCAGCAACAACTTCAGGACCGATGCCATCGCCACCGATTACAGCTAAATTAAAACTCTTCATGGTTACCTAACTTATCCGATCAGATTAACTGCTTGAACTTGCTTGGCGCCAGTCTCTTTCTTTAAATCTGCTACAACGTTTGCAGCGACTCCTGAATCAACAGTAAGAACCATTAGGGCTTCCCCGCCGGCGCTGTCACGTGCAACCTGCATTCCTGCAATATTGATATTTGCTTTGCCAAGTGCATTTCCAACGATGCCAACGATTCCTGGACGATCGGTGTAACGCAAGAACAATAGATTCTCGGTTGGCGCAAGATCTAAATCGAATTCATCGACAGCGATGATTTTTTCAACCTTGCGGATACCCATAAGAGTTCCATTAACAACAACTATGCGACCATCATTTAGCGCTGCATGTAATGAAATCATGCTGCGATATTCCGGACTCTCTGGATCAGTGTTTACAGATGAAGTCATGCCACGTGCTTCAGCAAGAGCTGGGGTGTTTACATATGTAACATCTTCTGCGCCAGTCGCAATCAACGCACCTTTAAGGGCACTCGTTGCGAGAACTGATGAATCATGGCCAGCAATGTCGCCACGAACTTGAACCTCCATTGATACTGGAAGTTCACCCGCAAGCGCCGTAGCAATCTGCGCCATCTTTTCAACAAGTGGCAGGCTTGGACGAATATCTTCGTGGATTGCTCCACCCTTTACATTTACTGCGTCAGGAACAAGTTCACCTGAAAGTGCTTTGCGAACAGATACTGCAACTGCAATTCCTGCGCGCTCTTGTGCCTCATCGGTAGATGCACCGAGGTGTGGTGTCGCAACAACACTATCCAATTGGAATAAAGGTGAATCAGTGCAAGGCTCAGTTACATAAACATCTAGCCCAGCGCCAGCAACTCGACCTTCGTTAAGCGCATCAAATAGCGCGGTCTCATCAAGTACGCCGCCACGTGCCGCGTTGATTATGCGAACCGTTGGCTTAACTTTTTTAAGTGCTTCTACGCCGATTAAATTCGCAGTTTCTTTGGTCTTTGGTAGATGAATTGTTATGAAGTCAGAAACTTTTAATAGTTCATCTAATTCAACAAGTCGAACACCTAATTGAGCAGCGCGCGCTGGTTGTAGATATGGATCGTATGCAACTACATCCATTCCAAATGCCTGCATGCGAGATGCAACTAATTGTCCGATGCGACCGAAGCCAACAATTCCAAGAGTCTTCTCGAAAAGTTCAGCGCCGGTGTACTTAGAACGTGCCCACTTGCCATTACGAAGCGCAGCATGTGCTGGTGAAATAAAACGAGCAGAAGCCATCAGCAATGAGATTGCTAATTCAGCAGCGCTTACGATGTTTGAAGTTGGTGCATTTACAACCATGACACCTGCGGCAGTAGCAGCAGGAATATCTACGTTATCTAAACCAACACCGGCACGTGCAATAACTTTTAAACCCTTAGCTGCAGCAATTGCCTCAGCATCCATCTTTGTTGCAGATCGAATTAGTACTGCATCTACGCCAGCGGCAAGTGCGGCAAGTAATTGCCCGCGATCTGCGCCATCACAGTTGCGTACTTCAAAATCTGGCCCCAACGCTTCAAGCGTTGCTGGGCTTAACTCTTCTGCAATTAAAACAACAGGTTTAGCCACGTGCAGCAGCACCTTCCTTATAATCATCTTTATTGTCGCCCTTAACCCATGACATCATCTTGCGAAGTTCACGGCCAACAGCCTCGATTGGGTGGGCTTCACCCTTTGCACGAAGTGCTTTGAATTCTGGCGCACCAGCATCTTGATCATCAATGAAACGCTTTGCGAAAGTTCCATTTTGAACATCAGCAAGAACGGCCTTCATGTTCGCCTTAACGCTGGCATCAATAACACGAGGTCCTGAGATGTAATCGCCATATTCAGCAGTGTCAGAAACTGACCAACGTTGCTTTGCGATTCCACCTTCGTACATCAAGTCAACAATCAACTTAAGTTCGTGTAAACATTCGAAGTAAGCAACTTCTGGTTGGTAACCAGCTTCAATCAAAGTTTCAAAACCATATTGAACTAGCTGAGAAGCGCCACCGCAAAGAACGGCTTGCTCACCAAATAGATCGGTCTCGCACTCTTCAGTGAAAGTTGTAAGGATTCCACCTGCGCGAAGTCCACCGATTGCCTTGGCGTATGAAAGTGTTAGTGGCCAAGCGTTACCAGTTGAATCTTGTTCAACTGCAACTAATACTGGAACACCACGACCTGCTGAGTACTCACGACGTACTAAGTGGCCTGGGCCCTTTGGTGCAACCATTGCAACGTCAATGTTTGCTTCTGGCTTGATGTAACCAAATCGAATATTAAATCCGTGGCCAAAGAAGAGCGCTGCTCCTGGCTTAATGTTTGGCTTAATTGAATCGTTATAGATATGACGTTGCACGTGATCTGGTGCAAGCAACATGACAACATCTGCTTCTTTAACTGCATCAGCAACAGATAGAACGCGAAGTCCTTCTGCTTCTGCTTTTGCGCGAGACTTTGAACCTTCTGCTAAACCAACTCGAACATCGACTCCGCTGTCGCGAAGTGAAAGAGCGTGTGCATGTCCTTGTGAGCCGTATCCAATTACTGCAACCTTCTTAGATTGGATAATTGATAGATCGGCATCTTCGTCGTGATACTGGGTTGCCACTTTTATGACCTTCCTCTTCCTGTTAGTTTCTCTTGGTTAGCTTGTGTAGATATTGGGTAAGCCTATTTTTTATTTCTTATCTTCTGAAATCGAGCCTGGTTTTAGCCCTCGAGACATCGCAACCAAGCCTGATTGGACGAGTTCGAGGATCCCATATGGCTCAAGGACGCGAAGTAGAGCCGAAATTTTCTCAGTATTGCCCGTGGCCTCGATTGTCACCGCATCTTGTGCAACATCCACGACTTTGGCGCGGAAAAGTTGAACAGTTTCCAGAACTTGAGAGCGAGTTTTCTCATCGGTTGAAACTTTAACCAAGAGAAGTTCGCGTTGCACTGAAACAACCGGGTCGAGTTCAGTGATGCTAATTACGTTAATTAACTTATCTAATTGCGCAATTACTTGTTCGAGTGCGTGATCTTCAACATTGATAACAATAGTCATCCGTGAAAAGTTAGGGTTTTCTGTTGGTCCAACCGCTAACGAATCGATGTTGTAGCCACGACGTGAAAATAGCGAAGAGATACGTGCAAGTACGCCAGGACTGTTCTCAACTAAGACAGATAGCGTGCGAGTCTTTGAAACAGAAGTTGAAGATGAAGGTGCGTCTGGATGTGATTGTGTCATTTTATAGCTCCTGTGAATCCCAGATAGGTGCAAGGGAACGGGCATTTACGATTTCATCATTTGAAGTTCCGGCAGCAACCATCGGCCAAACCATGGCATCTTTGTGAACACTAAAGTCAACAACAACTGGGCGATCGTTAATCTCCATCGCCTTTGCGATTGTCTTATCTACATCATCAGTTGAATCACAAGTTAAGCCAACGCAACCCATTGCATCAGCAAGTTTTGCGAAATCAGGGATTCGCTTTGAATGTAATTGGGTATTTGAATAACGCTCGTTGTAGAACAGGGTCTGCCACTGACGAACCATTCCCAAACTTTCGTTATTGATAACTGCAACCTTGATCGGAATATTATTTAGCGCACAAGTTACTAACTCTTGATTTGTCATCTGGAAACAACCATCGCCATCGATTGCCCAAACAGTTGTGTCTGGTGCGCCAACTTTTGCGCCCATTGCAGCCGGAACCGCGTAGCCCATTGTTCCGAGGCCACCTGAGTTCAACCAAGTTCTTGGTTTCTCGTATGAAACAAATTGTGATGCCCACATTTGATGTTGACCAACACCTGCAACATAAATTGCATCAGGACCGGAGAGTTTTCCGATTCGTTCAATTACATATTGTGGTGAAACGCTGCCATCGGTTGGGTGGTCATATCCCAATGGGAATCTAGAACGCCAGCTATATGCCTGCTTAACCCATGCTGAGATATCCGGTTGGCTCTTCTTAAATTCGTTTTTGATCGCTGGGATTAAGGCATCAATTGTTAATCGTAAATCACCAATCAATGCGACATCTGCGCGACGATTCTTGCCAATTTCAGCAGGATCAATATCAGCGTGAATTATCTTGGCATTTTGTGCGAAGGTAGAAAGTTTTCCAGTAACACGATCATCGAAACGTGCGCCAAGTGTGATTAATAAATCTGCCTTTTGTAGCGCTGTTACAGCCGCAACAGTTCCGTGCATACCTGGCATGCCAAGATGTTGTGGATGTGAATCTGGAAATGCGCCACGTGCCATAAGCGTTGTAACAACTGGCGCACCAGTAAGTTCGGCAAGTTTCAAGAGTTCTTTATGCGCATCAGCCTTTATTGCGCCACCGCCAACGTAAAGAACTGGTGCTTTAGATTGTGCGATAAGGGCGGCAGCATCACGAATTGATTCTGGAGTTGCATCCATCCTTGGATGATATCCACCAAGATTTATTGACTTTGGATAATTAAATTCAGTCTGCATTTGCAGCGCATCTTTCGCAATATCAACAAGTACAGCGCCAGGGCGTCCAGTACTTGCGATATGAAATGCTTCAGCGATGCTGCGCGCGATATCTGCAGGATCGGTTACAAGAAATGAATGTTTAGTGACAGGCATTGTGATTCCACGAATATCTGCCTCTTGGAATGCATCGGTTCCGATTGCACCTGATGCAACTTGACCTGTGATCGCAACAATTGGGACCGAATCCATCTGCGCATCTGCAAGAGGTGTAACTAAGTTAGTAGCGCCTGGACCTGAAGTCGCCATGCAAACACCAACGCGACCAGTTGCTTGCGCATAACCAGTAGCAGCGTGGCCCGCACCTTGTTCGTGTCTAACTAATATGTGGCGAATCTTGCTATCAAAAATTGGATCGTACGCCGGAAGAATTGCGCCACCAGGGATACCGAACATGACATCGACGCCAGAAGCTTCTAACGCTTTCACGAGTGCACTTGCCCCCGTCATCTTTGTTGATTCACTCATGTTCATCTCCCTTCTCTATTAATTAATCACTCGATAAATGAGAAACCCCTCAGTTTCCACTGAGGGGTAGCACACGGACTAGTTATTCACTAGAGCGTGCGCTCACCAATTACCACGACTGAAGTCATGCCGTAATTCTCCCCTGCCCTTTGCATTTGGTCAACCCCTAAGTTGCCTATCTCACTATTTAAAACTAAAGAATTAACCGCAGACTGCGCCCTTTGATGCCGAACCCACGACCTTGGAATATTTCGCCAATACTCCGCGCTTGTATTTATGTGGAATTGGATTGAAATGCTTCCGGCGTTCTGTCATTTCTGCGTCATCGACCAAGAGATCTAGGGTCCGCGCAATAGTGTCAATGCGAATTAAATCGCCATCTTTTATAAATGCAATCGGCCCGCCATCAACTGCTTCTGGTGCAACATGGCCAACGCAAAGCCCAGTACTTCCACCGCTGAATCGACCATCAGTTAATAGCAAGGTTGATTTACCAAGTCCAGCGCCTTTTATCGCACCAGTAATCATTAACATTTCGCGCATTCCTGGTCCGCCCTTTGGACCTTCATAACGAATAACAACTACATCACCAGCCTTGATTGTTCCATTTTCAAGTGCTTCCATCGCGGCTTGCTCTCGTTCAAATACTCGCGCTGGTCCTTCAAATTTTTCAACACCTATACCAGCGGTTTTGCAGACAGCACCTTCTGGAGCAAGTGATCCGCCAAGAATTGTGATTCCAACTGCGGTTGAAAGCGGCGACTTAATTGCATGAAGAACTTCGCCATCTGGATCAAGTGGTGTGATGTCGGCCAAGTTTTCGGCCATAGTTTTACCAGTAACTGTCAAACAATCGCCATGCAATAAACCAGCATCTAGAAGTGCGCGAAGAACAACAGGAATTCCACCTACCCGATCAATATCAGTCATAACATATTTTCCAAATGGTTTTAGGTCGCCAAGTAGCGGAACCTTAGAACCGATGCGGTGAAAATCTTCAAGTGTTAAATCGACTTCGGCTTCATTTGCGATTGCGAGTAGATGCAAGACCGCGTTAGTTGAACCACCAAGTGCCATAACAACTGTGATTGCATTTTCAAATGCCTTCTTAGTCAAGATTTGGCGGGTTGTGATTCCCTTGCGAATTAATTCAACAACTGCGGCACCAGCTTGAACTGCGTAATCATCGCGACGACGATCGACTGCTGCGGGAGATGCCGAACCTGGAAGTGAAAGTCCGATTGCTTCACCGACAGCGGCCATTGTGTTGGCGGTATACATGCCACCACAAGCACCTTCGCCCGGACAGATAGCACGTTCAATTTTATCTACTTGCTCTTGTGAAATTAATCCGCGAGCACAAGCACCTACGGCTTCAAAGGCATCAATGATCGTTACATCTTTACCATCAACAGAGCCAGCCAAAGTTGTTCCGGCATAAACAAATACTGATGCCACATCGATACGAGCCGCTGCCATCATCATGCCCGGAAGTGATTTATCACAACCAGCAAATGTAACCATGCCATCTAAACGTTCGGCCTGCATAACTGTTTCAACAGAATCTGCAATAACTTCGCGTGACACAAGTGAGAAGTGCATTCCTTCGTGACCCATAGAAATTCCATCTGAAACAGAAATAGTTCCGAACTGCATTGGGAATCCGCCGGCATCGATTACACCTTTGCGAGAAGCCTTAGCTAAACGGTCGAGTGAGAGGTTGCATGGTGTTATTTCATTCCAAGAAGATGCAATACCAATTTGTGGCTTGACCCAATCCTCGTCGCCCATTCCAACTGCACGCAACATGCCACGTGCTGGTGCACGTTCCATTCCATCAGTTACTAAACCGGAACGAGGCTTCATGGAATTGCTCATCTGATTTCCTATCCCTGACCTAGGTGCTTCAATAATAATTCACGAACCTTTGCAGCATCAGCTTGGCCGCCAGTCGCTTTCATAACTGCGCCAATAAGTGCGCCTGCTGCCGGAATATTGCCGCCACGAATTCGTTCGGCAGTATCTGGTTGGGCTGCGATTGCCGCTTCGATTGCAACCATCAAAGCTGAATCATCGGAGACAACTTTTAGCCCGCGCTTTTCAATAACTTCTGCTGGTGAACCTTCACCATTTACAACACCTTCAACAACTTGGCGGGCTAATTTATCTGTTAGATCTCCGCTAGTTATTAAGGCAATTATCTCTGCAACAAAAACAGTTGTGATCAGCGAAGTTGGTGCAACTTCTTTCTCATTTGCAAGACGTGAAATTTCTCCAAGCCACCAAGTACGAGCACGTGTTGGTTCGGCCCCAAGTTTGATGGTCTCTTCAACAACATCAACGAGTTCGGCATTTATAAGTGAAGTCATTTCAGAATCCGGAACGTTCCACTCTTTCTGAAGACGCTTGCGACGATCGGCTGGATTTTCTGGCAACTTTGCGCGAAGTTCTTCAATCCACTTTGCATCTGGTGTTACTGGAACTAAATCTGGTTCTGGAAAATAACGATAATCCTCGGCTTGCTCTTTAGAACGACCAGGACGAGTCAAGCCACTCTCTTCTAGGAAGTGACGAGTCTCTTGAATAATTCGTTCGCCAGCTTCTAAGCGGTTTGCTTGGCGTTCAATTTCACCGGTAAGTGCGCGCTCGACTGAACGGAGTGAATTCACATTCTTAGTTTCACTTCGAGTACCAAGTAATCCGCTTCCGATAGGTGCAAGCGAAACGTTGGCATCGCAACGAAGCGAACCTTGTTCCATCTTTACATCGCTGACACCAAGTGAGCGAAGAATGTCGCGAAGTTGCGTTACATATGCACGTGCAACTTGTGGTGCATATTTGCCGGTGCCTGGAATTATCTTGGTAACAATCTCAACAAGTGGAATTCCAGCTCGGTTGTAATCAAGCAAAGAATATTCGGCCCCATGAATTCGACCAGTAGAACCACCGACATGCAGTGATTTGCCAGTGTCTTCTTCCATGTGAACGCGTTCAATTTCTACCCGAAATACTTTAGGACCTTCATCAGTTTCAATTTCAACATCTAGATAGCCTTCAACGCAGATAGGTTCGTCGTACTGCGAAGTTTGAAAATTCTTTGGCATATCTGGATAGAAGTAATTCTTACGAGCAAAGCGGCTATACGGCGCGATTGAACAGTTCAGTGCCAAGCCAATCAAGATTGTGCTCTCGATTGCTTTGCCATTTACAACTGGAAGCGCACCTGGAAGCCCGAGACAGACCGGACAAGTTTGCGTATTTGGTGCCGCTCCAAATTCCGTTGCGCATGAGCAGAACATCTTGGAATTTGTATTTAATTCAACGTGTACTTCTAAGCCAAGTGTTGGCTCATATTTTTCTGTTGCACCTTTGTAATTAAGGGTCATTTTTGCACCATCAAATCTGGAGCGTTTGAAAGAATTGGCTTACCCCACTTTGAAAGAAGCGCTGCTTCGAGAGTTCCACCAACGCGATAGAAACGATCATCTTGCATTAGTGGCGCCATGATTTGAAGACCAACTGGAAGTCCATCTTCTTCCGCAAGACCAACGGGAAGACTCATGCCACCAATACCAGCCATATTTACTGGGATAGTTGCAATATCACTTAAATACATCGCAACTGGATCGTTGCTCTTCTCGCCAATTTTAAATGCTGTTGTTGGTGTTACTGGTGAAACTAGAACATCGGCCTTAGCAAATGCGCTTTCAAAATCACGTTTTACCAAAGTGCGCACCTTCTGCGCTGATCCGTAATAAGCATCGTAATAACCAGATGAAAGGGCATAAGTTCCAAGAATAATTCGACGTTTAACTTCCTTGCCAAATCCAGCTTCGCGGGTCGCACTCATAACTTCTTCGGCGCCTTTGCTTCCGTCATCGCCAACGCGTAATCCATATCGCATTGAATCAAAGCGGGCCAGGTTTGATGAGGCTTCTGAAGGTGCAATTAAGTAATAAGCGGCAAGGGCATATTCAAAGTTAGGACAAGATACTTCAACAATTTCTGCACCGGCTGCGACGAGAAGTTCTAGCGATTCACTAATTCGTGCACTCACGCCAGCTTGAAAACCAGAGCCACTAAGTTCTTTAATAACACCAATCTTCATACCTTTAACGTCAAGACGCTTTGCAGCAGCAACAACTTGTGGAACAGGAGCATTTATACTTGTTGAATCGCGTTCATCATGTCCAGCAATTGTTTCGTGAAGTAAAGCAGTATCTAAAACTGTGCGACCAAAAGGTCCGACTTGATCAAGGCTTGATGAATATGCAATTACACCGTAACGAGAAACTCCGCCGTAAGTTGGCTTAACCCCGACGATTCCAGTTAGTGCAGCAGGTTGGCGAATTGATCCACCAGTATCTGTTCCGATTGCAAGTGGTGCTTCAAAAGAAGCAACAGCAGCAGCGGATCCACCACTTGAACCACCTGGAGTTCTAGTTAAGTCCCAAGGATTTTGCGTAGTTCCATATGCAGAATTTTCAGTTGATGAACCCATCGCGAATTCATCCATATTGGTTTTTCCTAGAATTACAACACCAGCAGCCTTTAACTTTGCAACGACTGTTGAGTCATATGGTGGACGCCAACCTTCAAGAATCTTTGAACCGGCAGTTGTTGGAACGCCTTTTTGCGCCAAAATATCTTTAACTGCAATTGGGACCCCAGCCAATGGCGAAAGTGTTTCACCCTTTGCACGCTTTGCATCAACCGCCTCGGCTTGAGCAAGCGCACCTTCGCTGTCGACATGTAGAAATGCATGAAGCTTTCCATCGACAGAAGCAATCCGATCAAGGTGTTGCTTAGTTAAATCAACAGCAGAAATTTCTTTCGCAGCAAGTGCGCTTGCCATTTCGGCAGCGGTTGAATAAATATTTGTCATTCTTCACCAAGAATTTGTGGAACCTTAAAGCGCTCTTCAGCTTTAGCAGGTGCCCCTGAAAGTGCTTCTTCATTTGTAAGACTCGGCTTTACAACATCATCGCGAAAAATATTTGACATCGAAAGTGGATGTGACGTTGGTGGAATATCTGCAGTAGCAACTTCTTGAACTCGCTTAACAGCACCTAAAATTTGATCAAGCTCGGTGGCCATGTGATCAAGTTCGTCTGGAGTCATCTCAACTCGTGCCAGCTTTGCAAGGTGTGCGACATCGTCACGAGAAATTGCGGCCATAGTCGAACCTTATCGCGAGCAGGTGCTTACTTATAAATTGAAGTTATGCGCGGATTTGGCCAGAGCCAGTAACAATCCAAGTTGTCGTGGTCATCTGTTCTAGACCCATTGGGCCGCGGGCATGAAGCTTCTGATTTGAGATCCCGATTTCAGCGCCGAATCCCATCTGTTCGCCATCAGTAAATCTTGTCGATGCATTAACCATTACTGCAGCGCAATCACTCAAGGCGACAAATTTTGCAGCGTTCGCTTGTGATTCGGTAACGATTGCTTCGGTGTGCTTGGTTCCATACTTTGAAATGTGGTCTGATGCCGCCAATAAATTTGGAACTACGGCGACATTCATTTCTAACGCGTTATATTCAGTGGACCAATTAGCCTCATTAGCAATACTCACGTCAATATTGTTTGCTTGGGCAATTTTTACTACGGCGCTATCAACATTCAACTTTACTTTTGCATCGCGCAGTGCGGCTAGTGCAATTGGCAAGAATTTCGCAGCTACGCTTTCATGGACTAATAATGTCTCGGCAGCATTGCAAACACTTGGTCGATGAGTCTTTGAATTCAAAACGATTGGCAGCGCTTTTGCTAAATCCGCTTCAGAATCTATGTAAACATGGCAGACACCAGCGCCAGTTTCAATTGTTGGAACTGTTGAATCATCTACGACTGTTCGAATTAGTGCGGCACTTCCCCGTGGGATCACTAGATCAACCTTGCCCCGTGCGTGCAACAATGCAGCCACTGTCGAACGATCATTTGATGGCACAAGTTGAATTACATCTGGTGAAATATTTGTTTTAGTAAGAGCCCGGCGCATTACATTTACTAATACTTCATTGCTATTAGCAGCACTTGATGACCCGCGAAGTAAGGCAGCATTTCCTGACATAAGTAAAATCACTGCGGCATCAACAGTTACATTTGGGCGAGCTTCATAAACCATTCCAACAACACCAAAAGGAACGGAAATCTGTTTTAGATGTAGCCCATTTTCTAAAGTACTTTCGCGCAAGGTTTTTCCAAGTGGGCTAGGAATCTTTGAAACTTGGCGGGCGCCATCGGACATTCCATGAACCCTGGCGGCCGTTAACAACAAGCGATCTTGCATAGATTCGCTCATTCCTTCATCTTTGGCATTTGCCATATCTTTAGCGTTTGCTGCCAAGATTTCGACTTCACTTGAGACAAGTTCCTCAGATATACGAATAAGCGCTTCGACGCGATCACCATCACTTGCCGCAATTAAAGTGCGGGCAGCCAATCTTGCCTTTTCAGCAAGTTGATTAATAATCGCGGTGGCTTCCATGTTCCTAGCCTAGAGGAACATACCCTTATCTCATGAGACGTTTATTGCTAGTGCTGCGAAATACCGTAATTATTCTTGTCGCTCTTGCCGTTGCCTTAACTGGCTTCACGAGATTTATTCATTATCCAAATCCGATAGCGTCTATAAAACTTGGATTGGCTCCAGCATCGAAAACACCGACCCTTATGCCTTGGCACACCATTGCCCCATCAACGACTCCGATTGAATGGCCAACAAGTTCTGAAGCAGCGCCAGATACCGTCGCCTGGAAGGGTAAGCAAATAAAGTGGCAGGATTTCTTGGATCGCACAAATACCAACGCCTTTTTATTAGTTAGAAATGGCGTAATCACCTACGAGTATTACAAAAATGGTTTCAGCGAATCATCACAACTTCCTTCATATTCTGTAGCAAAAACAATGACCTCGATTATTGCGGGACA
This sequence comes from uncultured Actinomycetes bacterium, assembly GCA_903871555.1. Taxonomy (GTDB): domain Bacteria; phylum Actinomycetota; class Actinomycetes; order Nanopelagicales; family Nanopelagicaceae; genus AAA044-D11. The sequence continues at coordinate 22,829 of CAIQHM010000002.1, read as the reverse complement.
ATTAATTGCCCAAGGAAAATTAAAAGAGAGTGACACCTTTATTAAGTATTTCCCAGAGTTAAAGACTGGTACCTCATTTGATCGCGTAACAGTGCAATCACTTCTAGATATGCAGAGCGGCGTTGGAGTTTCAGATAATTATCCAACTGGTCCTTCTGGTTGGGGCGTTGCGATTGCCCAAATGTATGCAACTACCGATATTGATTGGTTCATGAAGCACAATCGGAAGATGGCCTTTGAACCTGGTTCAAAGTCCGAATATCGCAGCGTTGATACCCAGATGCTTGGCATGATTATTAAAGCCATCACCGGTACAACTGTTGCTGATTACTTCAGCAAAAATGTCTGGCAACCAATTGGTGCAAAATATCCGGCGACCTGGAATGTTGATCGCGTTGGCGGCACTGAGAAAACTTTCTGTTGCTTCAATGCAACTGCAAGAGATTACGCTCGCGTGGGACTCGCAATGTTAAATGGCGGACAAGCGGGTGCAAAACAAATCATTGATCCAGTCTGGTTAAAGCGGATGGAAACACCAGTAACAAAACTTGATCACAATTGGGGTTATGGCGCATTTGTCTGGCATCCATTCCCTGGCATCAGCCAAGCCGAAGGACTTCACGGTCAATACATTTTCGTTAATCCAAAAACTCGAACATTAATTGTGAAACTTTCAGATAACCCAACTGGATTAGATGAGACTGTTTCGACGGCAAAAGTCTTGCTTGAGGTATCGCAAAAACTTAATTAGAAGTAAAAATCGTTCCGAAATCTTTTCCAGATAGTGCATCACTAAGATGTGCTAAATCAGTTAGCAGCATATTTGCACCGCTTGCGATTGCGATTTCGGCAGCCTGAATCTTTGTGACCATTCCCCCGCTGCCAACTCCGGAAGCGCCTACGCCTCCTATTTCAATTCCCTTTAACTCTGCAAAATTGGTGACTTTTGCAATGCGATTGCTGCCAGCCTGTGTTGGCGGAGCATCATAAAGGGCATCAATGTCTGAAACTAAAACCAACAAATCTGCGCCAATGAGTTGAAGTACAAGTGCGGCAAGGCGATCGTTGTCGCCTAGACGAATTTCTTCGGTGCCGACAGAATCGTTCTCATTAATGATTGGGACAACACCGAGTTCTAAAAGTCGCATCAAAGTTCGCTTGGCATTTTCTTTATGCAAATCGCGAGATAAATCATCGCCGGTTACCAATACTTGCGAAGAAACAATATTGTGACGAGTAAATTCTTCGCTGTATTTAGCAATCAATAAACCTTGGCCTACAGATGCAGATGCTTGTTGGGTTGCAAGATCTGTTGGGCGCTCAGTCAATCCAAGTGGTGCCATACCTGCAGCGATTGCAGCAGATGTCACAACGATTACTTCTTTGCCAGCGCTTTTTAATTCGGCGACTGCATCAACCAGCTTTGCAACTGCTTGACCATTTAGTGATGTACCGGCGCTTCCCGTAAGGGTTGAAGATCCAACTTTGATAACAATGCGCTTTGCATTCATTAGTTATCCTCCGTTTTCGCATCCACAACTACGCGTGGATCTTTTGGATTCTCGGTGTTGTATTCCCATTGCATTGCGATTTCATCATCACTTAATTGATCATCAACTAAATCTTCGGTGTAACGGCCAGCCCAAGGTGATTCCAAACGTAAATCGCCACCTCGAGGTCCAGCAAGTAGTTCTGCGCCAGCTTCAATTGATGGTTCCCAATCGAAGATGACTGCGTTATCGCCTTCACCAATTCGAACTTCATCCTTAGCTTTCGCACCCTTTTTGAATAGCTCTTTTTCAACTCCCAGAGTTGCAAGTCGATCTGCTAAATAACCAATTGCTTCAGTGTTACCAAAATCAGTCTGCTTTACCCAACGAACTGGCTTGTCACCTAATACAGTGAATGAACCATCAGTATTTGCAGTAACAGTAAATCCAGAATTTCCAACGGCGACAGGGCGCAGAACAATTCGTGCTTTTTCAACGAGAGCTTCAGCTTTACGAGCCTCTTGAATAATTCTTGCCATTGCATAATTAAGTTCAGTTAAACCAATATGTGATGCCGCGGAAATTTGGTAAACCTGGTATCCGCGCGCTTCCAAAATTGGTTGGACCATATCAGCCATAGCTTTTCCATCAGGTAAATCAACTTTATTTAACGCAATCAAACGTGGGCGCTCTGAAAGGCCGCCGTAATGTGAAAGTTCTTCTTCAATAATGTCGAAGTCTTTAACTGGATCGCGATCTGTTTCTAAGGTTCCACAATCCAATACGTGTACAAGTGCTGCGCAACGTTCAACGTGACGCAAGAATTCCAGACCAAGTCCTTTGCCCTCTGAAGCGCCAGGAATTAAACCTGGAACATCTGCAACAGTGAAGCGAGTGTCTCCTGCTTGGACAACACCAAGGTTTGGTGCAAGCGTTGTGAATGGATAGTCAGCAATCTTTGGTTTGGCAGAAGAGATAGATGCAATAAGTGAAGATTTTCCGGCTGATGGAAAACCAATTAAACCAATATCTGCAACGCTCTTGAGTTCAAGAATAAGAGTGCGCTCTTCACCTGGCTCACCTTTAAGTGCAAAGCCTGGTGCGCGACGTTTCGATGAAGATAGGCCAGCATTTCCCAGTCCACCTTTACCGCCTTGAGCTGCGATGAAACGTGTTCCGAATCCAACTAAATCTGCAAGAACAGTTCCGTGCACATCTTTTACAACTGTGCCATTTGGAACATGCAGAGTTAAATCTTTACCTTCGCGGCCATTGCAATAATCGCCATAACCAAGGGAACCATTTGTTCCGCGGCGATGTGGTGAATGGTGGAAATCTAAAAGTGTTGTGGTGTCTTGATCAACGATAAGAATTACATCGCCGCCACGACCGCCATTGCCGCCATCTGGGCCACCAAGTGGCTTGAACTTTTCGCGGTGAATGGAAACGCACCCATCTCCGCCACTGCCGGCAAATGCATGGAGAGTTACGCGGTCAACGAATGTTGCCATTTCACTTCTCCTTTCATCTCTTTAAAAAACTTCTTTAATAAATAAAAATGCGGGCCCGCTTGTCGCGGGCCCGCAAAAATTTAACCGCGGGTTAGGCGACTACAGCTACGGGAACGATATTCACAACTTTGCGACCGCGAGCGCGACCGAAAGCAACTTCGCCTGCAGATAGAGCAAACAGTGTGTCGTCCTTACCGATACCTACATTTTGTCCTGGGTGAAAAACTGTTCCGCGTTGGCGAACCAAGATTTCCCCGCTCTTAACAATCTGTCCTGCGTAACGCTTGATACCAAGGTACTGCGCATTTGAATCGCGACCGTTACGAGTTGAGGAGACTCCCTTTTTACTTGCCATTTTTTATTCGCCTGCCTTATTTCGTAATCGCGGTGATCTTCACGCGCGTAAGTTGGGAACGGAAACCTTGACGACGGCGATAGCCGGTCTTGTTCTTGTAACGAAGGATGTCGATCTTTGGACCCTTTAGCTCTTCAACAATTTCGCCAGTAACTTTTACACCAGCAAGTGCTTTAGCATCAGAAGTAATGTTTGCGCCTTCAACAACTAGTAGCGCTGGGAATGAAACAGCTGCACCGGCTTTCGCATCAATGCGATCCACAATAACTGTGTCGCCAACGGCAACCTTCTCTTGACGGCCGCCTGCTTTTACAATCGCGTACACGGTGACACCTTTCCAAATGCATTTGTTAACTAAGTAATAAATAAAGCTAGCCAGGAAACTGGCAGAGGGTAAGGATACGGAACGCCTAGCCTTCAGGTCAAACTGACCAGAACTGAGCTATTCCGCCCTATTCAGGCGTAATCACACCAGTACTAACGGCCCGGCGGCGACGCTTTGGCGCAGGAGCCTTAACTTCTGCAACCTTTTCGATTTCCACTGTTTCTTCAACTGATTCAGCTTCATCTGATTGGACCTCTTCGGTCTCATCTTCATGAACCTGAGGCACATAACGTTGTTCCATATCTTTTTCTAACGCAACCTTTTTAACAGGTTCGGAATGGATATGAATTCCACGACCACCACAACTTTCACAAGTTGTAGAGAATGCTTCGATAAGTCCTTGTCCAACGCGCTTTCGTGTCATCTGAACTAAACCAAGTGAAGTCACTTCAGCAACTTGGTGCTTTGTGCGATCACGGCCAAGACATTCAATAAGGCGGCGCATCACAAGATCACGGTTTGATTCGAGAGTCATATCAATAAAGTCGATAACCACGATGCCGCCCATATCGCGAAGGCGAAGTTGGCGGGCAATTTCTTCAGCCGCTTCCAAGTTGTTCTTGGTTACAGTCTCTTCAAGGTTTCCACCCTTGCCGATAAATTTTCCAGTGTTTACATCGATGACAATCATCGCTTCAGTGCGATCAATAACAAGTGAGCCACCAGAAGGTAGATAAACCTTACGATCAAAGGCCTTTGCGAGCTGTTCTTCAATTCGATTTTCAACGAATAGTTCACGAACCCCGGTCCACTTCTCAATCTTGGCCGTTAATTCAGGTGCGATATGGCCGAGATAATTATTAATATCTTCCCAAGCTTGATCGCCTTGAACAATTAACTTATTGAAATCTTCGTTGAAGATATCTCGGATTACGCGGACAGTTAGATCTGGTTCTGAGTAGAGAAGTGCTGGCGCATTTGTGCCAGATTCTTGTGATTTCTTCTCAATATCTTCCCATTGCGCTTTTAGGCGAATGACATCGCGTTCGAGCTCTTCTTCAGATGCACCTTCTGATGCAGTACGAACAATTACGCCAGCATCTTCTGGAATCAAATTCTTAAGAATAGATTTCAAACGAGAGCGCTCTTGATCTGGCAGACGTCGGCTGATTCCGCTCATTTCACCACTTGGAACATAAACCAAGTAACGACCTGGAAGTGAAATCTGGCTCGTTAAACGTGCACCCTTTTGACCGATTGGATCCTTAGTTACTTGAACTAATACTGATTGGCCAGTCTTTAATACATGTTCAATTTTGCGAGGTGCGCCATCTGCAAGTCCTGCGGTATCCCAGTTAACTTCACCGGCATAGAGAACTGCATTTCGGCCCTTACCAATATCAACGAACGCTGCTTCCATTGATGGAAGAACGTTCTGAACTTTTCCAAGATAAACGTTTCCAACATATGAAATATTGCTATTTCGATTTACATAATGCTCGACCATGATTTTGTCTTCAAGAACTGCAATCTGAGTACGGTCTCCAGCTTGGCGAACCAACATCTGGCGATCAACATTTTCACGACGAGCAAGGAATTCTGATTCAGTAATAACCGTTCCGCGACGGCGAACAAAATCTCTTGGTTCCCGATCATTACGACTGCGGCCACCGCGATCTGATCGATCATTGCGATCATTACGACTGCGATTACGTCCGCCGCGATCTGGTCGGGTTGGTTGATCTTCTCGTGCTTTGCGTTCCCTAGGTTCTCTTACCTTTACAACAGTTATAACGCCATCTTCTTCAATCGTTTCGCCTGGTGTTACGCCATCGCCCTTTGCGCGGCGACGTCGCCTGCGGCGTGGTGATGCAGATCCGGAATCTTCGCCATCTTCGCCATCTTCTGAAATAGCACCAGCATCTAAAACTTCATCAGAATCGGAATCGCGATCTTGCGATGTCTCACTTGAATCTTTTCCACCACGGCGACGGCCTCGGCCACCACGGCGACGGCGACGTGCGCCTGTTTCAGAATCAGAGTCTTCGCTCTCTTCAGATGCTTCAGGAGCATCTGCGACCTTTGCCTTAACTTTCTTTGGCGCCACTGCTTCAGGAGCTGCCTGAAACATTGGAACAGGAATACTTGGAGCTGCAGATTTCTTAGTAGTTTTCTTCTCTGCTTTTTCAGCCGATTCAACTTCTACTACTTCTGGCTCTTGATTTACTGCAGCTTTGGCCGCAGATTTTTTGCTTGCGCGCTTACGCGCACCTTTTGGCACTATTGCCATAACCTTAAATCCTCATCTAAAAACTAAATATTGGTAAAACTTCCTTTTGAAAGCTTTTGCATCTGCTGCTACCTCGAGTAATTAAGGCCTTCAACTTCTTTAAGGCCGCTCGGAGCGCGAAATGCTAAGTCAAAGTATCGCCTAAAAAGCACGGAAAGACCAACTTCGCCCCCGCTTAGGGCAGGAAATATTTAACTTATCTTGTCCTTAAATGGACGTTTTGAATCAATCCCAGGCCGATTAAATTCGCGAACATGCTCGATCCACCATAAGAGATGAAGGGCAAGGGAACGCCAGTCATCGGCACCAATCCCATAGTCATCCCGATATTTTCAAAAGTTTGAAAGGCAAACCAGGCGATAACGCCTACGCAGACTAACCTGCCAAATAAATCATTTGTTCGTCTGGCAATTGCAAAAGCCCGCAAGAAAAATAATGTGAAGCAGAGCAAGATAAATCCGCTCCCCACAAAACCTAGCTCCTCGCCAGCAACTGTAAAGATAAAGTCTGTCTGTTGTTCTGGAACGAAGCGACCATTAGTTTGCGGACCATTAAATAAACCTTTACCAATAATTCCACCAGAACCAATTGTGATTCGAGATTGGCGAAGTTGATAACCAGTCGCCTGCGGATCAGCGGTTGGATCAACAAATGATTGCAGCCTTGCAACTTGGTACTTATCTACAACTCCAGTTTGAACGGCGACAAATCCACCGATTACTGCAAGCACAAGAAGGCCGATAACCCATCTTGTTGGCGCCCCCGAAGTACCAATTATTGCCAAAATTGCCGCACTAATAATTACAACAGTTCCTAAGTCGGGTTGTAGCAAGATTAAAACTATCGGGACTGCAGCGATTGCAAGAGCCTTAAAGACATCTTGATCAGTTGGATTTGCATCGGCATCTCGTTTTTCTGCAAGGATCATGGAGATGCCCACGATAATTGCAATTTTTGCTAATTCTGCCGGTTGAATTTGGAAGCCACCTGGAAAAGAAATCCAAGCCTTTGCTCCGTTAATTTCGCTTCCAAGTCCAGGAATCAAAACTATTATCAATCCAAGAACTGCAAGTCCCCACACAATTGGCGTATATGCGCGCAATAATCGATAATCGATAAGCGTGGTTCCATATGCAAGTAGGCCACCGATCAAAATATTTACAACATGACGCTTTAAATAATATTGCGGATCTAAACCTTGCGCTGCAAACCAATTTCTAGTTGCGGCATAAACTAAGAGCGTTCCAATAAGAAGTAGTGCGGCGACAGAAAAGGTCAGTAGTCGATCGAATTGGACAAAGTTTTCCCGGAAGCGATCGCGTCTTGTTCGTTGTGAATAAATACTCATGGCTTCACCAACTTAGCGTTCTTTGGATCAACTTTGGGCAATTTACTTGGCACGCCATTTGGGAAAATTTCTTTTGTTGGATCAACTTTTCCACCGACTACCCCAAAGAGCGCAGCATAAATATCTTTAACACCAACTGCTGAAACAGAGGCACCAAATCCGCCCTGACTTACAACCATAACAACTGCATACTTTGGATTATCTGCAGGAGCAAATGATGAGAACCAAGCGGTGTCACCTTTCTCGCGTCCATTCGCATTTCGTCCAACAACTTGCCCGGTTCCAGTTTTTCCAGCCACTGCAATTGGAAATCCAGAAAATACTCCGGCGGCGGTTCCTTCAGTAACTACGGCTCGTAAAGCCTCATGCAAGAATTTTGTTGCCTTCTTAGATAAGACCTCAGTTGCTAATACTTCTGGCGCAAATTCTTTGACAACTGCGCCATTAGATTTAACAACTGCGCGAGCAACTTCTGGTTTATAAATAGTCCCACCATTAGCTATCGCTGCATAAAGCTGAACCATCTGAATTGGAGTTAACAAGGTATCGCCCTGTCCAATTGAGAAGTTAACAGCATCGCCCGCTCGAATAATATTTCCATCAAGACAGTTTTCCCGAGCAACCTCGATTAAGAATGGCGTTAAATCTGATTTCTTGGCGCGTGTTTTATAATTGCAATAATAATTCTTATTCGCCTGATAGAAATTTTCTTTCCATTGGCGATCAGGGAGTCGACCTGAAGCCTCGCTCGGTAAATCGATACCGGTAATTTTCCCTAACCCAAAGCCGCGAGCAGCGGTGAAGAAGTAATCGTGTAACCCAGATTTTGGTGAAAGTCCGCCATCTCGAACCCATTCGTCATATGCAATCTGATACCAAATCGTGTCGCAGGAAACCGCAATTGCCCGCTTCATATTTATCGTTCCCTGTGATTTAACTTCAAAGTTCGCGAACTCTCGATTACCAACTTGAACCTTTGCCGGACATTTATAGAGAGCGTTCATGTCATAGCCCGCATTCATCGCCGCCACGACTGAAACGGATTTAAAAGTAGAAGCAGGTGGATACATTCCTTGCAGTGGTCGATTAAGCGCCGGGACACCCGATGCCTCACTAAATAGATTTGTTGCTTGCTTCTGTGTAAGTCCAATCTGCCAAATATTTGGGTCATAGGTTGGATATGAAGCTAGGGCCAGAATCTTTCCGGTATTAACATCCATCACGATCGCTGCGCCACCATCCGCAACGTTTCCAATAGAACGAGCTCTCTTTACCGAAGTTTCTAGGGCCTTCTCAGTTGCGGCTTGCAATCTAGCGTCAAGATTTGTCACAAGATTTAATCCTGCAACAGGTTGAGTGCTTACCGCCTGCTTTGTTACCGCTTCTTTGCGATCAACGATTACGGTTTTTATGCCAGCACGACCACGTAGGTATTGGTCATATTGAAATTCAAGTCCATCTTTTCCAATGATTTCTTCGCGATAATAATTCTTGCTCGAATCCTGTAAGTCAGTTTCGCTAACGGTGCCGACATAACCCAACACGTGTACGCCATTTTCGCCAGCCATCGATGGATAACTTCGGACCGGTACTGATTGCGCGTTTATTCCAGGAAAGAGATCTGAATTCTCTAAAACTTTTAGGGCTTGTTCTTTTGTTGCAGTTCTCGTAACAGGAATCGGCTGAAAGCGCGTTCCTTTCCAACAACCTGCATTCTTTGACGCTGGCAGTTCACCGCAAAGTCTGGTTGAAACAAATACATTCTCTGGAGTTTTTCCAACTAACTTCGCTACTCGAGTTAATACTGCAACACCCTTATCTGGCAACTTATCGATCTTGCTCCGATCAACTGAAATAACCATTCCAGGGCGATCCATTACAAGTGGTATTCCAGAACTATCAACAATTGCGCCACGAATTGCGGGATTTACTACATCTCTACTTTGAATGCTTAGCGCGGCGTCCCGGTATTTAATTCCTGCGGCCACTTGTAAATAGAATAGCCGTCCTGTTAGCGCAAGCATCAAGGAAATAATTAGCGCTTGAACAATAACTAAATTTAATCGAGAGCGAAGACTCATAAACGCTCTCGAGAAGTTAAGGTAAATGAACGCAACTTAACCAATCCTGGAAGCAAGATTGATGAAAATAGCAGAGTCCAAAGTCCATTTCCGAAAACGGTCTGCAAATTAGAGAGAGCAGAACCATTGTTTTCGCCAAGAATCAAACCAAAGATGAGAAAGATTATTAAGGTAGCCGTAGCGCCAGCAGATACAAATAAAATAAAAGCTATTGGTCGTTCGGTGAAATCACCGATGCTCTCGCGGTTTCGCGAAAAGAGATAACCGATAAGCGTCAGGATCAGCGCCCACTTTCCGAAAGGTGAATCTGTCGATGGCGAAAGATCTAAAATGAAGCCACCAATAAATCCAAGCGCGATTGCACCAAATCTATCTTCCAGTGCCATCAAACCAAGTAATGCGCAGAGATAGAGTGAGAAACCCGAGATCGGAAAATCTATCTTGGATATAGCTGATTCCTGAATAACAAAGAAGAAAAAGAGGATTAGCGCGCTAAAACCTGCGCGGCTCCAACTCAATTTTTAGCCTTACTTGATTCAGATGGAGAAGCTTCTGGAGTTGGTTGTTGTGTTACATAAACCGTAGTTGTTGGTGTTGGTGTTGGTCGTGGAATTAGCGCATCCTTCGGACCACCATTTGTGCTCTTGATAATTACCGAAACAATTCCGAGGCTTGAAAGATTTGAATAACTTTTAACATTTGCTTCTTGAGTTAGCGTTGCGCTGGTGTTCTTTACTGATTTCACATAACCAACAGGTAAACCTGGCACGAAGGGTTTGTTGTTATCACTACCAAGAGATAAAAGGACATCATCCACTTCAATGGATCCAGACGGATCAAGCAATTGCAACGTATAAGTGTTATCGCCCTCGCCCATTAAGACACCAATACTTTGGCTTCGTGCGATGCGAACCCCAATTCGGAAAGTTGGATCGCTCATTAACAAAACAATTGCCGAAGTCGAAGTAGCGCTCTTTACAACTCCGACTAAACCGAGTTCGCCCATTACGGTCATATCTTTCTTAACACCATCATTGGATCCAGCATCAATTGTTATAGTCTGACTAAAAGTCGAAGAACTGCCCTTGCCAATGACGCGAGCAGAAACAACTTTATAGCTGCCTCTTCCAGCAAGATCTAATACGTTCTTTAACTTCTTAAGTTCACCTGCAATGTCTTTGTTAAAGATTACTTTCTTGCGAAGTTTTGCATTCTCTTTCTTCAAATTCTTAAGTTGGTCCTTAGTATTTCCAAAGTTCTTGATATCGGAGAAGAAATTCCCAACGGGTGAAAAGAGATCAGATACCCCACGTTGCACTGGAGCTAAAAGAGTTTGAGTCGCAGACCTTGAATTCTTAGTGATACTTACACCGCGAAGATCCAGGGTAATTAAGAAGAGCGAAGTGACAAGAAGAATTACAAGCAGAAGGCGCGAACGATTGTTGCCACCAGCTGCCACTTTGTAATCTCCTTAACGGCGAGGTTCAGAAATCAAAACCTTTTCTAAGGCTTCGAATTCTTCAACGCACTTGCCTGAACCTTCGGCAACAGCTTGCAATGGTCGCTCACTAATATGAACTGGCATTCCAGTTTCATGACGAAGTCGTTCATCTAATCCGCGGAGAAGTGCGCCACCGCCAGTTAGAACAATTCCGCGATCCATTAGATCACTCGCAAGTTCTGGTGGCGTTTTATCAAGCGTGCTTTTTACTGCGTTAACAATCTGATTGACTGGATCTTCCATCGCCTTGCGAATATCTTCAGCAGAAACCCGAATTGTTTTTGGTAATCCAGTTGCAAGATCGCGACCGCGGATTTCAGCATCTGGTTCGCCTGGTAACTGATAAGCAGATCCAATTGCCATCTTGATTTCTTCAGCAGTGCGCTCACCAAGTAATAGTGAGTATTCGCGCTTAACCCAATCAATAATTGCTTGATCTAGCTCATCGCCACCGACGCGGATTGAAAGTGCGGTAACAATTCCACCAAGTGAAATAACTGCAACTTCAGTTGTTCCGCCACCAATATCAACAACCATATTTCCGGTTGGTTCGTGAATTGGAAGACCGGCACCAATTGCTGCTGCCATTGGCTCTTCAATTATGTAAACCTTGCGTGCGCCCGCTGCATATCCTGCATCTTTAACAGCGCGCTGTTCAACACCAGTGATACCTGATGGAACACAGACCACAATTCTTGGCTTTGCTAAATAGCGACGGCGGTGCACTTTTTGGATGAAGTAACGGAGCATGCGCTCTGTCGTATCGAAATCCGCGATAACTCCATCTTTAAGTGGACGAATAGCAACGATGTTTCCTGGAGTACGACCGATCATGCGCTTGGCTTCAAGACCAACTGCAAGAATTCCACCAGTGTCTTGGTTTACTGCAACAACGCTTGGCTCATTAAGAACAATTCCACGACCACGAACATAAACAAGTGTGTTTGCGGTTCCTAAGTCGACTGCCATATCTCTGCCGATAAATGACATGCGATTTGGATTCTTTTTGCTCATTTGAGACCTTTCAATTAATTTAACTCGGGAAAGAAAATTGCAATTTCACGTGCTGATGATTCAGGTGAATCCGAACCATGCACGATATTTTGAACAACTTTTGTGCCTTGATCGCGGGCAAGATCGCCACGAATAGTTCCGGGTTCAGCAGTTGTTGGATCAGTTGTTCCGGCTAATTTTCTGAAACCTTCAATTACGCGATTTCCTTGCGCGATAATTGCAACGATCGGACCCGACAACATAAATTCAAGTAGTGGTTCATAGAATGGTTTACCTTCGTGCTCTGCATAATGCTTCGCAAGAATTTCACGTGTTGGTGTCATCATTTTTAAGCCAACAACTTGGTATCCCTTACTTTCGATACGACGAATAACTTCGCCTACCAACGAACGACGAACTCCATCTGGTTTTACCAGAATCAGGGTGCGCTCTATTTTTTGGGAATTCACGGGCGTTAGTCTAATGCGAGCGCCCAAAAGTTCTTAATCCGCGATTTTGCCCAAGTCGAGAAGCTATTTAAGGGGCTTTTGCCTTAGAAGTTCGGCCCGAATCGCCTCACCCTTACGGCCAACCACAAATGCCGCGATCCAAAGCGCTGCAAAAAGTACGCCCATGAAATACATCGGGGTCACCACATACCCATAACCAATCATTGCTATCTGCAAGATTGAGCCAATTACCCAGCCAATTTTCTTTTTCATTAGGCCAGCGCAAAGCAATTGCAGAATTGCTATCACTCCACCAATTGAAAGGGCGCTACCAGTGTGCTCGCCCATCGCTAGTAGTACAGCAAATCCCATTACAAAAGATTCCATGCTCAATACCGCAGCGCTTAGTATTCTCATTTTTCTTCTGCTCTTCCTATTTTCTTTAATATCACTCGGGCACTTCCGGCAGTAACAACAGATCCAGTTATTACTACTGCGCTGACTCCATCACTTACCTGATTAATTAGCGTCACCTGCTCCATTGCATATGTAATTGCCGAAGCCAAATCATCTTCCTTAAATACCCGATCATGGCCAAATATTTCTACGGCTTGCGCAAAAAGATCAGCAACAGGAAGTGCTCGAGGCGAATCAGATTTGGTAACAACTAACCGATCAACAACTGGTTCAAGTGCTTTCAAGAAGCCCTTTACATCTTTATCGCCAAGGATTCCAAGTACGCAAAAAACAGATTCAAAATCGAATTCACTGCGAATAGTTTCGGCCAATGCTTTAGCGCCGTGAGGATTATGGGCCGCATCAACGATGACTGTTGGGTCTCGATGCAAGATTTCAAGGCGTCCTGGAGACGAGACATTTGCAAAAGCTGTTGTGACTAAATCTTCATCCAACTTGACCCCAACAAACGCTTCTACAGTTGCAATCGCTACAGCTGCATTTGCTGCTTGATGCGCGCCATGCAGCGGAAGATAAATATCGTTGTATTCACCATGCACTCCCCTGACTGAAATTAGTTGTCCGCCCACTGCAATGTCGCGACGTATCAGCGCGAATTCAATTCCTTCACGATAAGGAATTGCAGATTTCTCTAAGACTTTCTCTAGAAGGATTCGAGCAACTTCAGGCTCTTGTGCTGCAAGGACCACATGTGATTCTGGTTTAATAATTCCCGCTTTTGTCTTAGCAATCTCTTCAATTGTTTCGCCCAGATATTCAGTATGGTCTAAACCAATCGGCATCAATACCGATACTGCACTCTGAATAACATTGGTGGCATCCCAATCGCCACCCATTCCAACTTCGATAATGCCGATATCAACTGGATGTTCAGCGAATGCGGCAAATGCAAGTGCGGTAAGCGCTTCGAAATAGGAAATTGGATGTTCTGATCTGCTATCAATTAAATCTAAATAGAGCGCAATATCGTTATAGGTAGCAATTAGTTCTGCTGGGCTAATCGCTTCGCCCTTTATTGAAATTCGTTCTAAGAAGCTCTCTAAATGTGGGCTCGTGAAGCGGCCAGTTCGATATTCAAGTTCGGTAAAGAGCGCATCAACCATTCGCGCTGTGCTGGTCTTGCCATTGGTCCCACCGATATGAATCGTAGGAAAAGAGAGTTGAGGCGAACCAAGAGCATCAACAAGTGCTGCAATCCGCTCCAGTGAAGGTTCAATCTGGTTCTCAGGCCAACGCTTAATAAGTGCGGCTTCAATAACTTTAAGAACTTCTAATTCTTCAGCTGTAACCATCTCTATTTTGGAAGCGCCGAAAGTTGCGCAGTAATACTTTCAATATCAGAACTTGTCTGAGCAAGTCGCTCTCTGATCTCTTGAACAACTTCCATCGGTGCCTTAGCCATAAATCCTTCATTTTCTAATTTAACTTTGGCAGTTGCCCGATCTTTCTCGGCAGTGGCTAAGTCCTTCGTTAAGCGCGCACGTTCGGCAACAACATCGACTGCGCCAGTTAAATCGAATTCAATTTTTACCTTACCGACTTCGATAGCCGCGCTTGCACTTCCGGTGATTGGTTCGATCCGACAAACCTGGCGAATAGCAGCTTCGTATTTAGAGAGTGCATCGAGGCCAATAAAATTGGCCCCTACTTTTGCTGAAGTTTTTATACCTTGATCATTTCTAAATCTACGAATTTCAGTTGTTAGATCTTGCAATTGTGCAACGATTTGTTTTGAATCTTCGCTTCGGTTTTCAGAATTAGATTTTGGCCATGCTGCTGTTACCAATGTTTCGCCACCAGTAAATGAACACCAGAGCTCTTCGGTAATGAATGGCATTGTTGGATGCATCAAGCGAAGTAATTGATCAAGAACATGACCCAATACCCGCTTTGAATTCGCAGCGGCATATCCCCCGGCGGCAAAGGTTGCCTTGGAAAGTTCGAGATACCAATCACACAAATCATCCCAAGCGAAGTGATAAATAATTTCACAAGCTTTTGCAAATTCGAACTTCTCGAGAAGTTGGTCGACCGATTCAACAGTTTCATCGAGACGGGTCAAGATCCATTGATCAATCGCGTTAAGTGAATTAAATGTTGGAACTTCACCATCAATATTTGCACCATTCATGATTGCAAAACGCGAAGCATTCCAGAGCTTTGTAGCAAAGTTTCGAGATCCGCCTATCCATTCTTCCGCGATTGCTTGATCGCTTCCTGGATTGGCACCTCTTGCAAGCGAGAAACGAAGTGCATCTGAACCATATTTATCCATGAACTCAATTGGATCAACGGTATTTCCGCGAGACTTACTCATCTTCTTGCCAAAGCGATCGCGGACTAAACCGTGAAGTGCAATCGTGTGGAATGGTGCGATGCCATCAGTTACAAATAATCCGAGCAGAACCATGCGCGCAACCCAGAAGAATAAAATGTCATACCCAGTAACAAGCACGCTGGTTGGGAAAAACTTCGCAAGATCATCAGTCTTGTCGGGCCAACCTAAAGTCGAAAATGGCCACAAGCCTGAAGAGAACCAGGTATCTAAAACATCTGGATCTTGCACATAACCTGCAGGTGGAACATCATCTGGTCCACAAACAACAACTTCGCCATTTGGTCCGTAATAAACCGGAATCTGATGTCCCCACCAAAGTTGGCGGGAGATACACCAGTCATGCATGTTATCTATCCAGTCAAAATATCTTGGCGCTAACTCTTCTGGTTCAATTTTAATTCTGCCATCACGAACTGCATCTCCCGCAGCCTTTGCAAGTGGCGCAACTTTCACAAACCATTGTTTTGAAAGTCTTGGTTCTACCGTTGTATCGCAACGTTGACAGTGCCCAACTGCGTGAATGTAAGGTCGCTTCTCTGCAACGATGCGTCCCATCTTGCGAAGTTCTTCAACCACTTCTTTGCGCGCATCGAAACGATCCATGCCATCAAAGCGAGTTCCTGAATTAGCCATAACGCCGTGTTCATTCATGATGATTGGCATTTCGATTCCATGGCGCATCGCCATTTCAAAGTCATTTGGATCGTGGGCGCCAGTTACTTTTACCGCACCGGTTCCAAATTCTGGGTCAACTAATTCATCAGCGATAATCGGAATCATTCGATTCACGAGTGGCAACAAGACTTTCTTGCCAATTAAATCTTTATATCTTGGGTCATCAGGATGAACGGCTACTGCGCCATCACCCATCATTGTTTCAGCACGCGTAGTCGCAACAACGATAGAAACATCGTCGTCGCCGTAACGAACTTGAACGAATTCGCCTGAATCATCGCTATGTTCTACTTCAATATCCGAAAGCGCTGTTAAACATCTTGGACACCAGTTGATGATTCGTTCCGCGCGATAAATTAATTCGGCATCGTATAACCGCTTAAATATTTCCAGAACTGCCTTTGAAAGTCCGGCATCCATAGTGAAACGCTCGCGAGACCAATCAACTGAATCGCCGAGTCGTTTCATCTGGTCAAGGATTAAGCCACCTGATTCCGCTTTCCATTCCCAAACTTTTGCTACAAATTTTTCGCGCCCTAAATCATGTCTAGATAGTCCCTGTGTTGCTAATTGTTTTTCAACAACATTTTGCGTTGCAATTCCGGCATGATCCATTCCAGGAAGCCAGAGAGCTTCAAAACCTTTCATTCGCTTCATTCGAATTAATACATCTTGCAGTGTGTGATCAAGTGCGTGACCGATATGCAAACTTCCAGTTACATTCGGTGGCGGAATAACAATTGTGAATGGTGGTTTAGAAGATTTTGCATCTGCAGTGAAGTAACCAGCCAATAACCATTTTTGATACAGAGGGGCTTCAATGTCGGCAGGTGCGAATGCGGCTGCCAACTCTTTCTTATTAGATTTATTGCCCTCGCTCATAGGAGATGAGTCTAGATTAAGCGCTCTTCTCTTCTGAACTCTTCTCGGCTTTCTCAGCCTTACTTTGACGCTTTGGACCACCCACTGGGCGATTTACCAATGTTGGAGCCGCTTCTTTTAGAACAGCTTGTGGCGTAATTATCACCTTTGCGACATCTGGTTTTGATGGAATTTCATACATCACACCAAGAAGTGTTTCTTCCATAATTGCGCGAAGCCCGCGTGCCCCAGTGCCGCGCTTTATTGCTAGATCGGCCACAACTTCAAGTGCTTCTGGCGAGAATTCGAGTTCAACATCATCTAGTTCAAATAACTTCTGATATTGCTTTACTAGCGCATTCTTTGGTTCGGTAAGAATTTCCATAAGTGCAGGTCGATCCAAGTTCTCGACACTTGTAAGAATTGGCAGACGGCCAATAAATTCAGGAATCATTCCAAACTTCAATAAATCTTCTGGCATTACATCAGCGAAGAAATCTTTAGCTGCATTCTCTTCAGCGCTTTGAAGTGTTGCATTGAATCCAACACCGGCTTTGCCTTTGCGCCCCTCAATAATCTTTTCGAGGCCAGCAAATGCACCGCCAACGATAAAGAGAATATTTGTTGTATCGATTTGTAAAAATTCTTGATGTGGGTGCTTGCGGCCACCTTGTGGTGGAACAGCAGCTGTTGTGCCTTCAAGAATCTTCAGAAGCGCTTGTTGCACACCTTCACCTGAAACATCGCGAGTAATCGATGGGTTCTCGCTCTTTCGTGCAACCTTATCGATTTCATCAATATAAATAATGCCGGTTTCAGCCTTTTTGACATCATAATCAGCTGCTTGGATTAGCTTGAGTAAAATGTTTTCAACATCTTCGCCAACATATCCAGCTTCAGTTAAAGCAGTTGCATCTGCAATCGCAAATGGAACGTTCAACATTCTTGCCAAAGTTTGCGCAAGCAATGTCTTGCCACAGCCTGTTGGGCCGAGAATTAAAATGTTTGACTTAGATAATTCAATTGATTCTTCGCGCTTTGATTCGCCAGATTGAACACGCTTGTAGTGGTTATAGACGGCGACGGAAAGAGATTTCTTCGCACGGTCTTGACCAACTACATATTGATCTAGGAATTCATAAATCTCTTGCGGCTTTGGAAGTTCAGCAAGTCCTAGCGAACTTGTCTCTTCAAGTTCTTCAATAATAATTTCATTACAGAGTTCAATACATTCATCGCAGATATATACGCCAGGACCAGCGATTAACTTCTTAACCTGCTTCTGGGTCTTGCCGCAGAAAGAACATTTCAAGAGATCGCCTGATTCACCAATGCGCGTATTCATAAGAGAAGGCTAGGACTTTGCCCCGATTCTTGCGGGCAAATCCCAGCCTAACTCTGTTCGCTTATAGGCGAATTTTATTTCTACTTACTTGGCTGATGCCTTACGGCTCACCATAACTTGGTCGATAAGTCCGTATTCGACAGCTTCTGCTGCGGTAAGAATCTTGTCGCGTTCAATATCTTTTGTTACTTCTTCTGCGCTTTTAACAGTGTGCTTAACCAACATCTCTTCAAGCAAGGTGCGCATACGCATAATTTCGCGGGCTTGGATTTCAATATCTGAACCCTGTCCGCCACCTTCGCTATATGGCTGGTGAATCAAAATGCGTGCATGTTCAAGGGCGTAACGCTTTCCCTTAGCACCACCAGCAAGCAAGATTGCTGCGGCTGATGCTGCTTGTCCCAAACAAATTGTCATTACATCTGGGCGAACGAATTGCATCGTGTCATAAATTGCAGTCAACGCTGTGAAAGAGCCACCAGGTGAGTTGATATACATCATGATGTCGCGATCTGGATCCATTGATTCCAGAGTTAAAAGTTGGGCCATAACATCGTTTGCAACGGTGTCATCAATTGCTTGGCCTAAGAAGATAATGCGCTCTTCGAATAATTTTGTATATGGATCTAAGCGCTTGTAACCATATGAAGTTTTCTCTTCAATAGTCGGCAAGACATAACGGCTATTTATTGGGCTATTTATCATTTCGCTGTTCCTCCGCTTCCAGATACCTGTCCGGCAGAGCGAACAACATGATCAACAAAACCATAAGTCTTAGCATCTTCAGCCGTGAACCAACGATCGCGATCTGAATCGGCTTCGATAGTTTCTGGCTTCTGTCCAGTGTGGAATGAAATAAGTTCTGCCATCTTCTTCTTAGTAAATGACATTTGCTCTGCTTGAATCTTGATATCTGACGCTGTTCCACCGATGCCACCTGAAGGTTGGTGCATCATGATTCTTGCGTGTGGAAGTGCGTAACGCTTTCCGGCAGCACCTGCGCAAAGTAAGAACTGACCCATTGATGCAGCAAGTCCCATTGCAACAGTTGCGACATCGTTATTGATGTATTGCATAGTGTCATAAATTGCCATACCGGCAGAGATAGATCCGCCTGGTGAATTTATGTAAAGGAAAATATCTTTATCTGGATCTTCAGCTGCAAGAAGAAGTAGCTGCGCTGAAATCGCATTAGCCATTGAATCTTCAACAACTGATCCTAGGAAGATAATGCGTTCTTTTAGAAGCCGGTTGTAAACCTGGTCATCTAATCCGCCACTTGGCGCTGATCCCGCAAGACGCGGTGTAATGAGATCCACAACTTCCTCCTGATTGTTAATTGAACTTTTTAAACCTATTTAACCTAGTAATGACACTAACAATGTTTAAGGCCAAATGCTTCCGCAAATTGGCAAAAATCTGGCGTGGGCTGTTCGCCCTGAGAGAAAGAAAAGTAGAAACTAGATTATTCGGCGGCTGGAGCAGCTTGCTTTGGCGCCAACTCTTCGAGGTTTACTTCCTTGCCTGAAGTTGTAACAACCTTCACGCGAGAGAGAACTCCGGCAAGTGCCTTTGCTCTAGAAACTTCAGCGACCATTGTTGTGATTTGGCCGGCTTCAGAAACTTCCTTGATGAATTGATCGGGTGACATTCCATAACGCTGGGATGCACGGATTAAATATTCAGTCAGTTCATTCTCATTAACCGAAACGCTCTCGGCAGAAACAATGTTGTCGAAGAGGATTTCTTGGGTAAGCGACTTAGTTACTTCTTCAGTTACTTCCTTGCGGTGCGCATCATCTTCAAGGCGCCCCTCTTTTTCAAGGTGGTCATTTACTTCATCTTCAATGATATTTGCAGGTAGTGGAATTTCGATATCAGCAATCAATTTTTCAACCAGAAGATCACGAGCATGTGCACCTTGTTCAAGATGCTTTACGCGCTCGAGGCGAGTTTGAATATCTGCGCGAAGTTCGGCCAAGGTTTCAAATTCAGAACCCAACTTTGCGAACTCATCATTTAATTCAGGAAGATCGCGATGCTTAACTGCTTTAACGGTTGCATCGACTGCACCCTTCTCATCGTCCTTCTGACCAACAAGCTTGGTATCAAAGCGCTTAGATTCCCCAGCCTTCAATCCAATTAGCGCTTCATCTAAGCCATCAACCATGCGGTTTGTGCCAACTTCATATGAAAGGTCATTTGCTGTGCCGCCTTCAACGGATTCACCATTGATCGTTGCATTTAAATCAAGTGATACGAAGTCGCCATTTTCAACAGCCTTTTCAACGGTAGTCAAAGTTCCGAATCGAGCACGAAGAACATCTACTTGCTCTGCAACTTCGGTATCTGAAACGACAACGTCATCAACGGTCAAAGTTATCTTTGAGAAATCTGGAAGCTTAAGTTCTGGGCGAACATCTACTTCAGCAGTAAATGAAAACTTCTCACGATCGACAAGTTCAGTTACTTCAATATTTGGGCGGCCGATAACAAAAATGCTTTGCTCTTTAAGGGCAGCGGCATAAAAAGGTGAAAGTGATGCATTAATTGCTTCATCCAAAATTGCTGGGCGACCAACGCGTTGTTCAATCATTGCTTGTGGAACTTTGCCCTTACGGAAACCAGGAATATTGATGCGTTCGCCAAGTGCTTTATAAGCGTTTGAAATATGTGGTTCTAATTCTTCAAATGTAACTTCGATTGAAAGTTTTACACGAGTTGGGGAGAGAGTTTCGACTGCGCTTTTCACATTGCTCCTAGCGTTATTTTCTTAAGTATTAAGAGTTCTGGTCGGGGCGAGAGGATTCGAACCTCCGGTCTCCTGCTCCCAAAGCAGGCGCGCTAGCCACTACGCTACGCCCCGCGGCGTAAGTCCGAATTCTAAGCCCTAAATTCCCCTCCCAAAACCATCATGAATTACCGCAGCCATGAGAAAAGGGCCCGAAGTTTCCCCCGAGCCCTTCCCAATTACTTTGCTACTACTTAATTAGCCGATCCAAGCATTAATTGGAGAGCTCAAGAAGTAGACCATGAAGAGACCTGAAACCAAGAGAAGCAGTGGGTGAACTTCGCTGCGACGACCTTGGATCCAACGGACCACAACATGTGAAACGAATCCTGCGCCGATACCTACAGAAATATTGTAAGTAAATGGCATCAAGATAATTGTTAGGAATGCAGGAATTGCAATTCCATAGTCAGCCCAATCCAAGCCCTTGATCTGTGTCATCATCAAGAATCCGACGATCACAAGTGCAGGAGTTGCTGCTTCGTAAGGAATTACTGCAACAAGTGGTGAAAGGAATGTGGTCAACAAGAATAGGACACCAGTTGTTACTGATGCCAAACCTGTACGAGCACCTTCACCAACACCTGCTGCTGATTCGATGTAGCTGGTGTTTGAAGAGATGCTTGCAGCTCCACCGGCCATTGCAGCCACTGAGTCAACAAAGAGCACCTTGTCGTTATTTGGAACATCGCCCTTGCTGTCAATCAGCCCTGATTCGTGTCCGATCGCCGTAACTGTTCCGACAGTATCGAAGAAGTCAGATAGCAAAAGAGTGAATACGAAGAGGATTCCAGCTACAAGTGAAATTCGGCTAAATGAACCGAAGAGGCTGAAGTGTCCAAGGATTCCAAAGTCTGGTGTTGAAATTATGTCCGAAGGAAGCTTTGGAACGTTTAGTCCCCAGCCCTTTGGATTTACATTCTTACCATCAAAGTTTGGACCAATTTTGAATGCTGATTCAATTGCAATAGCTACGCCAGTTGCAACGATAATCGCAATAAGAATCGCACCCTTTACCTTCTTGACCATCAAACCGATCATCAAGAAAAGACCAAATGCGAATACAACGATTGGCCATCCAACAAGTGTTCCGCCATCGCCAAGTGTTACTGGTACTGGACCAGAACCTGTACGACGAACGAAGCCGGCATCAACCAAACCGATTAGCGCGATGAATAGACCGATACCTACAGAGATAGCAATCTTTAATTGTGCAGGAACTGCACGGAATACCGCTCCTCTAAAACCAGTTAGAACGAGAACGGTA
The DNA here is from genome assembly GCA_903871555.1 of uncultured Actinomycetes bacterium. Taxonomy (GTDB): domain Bacteria; phylum Actinomycetota; class Actinomycetes; order Nanopelagicales; family Nanopelagicaceae; genus AAA044-D11. The sequence continues at coordinate 732 of CAIQHM010000002.1, read as the reverse complement.
ATAATTATTCCTTCAAGAACAACAAGTCCCATTGCATCAGCCCATGACATTTTCGAAGCAATACCAACTGCAACGAAAGTGTTAAGACCAAGACCAGTTGCGAGCGCTAGTGGAAAGTTTCCAACTACGCCCATCAGGATTGTGAGTACACCTGCGACTAGCGCAGTAGTTGCAGCAATTGCCGCAAGGTTTGGAGCGTCTCCACCTCCGAGGAACTTTCCGTCAGCATCTTTTGAAAGACCGATAATCAACGGGTTAAGCGCCACGATGTAAGCCATTGTGAAGAACGTGACGAAACCACCACGAACTTCGCGACCTACGGTTGAGCCACGTTCAGATATTTTGAAGAAACTATCTAGCATGGACGAACCTTTCTGATTTTGGTATCGGGGGTGTTTGCGACCCCGTGGGCATTCACGGCGCACAAGCCGGAGGAAGATAAAACTGAGATTAGTGCTTACTTATTAGTAGACCTCGAAACCACACACCAAATTCCAAGGAAAATTCACGCGTGTTTGAGGGTGATTTCCAAAGGTGGGCAGAGCTCTACACCCGAGCGGTGTAACATAACCGCTGGTTCACGCTCAATTCATGCGTATCGCACGAAATCTGCGGGTGTAGCTCAATGGTAGAGCCCCAGCCTTCCAAGCTGGCCATGCCGGTTCGATCCCGGTCACCCGCTCCACAGTTTCACTACTTATATGTATGTATAAATCATTTGGCTTAGTTGTT
>CAIQHM010000001.1 GCA_903871555.1 uncultured Actinomycetes bacterium | reverse complement strand
GAAATGCGATTGATCCCAACATTTCTAAGTGCTGCAAGCTTCTCTTTCGAAACCGTATCTGGATTGGCTTCAATAGTAATTTCAATATTCGTCGCAAATCCAAAATCCGATTTAAGTGAATCCAGGACTCGCCCTAAGTCAGCTGGCTCCATAAGAGTTGGGGTTCCGCCACCAAAAAATATAGTTTCGATTGGCTTGCTTCCCTGCAATTTGCCTTTTGCAATCTTGCTTTCAGCGATGAGTAGATCGATATATCCAGTGGATACTTCTGCAATATCGCTTCCAGCTTTTAATTCACCAGGTGTGTAAGTATTGAAATCACAGTAACCGCAGCGTTTAACGCAATACGGAATATGAATATAAAACGAAAGTGGCCGACTCATGGGATTTAACCCTTGGCCTTCGCCTTTGCTTTATCAACATCAGCATCGGTTGTGAGCGCAGCAATGAAAGCTTCTTGTGGGACTTCAACGCGACCAACCATCTTCATGCGCTTCTTTCCCTCCTTCTGCTTCTCCAGAAGTTTGCGCTTACGAGAAATATCGCCACCATAACACTTGGCAAGAACATCCTTACGAATAGCACGAATACTTTCGCGAGCAATAATTCGAGATCCAATTGCGGCCTGAATTGGGACTTCAAATTGCTGTCTCGGAATAAGTTCTCGAAGCTTTGAAGTCATCATGACACCATATGCATATGCCTTATCTTTGTGAACGATTGCGCTAAATGCATCTACGCCCTCGCTCTGAAGCAAAATATCAACCTTCACAAGATCACCTTCGGCTTCGCCAATTGGTTCGTAATCAAGTGAGGCATAGCCACGAGTCTTAGATTTAAGTTGATCGAAGAAGTCGAAGACGATTTCAGCTAACGGCAGGGTGTAGCGAATTTCAACTCGATCTTCAGATAAATAATCCATACCGAGCAAGGTTCCACGGCGCTCTTGGCAGAGTTCCATGATTGCGCCAATAAATTCCGCGGGTGCAAGAACGGTTGCGCGCACGATTGGTTCAAATACCGCTTCAATTTTATCGTTTGGAAATTCTGATGGATTAGTAACTATTAACTCTTTGCCATCGCCACGAACAACGCGATAAACCACGCTTGGCGCTGTTGAGATAAGTGACAGACCTGCTTCGCGCTCTAATCGTTCGCGAACAATTTCCATATGCAATAACCCTAAGAATCCGCAGCGAAATCCGAAACCAAGGGCGGCAGATGTTTCTGGTTCATAAACCAGCGCCGCATCATTTAATTGCAATTTATCTAAAGCTTCACGCAACATCGGATATTCAGCGCCATCTAGTGGGAATAGCCCAGAGAAAACCATCGGCTTTGGATCTTTATATCCGGCAAGGGCTTTCTTAGTTGGGTTGTGATAAGTCGTGATCGTGTCACCAACGCGAGATTGGCGAACATCTTTTACACCAGTAATTACATAACCTACTTCGCCAACGCCAAGACCCTTACTTACTACGGGTTCTGGAGAAATTACCCCGACTTCAAGCATTTCGTGGCGCACACCAGTTGAAAACATTTGAATCTGATCTCGTGTAGATAGGTGACCATCGACTACTCGAACATAAGTAACAACGCCGCGGTAAGTGTCATAAACCGAGTCAAAGATAAGCGCACGTGCAGGTGCATTTGCATCGCCAACTGGTGCCGGAATTTGTTTAACAATTTGATCTAAGAGTTCGACAACGCCAGCACCAGTTTTTCCAGAAACGCGAAGGCAATCTTCTGGTTGGCATCCAATTAACTTTGCGAGTTCTTCCGCAAATTTCTCTGGTTGTGCTGCAGGTAAATCAATCTTATTTAGGACTGGAATAATTGTTAAGTTATTTTCCATTGCAAGATATAGATTTGCAAGAGTTTGCGCTTCGATTCCTTGTGCACAATCCACAAGTAGTACGGCACCTTCGCAAGCTGCAAGTGATCGTGAAACTTCGTAGGTAAAGTCCACGTGCCCAGGTGTATCAATCATGTTGAGGATATATTCCTGGCCGTCGATGCCAGATCGCCAAGGTAGACGAACGGCCTGGCTCTTAATTGTGATTCCACGTTCGCGTTCAATATCCATGCGATCTAGATATTGGGCGCGCATATTGCGCTGTTCAACAACTTCGGTGATTCCGAGCATGCGATCGGCAAGTGTTGATTTACCGTGATCGATATGCGCGATGATGCAAAAATTACGAATCTGCGCTGGATCGGTAGATGCTGGTTGTGGCGCTTTGGCTAAATCAATGGCAGGCATTTATCCCCCAAGATTTCTAGCCGGTAATTATTTGTGGTTTGCTCTGGGTAAAACAAAAATTAACGTGTGCCAGCTTTATTAGCTTGCTTAGCCATCGCTGACTTTCTGTTTGCTGCTGCGTTTGCATGAAGTACGCCGCTGCTTACTGCAACATCAAGTGTCTTTGAAGCTAAACGAAGTTCTTCAGCGATTACCTTGCTGTCGCCAGAAGTAACTGCATCGCGGAAGCGACGGATCGCGGTCTTGATCGCTGAACGAGCAGACTTGTTACGTAGTTGTGCCTTTTCGTTGGTGCGAATTCTCTTGATCTGCGACTTGATATTTGCCACTTCAAACTACCTTCTAATCTCTTGAAATCTAAGCCCGAGCTTCTGCCAGGCAGACGCGCAGATTACCAGCGAAGGGGCCTTCTACTCAAACTCGGGATGTAATGGCAATAATCGCACGCTCTAGCGAGTGAATTGGATCGACGGCAGCGCCCTTGATATCAGCATCGGCTTGCGCAACGGCAATAACCGCCCCGGCCAAGGTTGCGGGAGTCCACTTTGAAAGTTGGCGACGCGCTTTATCAATCTGCCATGGTGCTAGACCGAGTGGGCCTGCGAGGTCGAAGGATTTAACGCCGCGAGATGCACCAGAAACTTTTGCAAGTGTGCGCAGAGAACCAGCAAGCGCACTGGTGATTAATACTGGATCTGTTCCCGTTGCAAGGGCGTTACGAAGTGCTATCAGCGCAACATCGCGCCGACCATCTAGCGCGGCATCTGCAACATCAAAACCTGTCGTTTCGATTCTGCCGTTTTGGAATTTCTGAACATCAGTTTCATCAATTAATTTTCCCGCAACAACATCTGCAGCAAGTTGGGAGCAAGCCCCGCCTAATTCACGCAAATCACTTCCAAGCGCATCAATTAGCGCTTGCACCGCTTCGGTAGAAACTGTGCGACCCAAGCGTTTGAATTCCGCGCGAATGAAATCTGATTTTTCGCCATCTTTCTTTATTACATCGCAGGCAATAACTGTTGGCTTAACTTTCTTTATTTTTTCAATAAGGGCTTTGCCCTTTACCCCGCCCTTGTGCCACAGAACTAGTTCGACGCTCTCTTCTTGTGCTTCCAAATAAGAAGTGATCTCTTCGCCCAGTTCGGCAGCCAAATCTTGAATCTCTTTGATAACAATTATTCGCGAATCTCCGAAGAGTGACGGTGCCAGCGCATCTGTTATGCCACCTAGTTCAAGTTCGCTGGCAACAAATTGTGTGACTGTTGCGCCTTTAAATTTTGAAATAATTTCGGAAATTGCCCGGTCAGCGAGAAGTGCCTCACCACCTTGTAGCAATGTTATCCCCACGAAATATTCCACCAATCATCTCTCTTAGTTCTGATCTTAAGGGCCCCGTCAACCGAGATGGCACCATCTTGATCAGTTCGCATAACTATTGTGCCCAGCGCCGCAAGTGCCGCGACAGTAGTCGCCGCTGGATGGCCGTAGCTGTTGCCAAGTCCAACGCTTATTAAAGCCACCCTAGGTTGCAGCTCTGACATCAGTGGCGGATATTGATAGGACGAACCATGATGTGAAACTTTATAGATATCCACCGCTCCTATTTTTGAGCCAGCCATCATCGCTTCTTGAGCGGGAGGTTCTAAATCCCCAGCGCTAAAAATTCGCAGACTTCCAACTGTAATTAAGAGCGCAATACTTGAATTGTTAATGCTTGATCCATCTCCAGGTATGGCTGCAAATTCCTCAATAGTTTTACCAGGCCAAAGAACTGAAATACTTACCGCGCCTTTGGCGCTTTGAAAATCAAATCTCTCGCCAACACTTGCCACATGGCTTGGAATATTTCCAATTAATAAGAGCGCTGTGTCTCGCTCGCTCTTGGGTTCACCGTAATTTGTCACCCAAATATTTGAAACTCTGCGACCAGCTAGCGCCCCATCCAGCCCATGAACATGGTCGGCATGAAAGTGCGAAAGCACAAGAAGAGGAATTTTTGTAATACCTAAATCTTTTAGACAGCCATCTATCAACTTTGAATCTGGACCAACATCGATAACTATCGCTGAACTATCACCCAAATTGATAACGAGCCCATCGCCCTGCCCCACATTGCAATTTGCAACCTGCCAATACTTTCCGGGCCATTGACCGGGAAGAAGAATGATTATTAGAACTGCACAGCCTGATATCCCTAGCGCCAGCCATTTTCGTAATTTAATTAGCGCGATTACCCCTACCGCGATCGCGGCACCAAGATAACTCTTAGGTAGAAGGAGCACCGGCAAATCTGAGGCAAAATTTGAGATCCAAACAATTATTTGCGCAAGGGGTTTGATAATCACAAGAAGCAGATGCGAGAGCCCAGGTACTAGTGGCGAAATAATCGCAGCAATAAATCCAACGATTGTTATAGGCGCAACAACTGGTTCTGCCAAAATATTTGCCGGAATTGAAACCAATGAGAACAGCCCAGAAATTGCCAGAATTACTGGCGTACACATGATCGTTGCGGATAAGGGAATTGCCATAACTTCTGCAAACTTCTCGTGTCCGAATCGATCGGAGATATAGCTTTGAATCTTTGGCGCCAACACCAAAATTCCAGCGGTTGCCGCTACAGATAATGCGAAACCCGGATCAATCGCTTGAAATGGATCCATTAAAATCAGAGAAGAAATTGCTAGCCCAAGCGATGGAACCGAATCGGCTTTTACGCCCCGAGATTTCGCAATCAAGATAACAGCGCTCATGACACTAGCTCGCAAGACCGAAGGCGAGGGCCGAACCAAGAAGATAAATCCAATAAGTACAGCACTTGTAAGAATTAAGCGGGAGCGAACTTTCTTAAATATCCATTGCGAAAGCCACAACAGAAATGCGGCGATAATTGCAAAATTTGCACCGCTGACTGCAGTTAAGTGTGAGAGCCCAACTCTTCGCATATCAGTCACGAATCCTTGGGACTCTAACGAGGTATCGCCGATTACAAGTCCTGGTATTAACGCTCCACTTGCGCCACCAACCGATTGGGCAGTCTTGCGAAAGGCGTCACGAATCTTTGCTGATAATCGCTGCAAGAAATTGGCCTCTGCCAATTTTATAAAATCCCCGCGGGTTGCAATAAGCGCAGCTACTCGCCGCTCTGGGGTAGGGAAAGCCACACCGGTTATTCGAAATTTTTCGCCTGGAATTAACTTAACGAACTTAGAACTAGTTATTCGTACTGGTAATCGAATTAGTTTGATTTTTCCATCGATGCTTACACTTGTAATAGATGCCAACATGGTCATTGATTTGCTGCGAAATTTAGAGCCGATAACTTTAGGCTTGCTCCAAGTTGGATCTGTCTTTAAGGTCCCAACTATTTCGACGTTTGGGTTACCAACTAAAACATCTGCTAAATAATTGTGAGTCAATCCAACTTGCCTTATGGCACTCCCCGCGCTTCCAGTTAAAACTGCGGCAATCAGGATTAGTGCGAGCGAGCGTTTAATTCTGGTCAGGGCGATAAAAATTAGAATTGCAAGATAGCTCCAGGGCGCGGTGAGGATTCCAGCAATTGCGGCACCGAGCCAGATGGCTAAACCAAGTGCCAGTAATCGATAGTCGTGCTCTTTTAAATCCGCACCAATTTGGATATCTCTGCGAATGTGACATCACCAATCCCAGAAACTTTCTTCAAATCTTCAATTACGAGAAAGGGCCCGTTTGTTTTGCGATAGGAAAAGATTCGATTCGCCATCACGGGACCAATCCCTGGCAAGGTATCTAATTGCGCCAAAGTCGCAGAATTTAAACTTAGCGGTGATGTAGCAGTTGGTGCTTTTGCCTTTGGTGCGCTTCGTGATGAAGATGAATATGTGACTCGTGGTGCTCCGACAATTATTTGCTCGCCATCAAAGAGAATATGCGCAAGATTTATATCTGTAAGGCTTACACCAGGCAATGCCCCACCTGCCAAATCAAGTGCATCAATCGCTCTGGAACCTTTATCCAGTGAATAAACACCTGGCTTGCGCACTCGACCCGAGACATCAACTATCAAAGTTTCGGCAATAGTTGGAATCGTTGGCGTCATAACAGTTGGAACTAGATCTACCGCAGGTTCGCTGGTGTGGCCTTGTGAGAGTGCAAAAAATATTCCACCTACTGCCAGAAAACCGGCAAAAATAAGCAATACTGCTTTGCGTTGTTCATCGGTAAAGCCAAAATCCAAATATTTGTCGCGAATCGCTTCTTTGATCTCATTTAACATGAGGGGAAACCTAGTCAATCAGGCTCTGTTAATTGCGCACTAATTGCGCCTCTGTGAATTAAAGAACGATGTTAACTAATTTTGGTGCGCGCGTAATAATTTTGCTAATTGTTTGACCAGCAATTGCTGCAGCAATTTCAGAGTTTGCCATAGCAAGTGCTTCGAGTTCGCTATCTGAAATATTTGGTGAAACTTCGATCCGGTCTTTGATCTTGCCATTTATCTGCAAAATCGCGGTTACTGCATCAGCTTCCAATAACTTTGGATCCACTTCTGGCCAGCCAGCAAGTGCAATGCCTGGTTTGTGTCCAAGAATTTCCCACATCTCTTCCGCGGTAAATGGCGCAACTAGGGAGAGTGCAATCGCAATTGCTTCAGATGCTTCGCGAACTGCAGGATCTGCTGGACCACATCCAGAATCGATAGCTTTGCGTGTTGCATTAACAAGTTCCATTACCCGCGCAACTGCAACGTTGAATCTAAATGATTCAACAGCAAAACCAATATCGTGCAGCGCTTTATGGGTCACCTTACGAAGTGCCAAATCTCCCTTTGCGAAATCAATACCGGTGGCGCTAGTGACATCACCTGAAATGCGCCAAGCACGATTTAAGAATTTAACGGAACCAGATGGCGAAACATCGGCCCAATCAACGTCATCTTCTGGTGGGCCAGCGAATACTAAAGCTAGCCGAATTGCGTCAACACCATGATTCGCAAGTTCATCAGAGAGACGAACGAGATTTCCACGAGATTTCGACATCGCAGATCCATCCATCAAAACCATTCCTTGATTTAGCAATCTGGTAAATGGTTCGATGAAATTTAAATGCCCAAGATCGTGCAGAACTTTTGTGAAGAACCGGGAATACAACAAGTGCAAGATTGCATGTGTTACGCCGCCTACATATTGATCAACTGGTAACCAAGTTTCGACTGCCTTCTTATCAAATGCCACGTCGTGGCGATCTGTGCTGGTGTAGCGAAGGAAGTACCACGATGAATCAAAGAAGGTATCCATTGTGTCGGCATCGCGCTTTGCAGGTGCACTGCATTTGGGACATGCAACATTTACCCAATCCTCGGCAGCACCAAGTGGTGATGTTCCCTTTGGTTTTAAATCAAGGCCAGTTGCAGATGGAAGTTCTACCGGCAATTGTTCTTGTGGAACCGGGACTTCTCCGCAATTGTCACAATGAATAATTGGAATCGGAGTTCCCCAGAAACGTTGACGTGAAATCAACCAGTCGCGAAGACGATAGTTCTTAGCCGCTTTCCCAAGTTCTTTTGCTGCAAGTTCTTCAATAATCTTTGCAATTGCTGCATCTTTAGCAAGCCCATTCAATGAGCCCGAATTAATTAACTTGCCATCACCTGTTGTGGCGATTCCACTTGTATTTGGATCTTCTTCATCACTTGAAACAACAACTTGAACTGGAAGTTTCATAGCCTTTGCAAAATCTAAATCGCGTTGATCATGTGCAGGAACCGCCATGATTGCGCCAGTTCCGTAATCAGCTAGAACATAATCGCTGGCCCAGATCGGAAGTTTCGCGCCATTTACTGGATTTATCGCATAACGTTCTAGGAAAATTCCGCTCTTTGGTCGATCTGTTGCTAAGCGATCAATATCGGTTGCTGCCTTTACACCATCTAAATACTTTACAAATTCGCCTTCTACCTTAGAACCAGAGACGAGTTCTGCGGCCAGGGCAGAGTCAGCGGCCACAACCATAAATGTTGCGCCATACAAAGTATCCGGGCGGGTTGTGTAAATAGTTACAGGTTCGTCTCGACCTTCAATAACAAATTTCACTTCAGCGCCGACAGAACGACCGATCCAATTGCGCTGCATCATCAAGACTTTTTCCGGCCATTGACCTTCAAGATCTTTCATGTCATCAAGCAGGCGATCGGCATAATCCGTAATCTTTAAATACCACTGGTTTAATTTCTTCTTGGTTACCGCAGAATCACAACGCTCACAAAGTCCAGCAACAACTTGCTCGTTGGCAAGAACTGTCTGGCAACTTGGACACCAGTTAACTGGTGAATCTTTCCGATAGGCAAGGCCTTTATTATAAAGTTCAAGAAATAGCCATTGATTCCATTTGTAATATTCTGGATCGCAAGTATGTAGAACTCGATCCCAATCAAAAGAGCAAGCGAATCTGCGCATTGAAGCTTTCTGCACTGCAATGTTTTCATAAGTCCAAGCACGCGGATCTTCATTACGTTTAATTGCTGCATTTTCTGCAGGTAATCCAAAGGCATCCCAACCGATTGGGTGCATAACGTTGAAGCCTTTTTGAATCCAATAACGTGCAATTACATCGCCAAGTGCGTAAGCCTCGGCATGACCCATATGTAAATCACCTGATGGGTAAGGGAACATATCTAAAACATATTTCTTAGGGCGATTGTCATCGCTGCGGCCAGATTTAAATGGTTCTAATTTGTCCCAAATGGGCAACCATTTCTCTTGGACATATTGAATGTCATAGGCCTCATGCATAACGCGAATTCTCCCATGGCCTAGCGCTAGAGATTTACCGAATCGAATTTAAAATTGAGTGGAGCTGAGGGGATTTGAACCCCTGACCCCCTGCATGCCATGCAGGTGCGCTACCAGCTGCGCCACAGCCCCAATTTGTAAATGAGTTTAACTTCGAGGGCAGACTTTATCCCAAAAATTAAGCCTCGGCCTCCTGCGATTCATTACCAAAAACTGGCTCTGGAATTGAACCCGCATTGTGTTCGACCAAAGACCAACCTGCTTTTATGAAGGCATTCGGTTCAATTACTGACCAAGATGCATTTGAAAGCCCGCCAAGTGAAGCCCATTTTTCAAAAGGTAAATCGAGGATCGAACCAAGCAAGGCGCGCGATGTTCCGCCATGAGTTACAAAAATAATTGTTCCGGTTGCATGTGCGATGCCACGATCAACTGCAGTTCTTGCACGCTTTGCAACATCGGTTCTGGATTCACCAACTTCACCGGCCTTAACATCTTCACCGAACATCCATTGTTTAAATCTTTCGCCATCTTCTTCCCGATTTTGGCTTCCGGTTTTGCCTTCCCAATTTCCGCCATTTGTTTCACGGAGGTCGGCATCAATCTCCATTTTTATACCGGTGAGATCAACAAGTGCTTGCGCAGTCTGTTTGGCTCGAATCAAATCACTTGCGATGATGCGAGTCGGATTCATGCCAGCTAGAACTTTTGCAGCTTGCCCAACTTGATACAAACCAACTTGATTTAGCGGAATATCCGAATGTCCCTGATATCTATTTTCAACATTCCAATCGGTCTGACCATGACGCCAGAGAACAATTCGAATCTTTGATTTTTCGCTCATGAGATAAAACTAGCGGATTTCTGAGACCTTTAACGGAATTCGAGGACAGTCATTCCAAAGTCGATCGAGCATGTAGTAATTACGAAGCTCTTGGCTTTGAATATGAACTACGAGATCAGAGTAATCGAGCAAAATCCATTGCCCTTTACCTTCGCGACGAATTGGTTTTTCGCCAATTTCTGCCATCGCTTTGAAAACGCCATCAGCAATAGCATCAACTTGAATTTCATTTGAACCAGTAGCAATTAGAAATACTTCAGATAGAACCATTTGTTCTGTCATATCTAGCGCCACAATATCGACACCAAGTTTCTCTGCAATTGCTTCTGCGGCTACTTGTGCCAAATTACTTACGCTCTTACCTGCTGCCATATAGGCCTCGATCTTTTATGTAATTAAGCACTGAAGGAGAGATTGTTTCTGGATTTTTACCCTTTGCAAAATCTTCACGGATTTGTGATGCGCTTATTTCGAGAGCATCTATTTCTATCTCTTTGAAACCGGACTTTATTTCTCCTGGGCGTTTAACAACCAGAATTTCAGCTTGTTTCTTCACATCATCGCTGCGCTTCCATTTATGGAAAGACGCTGCGGCATCCGTGCCAAGTATCAATGTGAATTCGTCCTTCGGAAAAAAAGCCCGAAGAGATTGCAAAGTGTCGAAAGTATATGTCGCACCTTTGCGAGATGTTTCAATATCTAGAACCATAACTTTTTCTTGTAATTCATCTGATAAATCATCCAAAGCTTTGCTACACATTTCTAAACGTTCACCTGGAGTTGCAACCGGTTTAGTTGAACGCAAATATGGATCGCCGGTTGGAATCACCATAATTTGATCAAATTTCTTAGCGAGAGCTTCAATTATATGAAGATGACCAAGATGCGGTGGATCAAAGGTCCCACCAAGAATTCCTACTTTAGAGATGGGATTAATCCCGGTCCATGCGTAGTGTTAAATAAAGAAGTAATGACAATACAACGAAGGCAAAAAGCCCAAAAAATATTGGTGGGGCAGAAAGTTCGCGAACGTTTTCGGAATACAAAATCATGGTGGAACTTTACCCCAAAGCTTTGGGTCCGCTTGCAAGCAAAATTTTGAATTCGCTCTCATTTAATACCCGAACCCCAAGTTCTTCCGCCTTTGCCAACTTGGATCCAGCCGCTTCGCCTGCGACTAGGTAATCGGTTTTCTTGGAGACTGAGGATGAAGATTTTCCGCCGTGCAGCGCGATAACTTCAGAGACCCCATCGCGGGTGAAATCTTCAAGTGAACCTGTCACTACCAAAGTTAGTCCGACCAAGGTTTGTGGCTCGCTAGATTCCTTGGCAACTTCAACTAATTGAACTCCAGCTTTCTGCCATTTAGAAATAATTTCCTGGTGCCAATCGATGCTGAACCATTCGATAATCGATTGCGCAATAACAGCGCCAACCCCATCGGTTTCAGATAATTCGATTTCACTCGCCTCAGAAATTGCCGCAATCGAACCGAAGTTCTTAGCAAGTGCCTGGGCTGCAGTTGGGCCAACATGTCTAATGGATAGTGAGACCAAGATTCGCCAAAGTGGTTTCGCCTTTGCGCCATCTAGCCCCTTTAAGAATTTCTCAACATTCAGTCCAAGCGAGCCATCTTTCTTTAAGAAGAATTGTGATTTCGCGAGATCTTTCTCGGTCAATCCAAATAAATCTGACTCATCAACAATTAGCTTGTCCTCCAACAGCGCGCTTGCCGCTTCATATCCAAGAACATCAATATCCAAAGCAACTCTTGAACCAATGTAATAAATTCGCTCACGCAATTGCGCGGGACAACTCTGGGTATTAGGGCAACGGATATCTACATCGCCCTCCGTGATCGCACGTAACTTGCTTCCGCAATCAGGACACTTTGTCGGCATAACAAATGCTTTCTCGCTGCCATCTCGCTTCGCGATAACCGGACCCAAAACTTCTGGGATTACATCACCAGCCTTACGTATTAAAACAGTGTCCCCGATCAAAATACCTTTGCGCACAACTTCCTCGGCATTATGCAGAGTTGCATTTGTGACAGTTGATCCTGCAACTTTGACTGGCTCCATAAATGCAAATGGTGTGACTCGTCCGGTTCGACCGACGCTGACCTTGATGTCAAGAAGTTTTGTAGTTACTTCCTCTGGGGGATATTTATATGCAATCGCCCACTTAGGCGCGCGCGCAGTAAAGCCAAGTTCTTCCTGAATCGCAATCTCATTAACTTTAATAACAATGCCATCTATTTCGTGTTCGATGTCATGGCGATGGTCGGCGTAGTAAGCCACAAATTCGCTAACCTCGGCAGGGCTGGTTACTACTTTAAATCTTGAACTAGTTGGTAGACCAAAACCTTTAAGCAATTCATACGCGGCGCTCTGCGATTCAAATGAAATACCGGTAACGGCGCCGATTCCGTGGACCACCATGGAGAGTGGGCGACTTGCAGTTACCCGTGGATCTTTCTGGCGAAGTGAACCAGCCGCTGCATTTCTCGGGTTAGCAAAGCGTTCTTTACCAAGTTCTTCTTGTTGATCATTGAATTCGTTGAAGGCTTCGATAGGGAAGAAAACTTCGCCCCGAACTTCTAATACATCAGGCAGATTCTTGCCTTTCAACTCGTGTGGAATAGTTTTTATGGTGCGAATGTTCAGTGTTACATCTTCACCAGTAACGCCATTACCCCGAGTCAGAGCCTTGGTTAATTTACCTTTTTCATAGAGCAAATTTATTGCCAGGCCATCGACCTTTACTTCACAGAGCCAAGTATTGGAAGTACTTGTCTTTGCGACTCTCTCGAACCAGGAAATTAATTCATCGTTATCAAAAACATTATCTAGGCTGGCCATCTTCTCGATGTGATCAGATTGTTGAAAGTGTGTTGCAAATCCCCCACCAACTAAATCACTTGGCGAATCGGCTAATTTAAATTCTGGATGTGCAGCTTCTAG